>JAOAIO010000074.1 GCA_026414665.1 Azovibrio sp.
AGATGTGTATAAGAGACAGGTCTGCTGCTCTCCCTGCACTTTAGTTTCCCCGATGCCGCCCGGAAGCTGCAAAACCAAGCCCTGGACGTGATCCTGGTCAATAGCCGCTCGGCGCAAAAGCCCAGCGATGCGCAAGCCCTGGCCCAGGCTCATCTCGATGGCGGCGGCAATACCGACCAGAACCGGCGCGTCAAGACACCGCTACCGCCCACCCAGCAGCACCAGTCGGGCGAGCAACTCGAACATATGCAGCGTCGGGTGCAAGAGCTCGAACGCCGCCAACGCGAGCTGCTCGCCCGCACCAGCCAGCTCAAGACCCAGCTCGAAACCAAGGCAGCCGAGCCCCAGCCCAGCCCCGGCACCGGCTTCGACCTAGCCGAAGCCGCCCGGGCCATGGCCCGCCTGGAAGGCGAGATTGGCAAGAACACCGAGGAATACAACAAGCGGCCGCGCAAGAAATTCATCGGCGCCCGCACCAGCGAATACCGCTTCGCGCAATACATCGAAGACTGGCGGCAAAAGGTCGAGCGCGTCGGCACGCTCAACTATCCCGAAGCCGCGCGCGGCAAGCTCTACGGCACCTTGGTCCTGACCGTGACCTTGAACCGTGATGGCGAAGTCGTCCTGGTCAGCATCGACCGTTCCTCGGGCCACAAGATCCTCGATGACGCCGCCCGGCGCATCGTGCACATGGCCGCCCCCTACGCCCCCTTCCCGCCCGCCATCCGCGCCGACACCGACCAACTCGTCATCACCCGAGCCTGGACCTTCACCCGCAGCGACAGCCTCGAAACCCAGTAAGCCACACCGCCGGATCGAGGTCGGGAGTAAAATTGCCGCTCTTTCCCCGAAGCTGCTGGCCATGACCGACCTTTACGCCGTCTTCGGCAACCCGATCACCCACTCCAAGAGCCCGCGCATCCACGCCGCCTTCGCCGCCCAAACCGGCGCCGACATCCGCTACGAGGCGCGGCTTGCCCCCCTTGACGACTTTGCGGGCGCCGTGCGCCGCTTCATGGCCGAAGGTGGCCGCGGCGCCAACGTCACCGTGCCCTTCAAGGAAGCGGCCTTCCGCCTCTGCGACAGTCTTAGCCCCCGGGCCCGGCTGGCCGGCGCGGTCAACACCCTGAGCCTGGAAGCTGGCCATATCCGGGGCGACAACACCGATGGCGCCGGCTTGGTGCGCGACATCGAAACCAATCTCGGCTTTGCCCTGGCCGGACGGCGCATCCTGCTGCTGGGTGCCGGTGGCGCCGCGCGCGGCGTCATTCTGCCGCTGCTCGAAAACCAGCCCGCCCAGCTGCGCATCGCCAACCGCAGCCCGGCCAAAGCCGCAGCGCTGGCCGCCGCATTCGCGCCAGACACGCGCTGCCCCATAGCCGGCGGTAGCTTCGCCGAACTCGCCGGCCAAGCCTTCGACCTCGTCATCAACGCCACCTCGGCCAGCCTAGGCGGCGCTGCCCTGCCCTTGCCCGATGGGCTGTACGCCCCTGGCGCCTTGGCCTACGACATGATGTACGGCCAAGGCGAAACCCCGTTCCTGACGCAAGCCCGCGCCGCTGGCGCCAGCCGCCGTGCCGATGGACTCGGCATGTTGGTGGAACAGGCCGCCGAAGCCTTTTTGATCTGGCGCGGCATCCGCCCCGAAACCGGCGCGCTGCTCGCGCAACTGCGGCGCGAATTGCAGGCCGCCACACCCGCTTGAGGCAAAGCTACCCTTGAAACGCCTGTGCGCCCGCGCCCTGACCGCGCTCAAATGGGGGCTGCTACTTGGCATCGGGCTCGCGCTGCTCGCCCAGCTCTGGTTTCTCGGCTGGGTATTATGGTGGAAATGGGTCCCACCCCAGGAAACCCGCTTCATGAGCCTACGCCTCGCCGAACTGCGGCAGCAGGCGCCGGACGCGACGCTCCAGTACCAGTGGGTCGACTATGGCCGCATCTCCGCGCACTTGAAACGCGCCATCATCGCCGCCGAAGATGCGCGCTTCGTCGATCACGAGGGTTTCGACTGGCAAGGCATCCAGAAGGCGCTGGAAAAAAACCAGAAAAAGGGCCGTTTCGTAGCCGGCGGCTCGACCATCTCCCAGCAACTGGCGAAGAACCTATTCCTCACGCCGACCAAATCCTGGCTGCGCAAGGCTCAAGAAGCCGTCATCACGCTGATGATCGAGACTTTGTGGGATAAGGAAAGAATCTTCGAGGTTTATCTCAACGTCATTGAATGGGGCAATGGCGTGTTCGGCGCCGAAGCAGCGGCCCGCCACTACTACGGCAGCAGCGCCGCGCAGCTCACCCCACCCCAGGCCGCCCGACTCGCCGCCATGGTGCCGAACCCGCGCTTTTACGACCGCAACCGCAACGCCCCCGGTCTCGCTAGAAAGACCGCCATCATCCTGGCGCGCATGCCCGCCGCGCAACTGCCCTGAACACGCGGCCGTCGCACCTTCCGCAAAAGCCGGGAAGCCGCGCGGCTTCGATGCTAAAATGCCCGATCCCTTGCGGCGCCGCACCATGACCGAAGACACCCAGCTGACCGACACGGACGACTTGCAGGACCGCCTCCACGAGGTGCAGACCCTGCTCGCCCGGCACAAGCTGGTCGAAGACCTGGTGCACCGCCAGGACATGCCGCGCCACGATCTGGTCGAAGAACTGGTGCACAAGCAGAACTTGAACGAGCTCAGGCACAAGCTCGACAAGATGCACCCGGCCGACGTGGCCTACATCCTCGAACCCCTGCCGCTCGAAGACCGTCTGCTGGTCTGGGATCTGGTCAAGGCGGAGCGGGACGGCGAAATCCTGCTCGAAGTCTCCGACGCGGTCCGGGAAACCCTGATCGAGTCGATGGAGCGCCACGAGCTGGTAGCCGCCGCCGAATCGCTCGATACCGACGAGCTTGCCGACCTGGTGCCCGACTTGCCCCAGGAAGTGGTCGAGGATGTGTTCCAGGCCCTGCCCAGCGCGGAACGCGAGCAGCTACGCGCCGCCATCTCCTACCCGGAAGACACGGTCGGCAGCCTGATGGACTTCGACATGGTCAACGTCCGCGAGGACGTGACCCTGGAAGTGGTGCTGCGCTACCTACGCCGCTTCGACGAGCTGCCCGAACACACCGACAAGCTCTTCGTCGTGGACCGCGACAACCGCCTCCAAGGCGTGCTCACCCTCGAAGCCTTGCTCATCAACGACCCGGAAACGGAAGTGCAGCAGGTCATGGCCAAGGACGTGGTGCGCTTTCATCCCGAGGATGACGCCGAAGAGGCGGCGCAAGCCTTTGAACGCTACGACCTCGTCTCCGCGCCAGTCGTAGACGCTGAAAACCGCGTCATCGGCCGCCTCACCCTGGTGGCCGTGGTCGACTTCATCCGCGAGGAATCGGATGCTGAGCAGCTCGCGCAAGCCGGTCTGAAAGAAGAGGAAGACATTTTCGCCCCGGTCTGGGATTCGGTGAAAAACCGCTGGTCGTGGCTGGCGATCAACCTCGTCACCGCCTTCGTCGCCTCGCGCGTCATCGGCGCTTTCGAAGATTCGATCGAAAAGCTCGTCGCGCTCGCCGCGCTCATGCCCATCGTCGCCGGCATCGGCGGCAATTCCGGCAACCAGACCATCACCATGATCGTGCGCGCCATCGCCATGGGCCAGGTCAAGCCCGACGCCACCCGGCGCCTGCTCAAAAAGGAGCTCGGCGTGGCCCTCATCAACGGCCTCATCTGGGGCGGCCTGCTCGGCTTTCTGGCCTGGTGGCTGTATGGCAGCGCCTCGCTCGGCGTGGTCATGACCGCCGCCATGACCCTCAACCTGCTGCTCGCCGCGCTCGCCGGCGTCGGCATCCCCATGCTGCGCCAACGCCTCGGCGCCGACCCGGCCGTCGGCGGCTCGGTGATGATCACGGCGCTCACCGACTCGGGCGGCTTCTTCATTTTCCTCGGCCTCGCCACGCTGTTCCTGCTCTAGCGCCGGGGCCTTGCCTTCCCCTGCGCCTGTAGCCCCGCATTCACCACCATGAAACCGAGCATCCGCCAAAAACTCGACCAGCTTGCCTTGCGCCTTGCCGAAGTAGACGCGTTGTTGGCCAGCGCCGACACCGCCCGGGATATGGAGCAATTCCGCCGCATCAGCCGCGAACGCGCCGAAATCGAACCGGTGGTGCGGCTCTACGCCACCTATCGCCAAACCGAAACCGATCTGGAACAAGCCAGCGCGCTGCTCACCGATCCCGACATGCGCGCCCTGGCGGAAGAAGAAATCGCCGCGGCCAAGGCGCGCCTGCCGGCACTCGAACTGGAATTGCAAAAGCAGTTGCTGCCGCGCGACCCGAACGACGAGCGCAACATCCTGCTCGAAATCCGCGCCGGCACCGGCGGGGACGAATCCGCCCTATTCGCCGGCGACTTGCTGCGCATGTATAGCCGTTATGCCGAGCGCCGACGCTGGCAGGTGGAAGTGCTCTCTGCCAGCGCCTCGGAACTCGGCGGCTATAAGGAAGTGATCTGCCGCGTGGTCGGCAACGGCGCCTACTCCCGCCTCAAATTCGAATCCGGCGGCCACCGCGTCCAGCGCGTGCCCGAAACCGAGACCCAAGGCCGCATCCACACTTCGGCCTGCACGGTCGCCGTGCTGCCCGAGGCCGATGCCATCGGCGACATCGCGCTCAACCCCGCTGAACTCAAGATCGACACGTTTCGCGCCTCCGGCGCCGGCGGCCAGCACATCAACAAGACCGACTCGGCGGTGCGCATCACCCACCTGCCCACGGGCATCGTCGCGGAATGCCAGGATGGCCGCTCGCAACACCAAAACAAAGCCGCCGCCCTGAAAGTGCTCGCCGCCCGCATCAAGGACATGCAGCGCCGCGCCCAGCAGGCACAAGAAGCGGCAACGCGCAAAAGCCTGGTGGGCAGCGGCGACCGCTCGGAACGCATCCGTACCTACAATTTCCCGCAAGGCCGCGTCACCGACCATCGCATCAATCTCACCCTCTACAAGCTCGCCGCGGTCATGGACGGCGACTTGGACGAGATCATCGACGCCTTGAATACCGAACACCAAATGGCACAACTCGCCGCGCTCGCCGGAGAAGCATGAGACTGGACCACTGGCTCCAAGCCGCCCGGCGGCAGGTCGACGCGCTCGATGCGCGGCGCCTCGTCGAGC
This sequence comes from Azovibrio sp., assembly GCA_026414665.1. Lineage (GTDB taxonomy): Bacteria > Pseudomonadota > Gammaproteobacteria > Burkholderiales > Rhodocyclaceae > Azovibrio. The sequence goes on from JAOAIO010000074.1 coordinate 5,155, forward strand.
ATGTCACCGGCCTGACGCACGCCGAGCTGATCTGCCGCCCGGAAACCTGGCTGACCCCAGCGCAGCAGACTCGGCTAGCCGCCCTCGTGGCCCGCCGCGCCGCCGGAGAACCGCTCGCCTATTTACTTGGCAGCGCCGGCTTTCGCGGCCATACGCTCCGAGTCTCGCCCGCGGTGCTGGTGCCGCGCCCGGAAACCGAAGAACTCGTCGACTTGGCGCTCGACACCCTGCGGGCGCTAGGCGCCGCCACGCCCCACGTGCTCGACCTCGGGACCGGTAGCGGCGCCATCGCCATCAGCCTGGCGCTCGAATACCCGGGCGCTCAAGTCAGCGCCGTCGATATCTCGCCTGCCGCCTTGGCCGTGGCCGAGGCCAACGGCGCCGCGCTCGCAGCGCCGGTGCGCTGGCGGCAAAGCGACTGGTTCACCGCCCTAACGGCCGAGCGCTTTCACCTCATCGTCGCCAATCCGCCCTACATCGACGCCCACGACCCGCACCTAGACGGCGATGGCCTACGCTTCGAGCCTCGCCTGGCGCTCACCGACGAAGCCGACGGCCTTGCCGCCATCCGCCACATCGTCGCGGCGGCACCGGCCCACCTCGAACCAGGCGGCTGGCTGCTCTTCGAGCACGGCTGGCAGCAAGGCCCAGCCAGCCGGAACTTGTTGCGCGCTACCGGATTCCAAGGCGTGCAAACTTGGCAAGACCTGGCCGGTCACGAGCGCATCAGCGGCGGCTATCTGCCTCTGGCGCCCTGAAAACCGCCGCAAGCCGCTCGTGGCCCAGCGCACCGCAACACACGCGCCTGCAAGACCCGGCCAGCCGCCACTTCGCATCAACCGCCAACGGAGAACCTCATGTCCCGCGATGTACAGAAAGAAATCGAGACCACCGTCCACCAAAACCCCGTGGTGCTCTACATGAAAGGCACGCCGCAATTTCCTCAATGCGGGTTTTCCGCCACCGCCGCGGAAATACTCAAACGCTGCGGCCTCAAGGATTTCGTCGCCATCAACGTCCTGCTCGACGAGGAAATCCGCCAAGGCATCAAGGAATACGCCAACTGGCCGACCATCCCCCAGCTTTACATCAAAGGCGAATTCATCGGTGGCTGCGACATCATGCGCGAGATGTACCAAAGCGGCGAACTGCAAGCCCTGCTAGAAGGCCTCACGGCCTAAGCCAGGCGCGCTCTGCTCCCAAGCCGGGCGTGCCCGGCTTTTTTGTTGGCGCCAATCCTTTATCATTGCGCCTCCCGCATTTCCAAGTCCAAGCGATGTTGCGCCAGATCCTGCCCCTCCTGCTGACCGCCCTACTCCTTAGCGCCTGCGGTGAAGTCGAAGACACGCGCCCCGGACAACCCGTGGCAAGCCGGCAAAAAGCCTTCAAGGCGATCCTGCGCAGCTTCGAGCCGATGGGCGTGCAATTGCGCGAAAACCGCTATGCGCCCGAAACCTTCCTACAGCATGCCCGCGCCCTACAGGCGCAGAAAGACACGCCCTGGCCGCATTTCGGCCCCGACACGCACTATCCGCCGAGCAAAGCCACGGCCCAAGTCTGGCAAGCGCCAGAACGCTTCGCCGCCGAACGCGAGCACTTCCTAAAAACGGTAGACGCCCTGCTCGCCGCCGCCGAAAGCGGCGAATTAAGCCGCGTCAAGCCCGCCTACCAAGCCGTGCAAGAAAGCTGCCGGAGCTGCCACAAGACATTCCGGCAATAAGCCGCTCCAATGGCGCGAGGACGCCACGGCACAGGCCCGACCTATCAAACCCCATGCCATTGTGGCAAAATGACAGGCCGCTTGCCTGGCACGCCATGGCGTAAGCGACCCAGCTTCTCGCGCACTGCTTGCGCCTGACGGATTTTCGAGCCAACGCGATGAATGTATGACTTACAAGCGGCACCAGCCACCGCGTTGTACGCCTCGATGACGTGAGCAACAGCGGCACCGATACCAGGCAAGTAGCATGACCGAAAAGCAATTCAACACCGCCGGCCCGTCGATTCCTGGGGACCACTACCTGCTGGATCCCCTGTCCCGCATCGATCTGGAGGAAGTGCTGGGCCTCATCGAGGCCAAGCGCTACTTCGTCCTGCACGCCCCGCGCCAGACCGGCAAGACCACGGCGCTCTTGGCGCTGATGCAGTATCTGAATACCCAAGGCCGCTACCGCTGCGCCTACGCCAACATCGAGGGGGCGCAAGCCGCCCGCGGCGACGTAGAGGCCGGCATCAGCGCCGCCTGCCACGCCCTCGCGCGCTCGATCGAGGACAGCACGGGCGAGCGTGCGCTTTACGAGTGGTATCGCCGCGAAGGCGAAGCCATCGAACCACGCGACCGGCTCACGGCATTGCTACGGCACTGGAGCCAGATGAATCCCACTCACCCCACCGTGCTGCTCTTGGACGAAGTCGATGCCCTGGTGGGCGCCACGCTGATTTCGCTGCTGCGGCAGATTCGGGCCGGCTACGCGCAGCGTCCGGTGGCCTTTCCACAGACCGTGGTGCTTTGCGGGGAACGCGACGTGCGCGACTACCGCATCCACAGCGGAGGCGGCGAGATCATCACGGGCGGCAGCGCCTTCAACATCAAGGCCGAATCCTTGCGGCTGGGCAACTTCAGCGAAGAGGAAACGCGCACACTTTGGCAGCAGCACACCGAAGCCACCGGCCAGACGTTCGATGACGCCATCTGGCCGGAGCTGTGGGAAGACACACGCGGGCAGCCCTGGCTGGTCAATGCGCTGGGGCACGAATGCACCTGGAAGGACAAGGAGCTGCGCAAAAACCGTAGCCAGCCGGTGACGCTGGAGCGCTACAAGGCTGCGCGCGAGCGGCTGATCCAAAGCCGCGCCACACACTTGGACCAGCTCACCGACAAGCTCAGAGAGCCGCGCGTGCACGCCGTCATCAGCCGCTTGCTCGCTGGCGGCGACGAAGCCGTGCATGATCTGCCCAGCGACGACCTGCAATACGTCGAAGACCTGGGGCTGATTCGACGCTTTCCGTCGGCCGAGATCAGCAACCGCATCTACCGCGAAGTCATCCCGCGCGAGCTGACCTTCAGCACCCAATACATGCTGCCGCAGCAGCAAGCGTGGTATATCCGCCCCGCCGACCGACGGCTCGACCTCACCAAGCTCCTTGCGGCCTTCCAGCAGTTCTTCCGCGAGAATGCGGATGCCTGGATCGAGCGCTTCCAGTACAAGGAAGCCGGCCCGCAGCTCTTGCTGCAAGCTTTTCTGCAGCGCATCGTCAAC
>JAOAIO010000075.1 GCA_026414665.1 Azovibrio sp.
GGGCGCAGCCTTGCTGGTCCCAGTACGCCTGCAAGCGCAGGATGATTTCCTGGAAAGTGGGCTTTTGGGCGGAAGGATTGCTGGTGCTCATGGGACGCACTCGGAGAGACGGAAAGGCCCGGATTTTACTTGCTTTTGGCGCCGCGAGGGGTAAGCAAGGCGAGCCCAAGCGCCACCAGGGCAAGGCAGAGCGCCGCTGCATCGCCAAGGCGCGCATAGGGCGTCAGCCCGCCATAGCCGTAGAGGTGGGCCGTCAGCACGCCGGTAGTAAAGGGCGGGAGCAGCGCCGTCACCTGGCCATCCGGGGCCACCACGGCGGTCATGCCGGTATTGGTGGCGCGCAGCATGGGGCGCCCGGTTTCCAAGGCGCGCAGCCGGGCGATCTGCAAGTGCTGCGGCTGCGCCAGCGAGCGGCCGAACCAAGCCGTATTGGACATATTCACAAAGAGCGTCGCCGCCGGCAGGGCGGGCAAGAGCTCGCGGCCGAATACGTCTTCGTAGCAGATGTTCACCGCCAGGCGCTGCCCGGCCAGAGCGAGCGGCGGCTGGGAAGGCGGGCCGGGGCTGAAATTCGACATGGGAATGCGGGCAAGCCGCAAGAACCAAGCAAACCCTGGCGGGATGAACTCGCCAAAGGGCACGAGATGCGCTTTGGAATAATACTGGCTGGGCGAGGCGCCAAAGCTGACGGCACTATTCCAGTAGGCCGCTTCCGTCCCGGTGGGCACGCCCAGGAGCAGGTCGCCCTGCTCGCGGGCAGCCAGGGCCTTGAGCTGCATCAGGTAATCATGCGGAATGGCCTCAAGAAAGGCCGGCAGCGCGGTTTCCGGCAAAATGGTGAGACGCGCGGGGTGGCGGCTGACCAACTCTCGATACAAGGCAAGGGTGGCGGCGAAGCGCTCCGGCCGCCATTTCAGATCTTGGGCCACATTGCCTTGCACCAGCGCGACGCTGACGGGCTCGCCCTGGGGCGCCGTCCATTGCACCTGCCGCAACCCCCAGCCGCCCGCCAGCACTATGGCGACGCCTAGCCAACCCCAGGGCCGCCACGTCAGCCAAGCCGCGACGAGCGCGGTCAGCAGGGTAAGGCCATAGACCCCCAACACAGGCGCATATCCTGCCAAAGGACTGGGGGGCGATTGAGCATAGCCGAGCGCAAGCCAAGGAAAGCCGGTAAACAATGAGCCGCGCAGCAGGTCGGCTAGCGCCCAGAGAGCGGCGAAGAGCAGCGCCTGGCGCCACGCGGCGGTAGGCCAAAAGCGCCGTAGGAGGCCGCCGAGCAAGGCGGGAAACAGGGCGAGATAGGCGCAGAACAGCAAGGTGGCGAGCGCCGCGAGCGGCATGGCCATGCCGCCGAAGACGGACAGGCTGACATAGACCCAAGACACGCCGGCAAGAAAAAAGCCCAGGCCAAAGACGGCGCCGCGCCACGCCGCGGCACGCCAATCTGGCGCGCAGGCGAACAGACGAAAGAGGCAGGCCAAACAAAGCGGCAGGAGCCAGAATTGCTCGAACGGCGCGAAAGCAAGGACCGCAGCCGCCCCGACCAAAAAAGCCAGCGGCAAGGCGATGCGGCGCATCGGCCAGCCCGCGGACAGTCTTGCCAAGCTCAAGCGTCTTCCTGCGGCGCCTTGGCCGCCTCGGCAGGGGGCGGCGGACGCCGGTCGACCATCAAGGTATAGAGACGGCGGCTGTCGGCGCGCAGCACATGAAAGCGAATGCCCTCGATCTCCACTGTTTCGTTGCGCCGCGGCACCCGCCCCAGGTGGCGCAGAATGAGGCCGCCGATGGTATCGAATTCGGCATCGGCGAAATGGGTGCCGAACGCCTGGTTGAACGCATCGATTCCGGTCCTGGCCTTGACCCGATAACGGCCGGCCGCATCGAGGCGGATGTTGGCGTGCGCCTCGTCGAAGTCGTACTCGTCCTCGATGTCGCCGACGATCTGCTCAAGCACGTCCTCGATCGTCACCAGGCCGGCCACGCCGCCGTATTCGTCCACGACGATGGCCATGTGATTGCGCGACACGCGGAACTCGCGCAAGAGCACGTTGAGCCGCTTCGATTCGGGAATGAACACCGCCGGCCGGAGCCAGTCACGGATGCGAAAGCCCTTGCCCAGCTGCGCTCGCAACAGGTCCTTGGCGAGCAAGATGCCGAGCACGTTGTCGCGGTCGCCCTCGATGACAGGAAAGCGCGAATGCCCGGTGCGAATCACGAAAGCAGTGATTTCGGCCAGGGGCGTGTCGATGTCGATCACATCCATCTGCGCCCGCGGCACGAGCACATCCGCGACCAAGGTCTCGGAAGCCGCGAGCGCGCCTTCGATGATGCTAAGCGCATCGGCATCCATGAGATTGCGCTCATAGGCGGAGTGCAGGAGCTGGAGCACCTGCTCGCGGTCCTCGGGCTCGCGCAAGAGCAAGGAAGAAAGACGTTCGAAAAAACTCGGTCGGGGCGAACTGGAACTATCCATGGCAACGAAGCGCAGGCGCGCATCAAGCGTAGGGATCAGGATAACCGAGACCGGCGAGAATTTCCCGCTCACGCGCCTCCATGGCCTCGGCGCTTGCATCGTCCTCGTGGTCCCAGCCCTGCAAGTGCAACATGCCATGCACCACGAGATGGGCATAGTGGGCTTCCAGCGTCTTGCCCTGCGCTTCGGCCTCCTGCGCCACCACGGCAGGACAGAGCACGAGATCACCGCACACCCGGGGCGCGCTCGCATAGGGAAACGAGAGCACATTGGTGGCGTAATCCTTGCCACGGTAATCGCGGTTGAGCGCCCTACCCTCGTCCACTTCGACGAGGCGGATGGTGATCTCGCCACCGCCGACCAGGGCGGCCCGCGCCCACTGCCGGAACTGGGGCCGCGCGGGTAGTCCGCTCCGGTCACACGCATATTGCACGGCAAGGTCGAGACGGCGGCTGGCAGTGGGCATGTCAGTGGGCATTCGGCTGGCTTTCATAAGCGGCGACGATGCGCGCCACCAGAGGATGACGCACCACGTCTTCTTTCAAGAAGCGGGTCATGGCGATGCCGCGCACGTCGTGCAAGACCTCGACGGCATCCTTGAGGCCGCTCTTTACGCCTTTGGGTAAATCGATCTGGGAAGGATCCCCGGTAATCACGGCCTTGGTGCCGATGCCGATGCGGGTGAGGAACATCTTCATCTGCTCGGGCGTGGTGTTCTGCGCCTCGTCGAGAATGATGAAGGCGTGGTTGAGCGTGCGGCCGCGCATGAACGCAAGCGGCGCGATTTCGAGCGCGCCCTTTTCATAGAGCTTGGTGACACGCTCGAAGCCCATCAGATCGTACAGAGCATCGTAGAGCGGGCGTAGGTAAGGATCGACCTTTTGGGCGAGATCGCCGGGCAAGAAGCCCAGGCGCTCGCCGGCTTCCACCGCCGGCCGGGTGAGCACGATGCGCTCGACCAAATCGCGCTCGAACGCATCCACGGCGCTGGCCACGGCGAGATAGGTCTTGCCAGTGCCGGCCGGACCGATGCCAAAGGTGATGTCGTGCTCCTGGATGTGCTTCAAATACTCGACTTGCCGGGGCGTGCGGCCATGCAGCTCGGCCTTACGCGTCACGAGCTGCGGACCGTCCACCGGGCTGTCGGGGGTAGAAATGCGGCGCAGGGGCGCATTGCGGATTTCGATCAGCCCTAGCTGGATGTCATCGACGCTCAAGCTCGTATCGGCACGGGCGTAAAAATGCTCGAGTACCGCCACCGCCTCGGCCGCCGCCGCGCCGCGCACGGTAAACCGCTCGCCCCGGCGCGACACGGTCACATCCAGCGCCGTCTCGATCTGGCGCAGGTTTTCGTCCAAGGGACCGCACAGGTTGGCCAGACGGAAATTGTCGAGCGGCGCAAGCACCAGATCCAAAGGCCGCTGTTTCACCGCGGCAGCAGGCTTAGCCTTCACGGAGCACCACCTCGCCGCGCAGGGAATGGGGCAGCGCCTCGGTAATCCTCACTTCGACGAAGTGATGTATCTGCCGCGGATTGCCCACGAAATTGACGATGCGATTGTTGTCGGTGCGCCCGGCCAGCTCACCGGGATTTTTCTTCGAGACGCCCTCCACCAGCACCCGCTGGACGCTGCCCACCATGGCGCGGGAAATGCCTTGCGCATACTCCTCGATGCGCTTTTGCAAGCGCATGAGCCGGGCCGACTTGACTTCAGCCGGGGTGTCGTCGGCCATCTCCGCCGCCGGAGTGCCGGGCCTGGGGCTGAAAAGGAAGGAAAACGATGTATCGAAGCCCACTGCATCGATGAGGCGCATGGTCTTCTCGAAATCCTCATCGGTCTCGCCGGGAAAGCCAACGATGAAGTCGGAAGAAATGGCGATGTCGGGCCGAACGGCACGCAGCTTACGCACCACCGATTTATATTCGAGCGCGGTATAGCCCCGCTTCATGGCCGCCAACACGCGGTCGGAACCCGCCTGCACGGGTAGATGCAAGTGCGACACCAGCTTTGGCACCCGCGCATAAACGTCGATCAGGCGTTGGGTCATCTCGCGGGGATGAGAAGTGGTGTAGCGGATGCGCTCGATGCCCGGCACCTCGGCAATATACTCGATGAGCATCGCCAAGTCGGCCGTCTCGCCGCTCGCGCCAATCGCCCCTTGGTAGGCATTGACGTTCTGGCCGAGCAAGGTCACTTCCTTCACGCCGGCATCGGCCAACCCTGCCACTTCCGCCAACACGTCGTCGAACGGCCGGGAAATCTCGCCGCCCCGAGTATAGGGAATGATGCAGAAGGTGCAGAACTTGGAGCAGCCCTCCATCACCGACACGAAGGCGCTCGCGCCTTTGACTTCCGCCGGGGGCAAGGCATCGAATTTCTCGATTTCGGGAAAGGACACATCCACGGCGGGCTTACCCCGCTCGCGCCGCTCGGCGATGAGCTGCGGCAAGCGGTGCAAGGTCTGAGGCCCGAAGACCAGGTCGACATAAGGCGCGCGCGCGACGATGGCCGCCCCCTCCTGGCTAGCGACGCAGCCGCCGACGCCAATGAGCAAATCGGGATTTTGCTGCTTGAGGTGCTTGATGCGCCCCAAATCGTGAAACACCTTTTCTTGCGCCTTCTCGCGCACGGAACAGGTATTGAACAGGATGATGTCCGCCTCTTCTGGGTTATCGGTCTTGATGACCTCCTCATGGGCGGCGAGCACGTCGGCCATTTTGTCCGAATCGTACTCGTTCATCTGGCACCCGAAGGTGCGGATGAACAGTTTTTTGGTCATAGCGGGAAGACTATCGGGATTGCAAGGCGGCCACTTCGGCCGGACTCATCAGCCAGATCCGCCACACGGCCCCCATCGGGTCGAGCTGATAGCGCACCTGGACATCGTTGCCGATCAGGGTGGGGAACATCAGCAAGTTCATGTCGTCACGAACCTGCAAGCCCGGCGCCGTCATGAACACCTGGCCGTCGATCGTGACATTGCCCATCATGTCGGGCGGGCCGGCAAGTTTGCCGACCGCGGCGGCCTCGGGAATGTTGCGCTCGATCACAGCCGGCACCGGCGGCACGCTCGGCGCCGGCGACTCGACGATGGCCGTGACGATGCTGCTTACGATGGCAGAAGCAATGGAAGACGCAGGCATACGCCGGATTATAGCCCAAGGTTGTCAATGTTGACCGGATTCCTGCCGCCCCCTATAATCCGCCGCCTCTTAGCGGTGATGTAGCTCAGACGGTTAGAGCGACGGATTCATAACCCGTAGGTCGGCAGTTCGATTCTGCCCATCACCACCAAGCTTCAAACCCCAGCCCTTTTGGGTTGGGGTTTTTCCTATGCGCGCTCGGCGAACACGCGCGAACGCCGCGCGGGCTTACGGACATCGGCCACCAAGCCGCCCGCCTCACACCGCCTGCTCCCGCTAGCCCTCCCGCTTCTCTCCTTGCAGTCGTCGGCTTCGCTGCTCACCGGTCATCGCTGGCTGTGGTAGTGCCACATCGATAAAATGAAGCGCTTATGCCATGCCGATCTGAAGAACACGATGAAGGGGGGGCCATGCGCGATGGCGTGATCACCGAAGCCGATACCTGCCGCGAGTTCGTCACACCCCGCCTCGTCGAGGCAGGATGGGGCACGGCTCCGCACGCCATCGGCGAGCAGCACAGCTTCACCCATGGCCGCATCATCGTCGCGGGCGGCAAGGTGCGGCGCGGCAAACAGAAACGCGCCGACTACCTGCTCTATTACCGTCGAGACTTTCCTCTTGCCGTGGTGGAGGCCAAGGAGATCGGCCTGCCCGCCGAAACCGGCGTGCAGCAGGCCCGCGAGTATGCGGAGATTCTGGGTCTCAAGTTCGCCTACGCGACCAACGGCCACCGCATCATCGAGATCGACTACACCACCGGCACCGAGCGTGAGGTGGATCGCTACGCCACCCCTGACGAGTTGTTTGCCAGGCTGACGGCAGCAACACAATTGCCACAGAACGTGTTGTCGCCATTGCTGGAGCCGTTCAACTTGGCTTCGGGCAAGGTGCCTCGCTACTACCAGCAGATCGCGATCAATCGCGTCATTGAAGCCATCCTTCTCGGCCAGAAGCGCATCCTCGTCACACTGGCCACGGGCACCGGCAAAACCTGCGTGGCGTTTCAGGTGTGCTGGAAGCTGTGGAACAGCCGCTGGAATCGCACCGGCGAGTACCGACGCCCGAAAATCCTGTTCCTGGCCGATCGCAACATCCTGGTCGATGACCCGATGGCCAAGATGTTCGCGCCCTTTGGTGATGCGCGGCACAAGATCGTCAGCGGAGACGTGAGCCAAAGCCGGGACATGTACTTCGGCATCTATCAGGCGCTGTCCACCGCCAGCGAAGACGTGTTCCGCCAGTATCGCCCCGATTTCTTCGATCTGATCATCATCGACGAATGCCATCGCGGCTCCAGCCGCAACGACAGCAACTGGCGCGCGGTGCTCGATTAATTCGCGCCCGCTGTGCAGTTCGGCATGACCGCCACGCCGCTGCGTGAGGAGTCGCGTGACAGCTACGAATACTTCGGCAACCCGGTCTACACCTACAGCTTGCGCCAAGGCATCGAAGACGGCTTCCTCGCGCCCTATCGCGTGCATCGCGTCATCACCACAGTGGATGCCGCCGGCTGGCGTCCGTCCAAGGACGAGCTCGACCGCTTCGGCCGCCCGGTGCCGGACGACGAATACCAGACCAAGGATTTCGAGCGCGTCATCGCGCTGCGTGCGCGCACCCAGGCCATTGCCAAGCACCTGACCGACTTCCTCAAGGGCACAGATCGCTTCGCCAAGACCATCGTGTTCTGCGTCGATCAAGAGCATGCCGCCGAAATGCGCCAGCAACTGGTCAACCTCAACAGCGATATGGTCGCCCAGCATCCCGACTATGTCTGCCGCGTCACCGCCGACGAGGGCGAGATCGGCCGCGCACATCTCGGCCGCTTCCAGGACGTGGACACGCGCACGCCCACCATCCTCACCACCTCGCAGCTTCTGACCACCGGCGTGGACGCGCCGACCTGCAAGAACGTGGTGCTCGCCCGGGTCGTCGGCTCGATGAGCGAGTTCAAGCAGATCATCGGGCGCGGCACACGGCTGAAGGTCGATTACGGCAAGGAATACTTCAACATCATCGACTTCACCGGCACCGCCACCCGACACTTTGCCGATCCGGATTTCGATGGCGATCCCGCGCGCATCGAGGAAGTGACCATCGATGAGGCCGGCGAAACCGTCGAGTCGTTCATCGAAACACCACCCGGCGTCGAAGAGCCGCCGGCCGACTACACCGTAGACTCCACGGAAGCCGACACGGGCCAGGGCGAGATCCTTTCCGAACCGCCAGAGGAGCCGCGCAAGTTCTACGTGGACGGCGGCCATGTCGAGGTGATCGGCCACCTGGTCTACGACCTCGACACCGACGGCAAGAAGCTCCAGGTGGTCAAGTACACCGAATACTCCGGCCGCACCGTCCGGACCCTGTGCCCGACCCGTGATGCGCTGCAATCGGCCTGGGCCAACCCCGACACCCGTGCCGAGGTGCTGCGCGAGCTGACCGAGCGCGGCATCAGCTTCGAGGAGCTGGCGGCCAGCGCCAACCAGCCCGACGCCGACCCTTTCGATCTGCTGTGTCACCTGGCCTGGAATGCACCGCTGCTCACCCGCCGCCAGCGCGCCGAGCGGGCGAAAAAGGCGGCGCAGGACATGTTTGGCCACTACGGCGACACGGCCCGCGAAATCCTCACGCTGCTGCTCGACAAGTACATCGAGCGCGGCATCATCCAGTTCAACACCCTGTCCGAGCTGATGAAGGTGCAACCCTTCGAC
>JAOAIO010000076.1 GCA_026414665.1 Azovibrio sp.
GCCGGGGGAGAGGGCGCCGTCAGCGGCAAATTCGCCACGTTCAAGCTGTAGTCGTCATGCCCCCACTCGCAGCGCGCCAGCACCATCTTGGGAATCTTCTTCAGCGTCAGGTTCGGCCAGCGCTCCGCCGCCTGCGCCGCCGTCACCCCCCGAAAGGCCGAGCAACACACAAGGAGGCTACGCTCGGCGCCCACTTCTTCAGAGAGCGCCTGCAACTGCTCGACGGACAGGTTCTGCGTGGTGACGTAGATGAAATCCCGCTCGCTCGAATGCCCGTGCTGCCACCACAGCACCTCGGAGGGCGCGTAGGTGAAGCCTTCCAGCTTGGCCAAGGCTTCCGCCAGCATGGCGGCGTTGTATTCGGGATTGATGATGGGGTTGCCCCAGCGGTCATTGACGATGAGCGTCGGCGCAAGCCGGTAGTAGCGGAAACCGCCGCCGCCTTGCCAGCCCACGGCCTGGGTGATGCCGCCTTTGTCTTCGCCGTCGATGACCTTTTTCAGACGCGGGATGATGTGCGTGTGGCAGTGCTCGCCCAGCTCCACCATGATCCAGCGGCGGCCCATCTTGTGCGCGACTGCGCCGGTGGTGCCGGAGCCGGCGAAGGAGTCGAGCACGAGGTCGCCGGGGTTGGTGGCGATGTGAAGAATACGGCGCAACAAACGCTCGGGTTTGGGCGTTAAGAATGGATCACTTTTCCCATATAGCTCGTGCATCTCCTTTTTCGCTTCATCCGTGTGGCCCACTTCTTCATGTGGCCACCATGTCCACGGCGCCACCCCCGGGACTTCACTTAGATATCGAATTATGTTCGGCTGAGACCTTCCATCTTTACCGAAATATATGCGCCCCTCGGCAAGCAATTTTTCATATGTGGATTTCGAAACCCCCCAACACCTGCCCTCTGGTGGATAGTGAACAACCCCACTCGGGGTCACAACCTCGTAAAATTGCTCGGCCGTTGCATGACCAGCTTGTGCCGTCATGGGGATTGGCCTCCATCGTCCACGCGGATCATTATTTGGATTTCTATAGACTTTTGCCTGCTGATCATTCATCGGGACGAGATTTCTCTGCTCCTTGAACTTCAGCGGATTCATCGCGTAAACCAACACATAGTCGTGCGAGTCACCTATAGCTTCACGGTTTTCGCGCGAATATCTCTTTTGCCAAACATTACTAGCAATAAACCTACCCCGCCCAAATATCTCATCGCACAGCACCTTGAGGTAATGGCATTCGTTGTCATCGATGGTGATCCACAGCGAGCCATCGTCTGAGAGCAGCCGCCGGATGATCTCTAGCCGGTCGCGCATCAGCGAAAGCCAAATCGAATGCTCCAGCCCGTCGTCGTAATGGGTGAAGGCGCTGCCGGTGTTGTAGGGCGGGTCGATGAACACGCATTTGACCTTGCCCGTGAATTCCGCCTCCAGCGCCTTCAAGGCCAAGAGGTTGTCGCCAAAGATCAGCCGGTTGTCGAAGATGTCTTCCCTCACCCCCTGCCCCTCTCCCAGTGGGCGAGGGGGGTTCCTGAATTGGGCGTGGTAGGACTTCTCTGGGTCTTCGAGCAGGATGCGCGGCTCAAGCTTCGGGCGCTTGTCCTTGCCGATCCAGGTGAGTTCGAGTTTTTGCTTGCTCATGGGTGTTAGCTTCGTTGCGCAATGCGCCAAACTGCGCTGGCGGCTTGGCGGAGAGACCCGCGGCCGTGCTAGATCATCCGGTTGGCGAATCCGGCCAATGATAAAGGAAGGTCGGCGTAAGCGCGCCGTTGGCGAGGCTTGCGGTGGGGCGCCGGGAATGCGCGGCGCGTGGCTGGGGCTGCTGGGGCTCTTGGTGCGCCGCGTTCCTTCGTCTAGCTGCGCGGTTTGGCAATGGCCGGCGAGAGGGCGGCGAGGATGGGCGCCGCCCGTAGGCGGCGCATCAGAGGGGGGAAGAGGGGTCAGGCGGCCCGCTTTTGCAGCGCCTTGGGCAGATAAAGGTTCTGCCAGGTATGCTGCCAGAACCGATAGGCGTTTTGGGCGGCCAGCAGCGATAGCAGTGACATGCGGCTTTGGTGGCGCCACAGCCAGTCGATGCGCGGCGGGGTGATCAGCTGGCTGGGCGCGGCGGTTGCGGGCGGGGCTTCTTCTGCGACCAGATCGAGGAAGCGTTCCACGGCCAGGCCCCAGTATTCGGAGCCTTCGGCTTTGCCGGTCAGCGCTTCGGCTTCGCCGGCGGCCCGCCGCCACAGCTTCAGGGCCAGGGCTTCGCTGATGCCGGACTTCTTGGCGATCCAGGGTAGGATTTTCGGGGCTTTCATGGCAGTTCTCCTTTCAAGGCTTAGGCTTCTTCAGCCTGTGCGGTCCGGCATCATTCGTCTCGTGAACCAATTTTGCTGCACCGCAATACGCATTGTATTCGAGGTTTTCTCTTTGTCTTTGAAGGATTGCGCCTGCCGGAGTTCAATATTTTTGTGCGTTGCACAAAAACAACGTCGGGCGGGGCGGCTAAAATGGCGCGGATTCTAGGGACGCGTTTTCAGTTTCGCCATCGGGGTTTTCCACATGTCTGATCTCTTTGCCCATCTCAATCCACCGCAGCTCCAGGCGGTGACGCTGCCGCGGGTCCATGCTCTGATTCTGGCCGGGGCCGGTAGCGGTAAGACCCGGGTGCTCACGACCCGCATCGCTTGGCTGGTGGCCACCGGGCAGGTCAGCCCGCATGGCGTGCTAGCAGTCACCTTTACCAATAAGGCGGCGAAGGAAATGTTGGCCCGGCTTGGCGCGCTCGTGCCTATCAATCCGCGTGGCTTGTGGATCGGCACGTTCCATGGCTTGTGTAACCGCATGTTGCGCGCCCATTACCGCGAGGCGGGCTTGCCGCAAACCTTCCAAATCCTCGACGCTACCGATCAGCTTGCGGCGATCAAGCGCTTGCTGAAGTATCTGAATGTCGATGACGAGCGCTACCCGCCCCGTGAGCTGATGCACTTCATCAACGCCCATAAGGAGCGGGGGCTGCGCGCGGCCCAGGTCGAGGCGTATGACCCGCATACTCGGAAGAAGGCGGAGCTCTACGCCGAGTACGAGGCGCAGTGCCAGCGCGAAGGGGTGGTGGATTTCGCCGAGCTGCTGCTGCGCTGCTACGAGCTTTTGCAGCGTAACGAGCCGCTGCGCCGCCATTACCAGGAGCGCTTTCGCCATATCCTGGTGGATGAGTTCCAGGATACCAATTCATTGCAGTATGCCTGGCTGAAGCTTTTGGCCGGCGGCGGCGCGGCGCTGTTCGCGGTGGGCGACGACGATCAGAGCATCTACGCCTTTCGTGGCGCGGAAGTGGGCAATATGCGCGAGTTCGAGCGCGAGTTTGCCGGGGCGAATGTCATTCGTCTGGAGCAGAATTACCGCTCGCACGGCAACATCCTCGCGGCCGCCAATGCTTTGATCAAGCACAACCGCGCGCGACTCGGCAAGAACTTGTGGACGGATGCCGGCGACGGCGAGCCGATCCGGGTTTTCGAGGGCTTTACCGATCTCGACGAAGCGCGTTTCGTGGTAGACGAGATTCGAGCGCTGGTGGATGAAGGGTTCAGCCCGACCCAGATAGCGCTGCTCTATCGCTCCAATGCCCAGTCGCGGGTGCTCGAGCATGAGTTGTTCGCGCGCGGCATTCCTTACCGCGTCTATGGCGGCTTGCGCTTTTTCGAGCGCCAGGAAATCAAGCACGCGCTCGCCTACCTGCGCTTGTTGGCGAACCCGGACGACGATACCGCCTTTTTACGGGTGGTGAATTTCCCGGCTCGGGGTATCGGCGCCCGCAGCTTGGAGAGCCTACAGGCCATGGCGCATCAGCTGCATTCTTGCCTTTACAACGCCGCGGCTTCCCTCACCGGCAAGGCGGGAGCGGCGGTGGCTGGCTTCATCCGGCTGATCGAGCGGTTGCGCCAGGAAACCGAGGGGCTGCGTTTGCCCGAGCTGGTCGAGCATGTGATCGAGCATAGCGGCCTGGCGGCGCACTACCGCGGCGAGAAGGAGGGGCAGGAGCGCCTGGAGAACTTGGATGAGTTGATCAATGCCGCGGCTACGTTCGTCGATGAGGAGGGCGCGGTGGGCGAGGCCAGCGCCTTAGTGGCTTTTCTCACCCATGCCGCGCTCGAATCGGGGGAGCATCAGGCAGGCATGGGCGAGGCCGCGGTGCAGTTGATGACCGTTCATGCGGCCAAGGGCTTGGAGTTCGACGCGGTGTTCATCACCGGCTTGGAGCAGGGCCTCTTCCCGCATGAGCATGCCGCGCAGGAGCGGGACGGCCTAGAGGAGGAGCGCCGCTTGATGTACGTGGCCATCACCCGGGCTCGTAAGCGGCTTTATCTGTGCCACGCTCAGAGTCGCTTGTTGCATGGCCAGACCCGCTACTGCCTGCCCTCGATCTTTCTCGAAGAAATTCCCCAAGATTTGCTCCGTTTCTTGAGCCGGGCCCGGCCGGCCGCGCCAGCGGCGAATCGGGAAGCGGTGGCGGATGCGGCGTGGCTGGCGGGCGCAGCCGGCGAATTGCCGGGCGGTCTGCGCGTGGGCATGAATGTGCGTCATGCCAAGTTTGGCTTTGGCGTCATCGTCGATGCTGAAGGGGGGGGCGACGATGCCAAGGTACAGGTCAATTTTGGCAGCGCTGGCATGAAATGGCTGGCGCTCGCCTATGCCAAGCTCGACCCGGCTTGAGCGCGGCGGCAGGCTCGCGCCGGGGGGAACACGGTTGGCGGGTCAGCGCGCTTTCACGGTGGGGGTCAAAGCAGCGATCTGGCGACTGAAGGCTGCGGTGTTCTTGGCGCCTTTTGCTTCTAGCGCATCGAAACGCTCGCCCATGCTGGCGGCTAGCCGCGCCAGCCGCTCGTCGGCGCTCGGGTGGGTGGAGAACAGGAGATCGAAACCTGCCTGGCCGGCGTTGGCGGCGTACATCTGGAGCACCCGGGGTAGGCCGAACGGGTCGTAGCCGGCGCGGGTGGCGAGCACGACGCCCATGCGGTCGGCTTGGTATTCGTCCTCCTTGTCGAGACCGGAGCTATATACCCCGCGGGTGAGATTCACCAGGGCGCTTAGCTCGCCCTTGCCCTGGCTTTGCGCCAGGGTATTAGCCAGACCGCCCAGGGCGGCGGCGCGGTCTTTCTTGAGCATGGTCTGGACGTAATGCCCCATCACCACATGGCTGATTTCATGCGCCAACACGCCGGCGAGCTCGGCTTCGTTCTGTAGGCGCTTGAGCAGCCCTTTGGTGATGAAGACATAGCCGGCGGGCGCGGCGAAGGCATTGATGTTTTCCGTGTCCATCACGCCGAAACGCCATGGCACGTCGTTTCTGCCGGTCTGTAGCGCAACCCACTGCCCGACTTGGTTGACGTAGCGTTGCAGCCCGGGATTTTGCACGAGCGGCGCGGCGCCGAGCAGCAGGGCCGCGGACTCTTCGCCCATGCGGGCTTCCTCTTGGGGGGTGATGTTCTGATTGAAACTGCGGGCCAGGTTACCTCCGTGCTCGAGCACGGCGTTGAAATCCATGGTCTTGCAACCCGAAAGCCCGATGGCGGCCATGAGTGTCAGAGCCATGGCCAAGGGGCGGAAAGTGTGGCGTGTGCGCATGTCCAGCTCCTTTAGTTGCGTTGTCCGTCGCTAGCGTCCAGGTAGCTCATCTCCTGGGCCTTGAGACGATTGTCCTTGGCATAGCGCTCGGCCTCCTTGGCCGAGGCGCGGTATTGCTCCAGGCGCTTGACTTCCTGGAAGTTCGGAGCGGCTTGAGCAAGGTCGTCCTTGCTGATGCCCTTGGCGCCTGTGGTGGCGGTCTGGCCTGTGCTGCCGGTGCGAGCAACGTTGCCAAGCGTGCCCAGGCTTTTGACGATGCCGGGGCCGGCATCGCCTTGCTTGTCCGGACGCACATGCAGCAGCCGGACCCAGCCGGTCGCGCCGCTGCTGGTGCGTACTTGGCTCCAGCCGCCTTCGTTGGCGACGACGGTGAGCCGGGTCTGCTCCGGGAGTTGCGCGATGCTGGCGGCATCGATGAAAGGCTTGGCTTTCAAATCCGAGGCCCGGATCAAGGTTGCGTTCTGCGCCCAGGCGACGGAGCTAAGGCCGGTGGCCAGCAGTAGGGTGAGGCGGGAGATTTTCATGCGGTGCTCCTCGGTTCAAATAAATGGACAGGGCGTTCCCGCCCCCTGACCTTGGCTTCGCCATGGTCGATGAAAGTGAATTCGCCGGGGGCTTGCGCCATGCAGGCATCTCGGGTGGCATCCGAGACCAGGATGCGCGCTACGCCCTTGGTCAAGCCCTCGATGCGGCTGGCAAGATTCACCGTGTCGCCGATGGCCGTGTAATCGAGCCGCTGCGCCGCGCCGAGAAAACCGACCACGGCCGGGCCGGTGTGGATGCCGATGCCGATGTCGAACTGGGCGCCCAACTCACCCAGCTCGCGCTTGAAGTCTTCCAGCCGTGCCTGCATCCGCAGGGCGGCGCGCACCGCTTGGGCGGCGTGCTGCGGCGAGGCGATAGGGGCCCCCCAGAAAGCCATGATGGCATCGCCGATGAATTTATCGAGCGTGCCCCCCTCCGCGAAGATGGCTTCCACTTGGGTATCGAAGTAGCGATTCAATAGGCGCACGATGGCTTCGGGCGGGCGAGTCTCAGAAAGCGAGGTAAAACCCCGGATGTCGGAAAACAGCACGCTGATCTCGCGGCTGCTGCCTTCCTGGGCTGTGGCCAGCACGCCGCCTTCCGTCACGGCCTGCACTACCCGTGGATCGAGAAAGCGGCCGAACATGCGAATCGCGTGCTCGCGCTCCCAGCGCTCGCGCACATAGGCGCCCAGAGCGCACAGGGCAAAGAACAGCCAGGCCGTTAGCAGCGTGGAAAACGGTTGCCAGAGTAAATTGTGTCCAAGCATGGCCCACGCTAGCGCGAGGCTCGCCAGGCTGGCGAGCAGCAGCCAAGCGCCTTGGCGCAAGGGGCTTACGCGCCGTTGGGTGGCGCGGCCAAGGCCCCAGATCAGCGCAAGACCGAGTCCTAAGCTTGGCAACGGCGAAACAGGGCGCAGATAGTCGTCATGGAGCAGGTTGGCGAGCGCCGTGGCAAGTATGGTTGGTCCTGGCGTTATGGGCGAGAGTGGCGTAGGGCGCAGATCGTGCAGGCCGGGCGCTGCCGCGCCGATGATCACGATCCGGCCGCGCAGTTCAGGCAATCCCTGCGGCGCTTGTTTTAAGCTTTCCAGAAAAATCCGGCGGTAAGATACTCGCGTGAAAGGGGCGCCATAAAAATGGAGATAGAGATCGGCGCGTTCCGGCACGGCCGCGCCCAAATCGGCGGCGACACGGGCCGGCAGGCTGGGCAGCTGCCAGCCGGCATGGGGGTAATGCAGCCAGTAGCGGCGGCCCACGCCATCTGCGTCCGCGAGGAAGTTGATCACGCCCGTGCGCCACACATCGGGTGCGAACGCCTTCGGGGCTAGGAGCGGTAAACCGGCATCGGGCAAGGCATGGGGACCGGCGCGGGCGCCCAAGATCGGCGGGAGCTGGGCGAAGCGCGAGGGTTCGCCTTCGGTGATGACCAAGGGTAAATAGGCGGGATAGCGGCGCAGCGCCGCCTCGAATACCCGGTCGCTATCGAGGCGAAAGCGATCCGGCTCGCTGAAAATCAAATCGAAGATTACCGCCCGCGGCTGCCGCGCGGCCAGAAAATCGAGCAGCTCGCCGTGAATGGCACGAGGCCAAGGCCAGTTGCCGGCTAGGTCGAGCATTTCGGGATCATCGAGGCTATCCTGGTCGATATCGATTAGCACGATTTCCGCGGGCGGCTGGCGGGAGCGGGCATCCTGACGCAAGAAGACATCCCCCAGACGCGCATCCAGCCCTTGCCCCAGCTGCCAGTAATGCAAAGCCGCCAGCCAAGCCATGGCTAAGCTCGACAACAACGGCAGGAGATGGCGGGCTTCCAGATGGGGCATGGCCGGGAACCAGTCGGCAGGAGAGAGGGCCATTATGCCACCGCGCATTTATGCCCAGGAATGGGCGCCGCGCTCGGCTGGGCGGGCGGCCGCGTTAGCCGGCCCATCAAATGTGTTGGCCGCTCAACTGGGGGGCTTGTCACCTTGATGGGTACCTGATGTCTTTGCCTGCTGGCGGCGGTCTATGGGGTGGAAAGCTCGGCGTTATGACCGGTGTCCTACCCTGATAAGGCAGATATGGTGAAAAGGCGTTGACAAGTTTTTTGTGTGCTGTAGAATGCGGCCTTCTTCGCTGCTGACGCGCTCTAAAAACGCTAGGTTAATCAA
>JAOAIO010000077.1 GCA_026414665.1 Azovibrio sp.
TCCTCTATGTGCTGGTGGTTGGTTGTTATGCGCTTATCATGCGCCGAATCGAGAAAAAGTATGGCATCGAAGACCAGGGGGGCTGAAAGACCGCAAAAGCACAGGGTGGGCCGTGCAGAAAAGGCTTGCGCGCCGCCACTTCAGCCTATATAATGCGCAGCTCGTCGGGGCGTGGCGCAGCCTGGTAGCGCACTTGCATGGGGTGCAAGGGGTCGCGAGTTCGAATCCCGCCGCCCCGACCAATTTTTCAAAGACTTAGGGCCACCGCAGGGTGGCCCTAAGTGCTTTTGCAAGACGCTCTTCCCGCCGAAGCTACCCCATTCAGCTAGACATGATCGGCCTGTTCGGCCTATGCCCGTGGGGCTATGTTGGGGTTTTGGGCATGGAAATCGATATTTCTGGGTTTTCCTCGTCTTTTTTAATTTTTTCATAGCCATATCGGCCTTGCCTGGACTGCCGGCGCATTGCGGCGAAAAAGGCGTGTGGCGCCGCAGCCAGCCGCCCGAGCCGGAGCGGTGAGGCTTGGCAGTCTTTGGGTGATGGGGACTGCTGGGCGGCTAGGGCGGTAAGGTAAGGATCAGGCCAGGGCGCGGAGCGCGGCTGCGTAATCCGGTGCTTGCTTGATTTCCGCGACGAGTTCGCTGTGCAGCACCCGATCCTCTGCATCGAGCACTAGCACGGCGCGCGCCGCCAGCCCGGCGAGCGGGCCGCTGACGAGAGCGACGCCGTAAGCGCTGAGGAAATCGCGGCCGCGCAGAGTAGATAGGCACACCACGTTCTCCAGCCCCTCGGCGGCGCAGAAGCGGTTTTGCGCAAACGGCAGGTCGGCTGAGATGCACAGCACCACCGTGTTGTCGAGCTGACTTGCGGCAGCATTGAAGTGGCGCACCGAGGCCGCGCAAACCGGGGTATCTAGGCTCGGGAAGATGTTCAGCACTTTCTTCTTCCCGGCGAAATCGGCGAGGCGGACGTCGGCAAGGTCCTTGCCGACCAAAGTGAAGGGCGGCGCCGTTTCGCCGGGACGGGGAAAGTGACCTTGGACCTCGACCGGGTTGCCGCCTAGCGTGACTGTGTGGGTCATTGCACGTATTCCTTCGGGTTGTCAAAGCCGATTAGGCGCTTGGCGCGTCGGAAAGTTCGCGGCGCGTTCAGGGCGCTAGCCAAGCGGCCAGCCGGGCGATGAGGCGCGCCAGCAGCAGGCATAGGCCGGCACCGGCGATGAGCGCGCCGACATAAAAGCGCAGCCGGCGCCCGGGGCTGTGCGGGATGGGAAGCGTGGCCATGTTCGTCTCCAGCGGCAAGGGGCTTGCTCCCATTACAGCAAAGCGGGCGGCGGCGCTGAAATCGAACCTGGCTATCGTGGCGATAGCCAAGCGCTTTGGATGCGGGTGTAGAAGGCGAGCAGGCGTTCGGCCATGGCGCTGTCGCTCCAGCATGTGGCGTATTCTTGCGCGGCGCGCGCCAGGCTTTGCAGGCGCTCGGGGGTGGCGAGCAGTTCGGCCATGGCTGCGCCGAAGGCGCCGGGCTCCTCCGGTCCGATGCGGCAGCCGCGCTCCGGCGCGAGGATGTCGCGTGTGCCCATGACCGCCAGCGCCAGGACTGGCAATCCGGCGGCCATGGCTTCGAGCAGCACCAGGCCTTGGGTTTCGGTGCGCGAGGCGAAGACGAACAGATCGGCGCCGGCATAGGCATCCGGTAGCGCCTGACGGCGATCGAGATAGCCGAGAAAGCGCACGTTGTCGCATAGGCCCAGCGTTCTGGCCTGCCGCTCTAAGTCTGGTCGCGCGGGTCCTTCGCCGGTGATGACGAGGCACAGCTCGGGCAGGCGTTGGCGGGCGTGCTGCAGCGCGTGCAGCAAAAAGCCGATGTTTTTCTCGTGCGCCACGCGGCCGACATAGAGGGCCACCGGCCGCGCCGGTGCCAGGCCGTGCTGGGCGCGGAAGCGGGCGCGGTCGCCCTGGGCGAAGTGTGCCGTGGGGATGCCGGTCGGCAGGATTTCCAGCGGCGCTTGCACGCCGTACTGGCGCAGCCGTTCCGCCATCGCCACAGAGGGCACCACGACGCCTTCCAGCGCCTCGCATTGGCGCCGCGAGTGATGTCGGGCCAGCCCTTGCAGCCAAGTTCGGGGCAAGAATGGGATGTAGTGATGCAGATACTCTTCAAACAGGGTGTGATAGGTTGCCACAGCCGGAATGCGCAGGCGCCGGGCGAGCGCTACGCCGGCATGGTGGGCGACGAACGGGGTTTGAATGTGGATCAGATCGGGCTTGTCCCGCGCCAGCTCGGGCGTGAGCGCCAGGGCGGCACGCCAAGACATGAGCCGGTCTTCAGGGTCGAATGGAATGCGTCGGGACGGTAGGCGGATGATGTCCGCCGCGCTGCCGGCCGGCGCGTCGTCATAGGCCGGCGCCACGAGCTGTACGTGCGCCCCCAAGGCGGCCAAACAGCGGCGAAACGTCTCGATCGAAGTGGAAACGCCGTTGACCCGGGGGAAATACACGTCCGAGAGCATGACGATGCGCATGGCAATAAACCGAGAACAGAAAGCCCACATGCTAGTGGCCGCGCATGACAGCTTGACGACGGCACTCATCCCTTGGTGCGCGGCCCGCGTGGCGGTAAGATGCGCTCGGGTTTTTGCCAAGCATTTGTTTTTTGTCATGAAAATGAAACAAGGCGGGGCGAATCCGTTTTCGGCTTGCAGCGAGGTCGATCATGTTCCACTACGAGCTTTCAGCGGCGGACATGCGCCGCCTGCGCCGGCATCCCGCCTTGCCGGCCGCGCCTGGCGCACGCGCTGTGCGCAGCGTCGAATATTTCGATACGCCCGATGCCCTGCTCGCGGCGCGCGGCTTGACGCTGATGCGGGTGCGCACGGGTTGGCAGTGGCGCCTCGAGCTTTGCAGCCCGACCGGCTTGGAGCCGGACACGGCAAGCGGCCTGGGCTGGCCGGCGCGCAGCATCTGGAGCGTGCCTTGCCAGCCTAGCCGCCTCGAGCTCGATGGCATCGCCGAGCGCCGCTGGCGCGATTGGCTGGCCGGGCTCGATCTATGCGCGCAAGGCACGGAAACGATCCGCGCCGAATGCCTTGCGGTCGATACTGCCGCCGGCCCGGTCGAGGTTTGGCTCGAACGGGTCGAGCAGCGCCATGCCAGCGGCAGCCGGACGCTGGCGCGCTTGCATGTTCTGCCGGGGCAAGATGTCGCGCCCGCCGCCTTGCTATGCCGCGCCTTGCTTGGCGCATTCGCCTTATACCCCTTGCTCGTGCCGCCCGTGCAGCAATTGCGCGGGGCGCAGACGCCGCTTGCGGCCAGCCGGGCGCGGCCCTCGCTGCCCGCCGGGCGCGCCGGGGGACCTGCATTCGTGCATATCGCGCGTAACTGCGTGAGCCACCTCTGCCTCAATCTGCCAGGCCTGGCAAGTTGCGATGCGCCCGAGTTCGTGCACCAGGCCCGGGTAGCGATCCGTCGTTTGCGTTCGGCGCTCAAATTGTTCGCCCCCTGGCTGCCGTCAGCCTTCGTCACCGAGTTTGGCGAGCGTTGGCGCGACATCGCCAATGCGCTGGGCGACTGCCGCAACCTTGACGTGTTCATCGCCGAGACGCTGCCTTTGCTCGAGCGTGAACTTAGACAGCCGGACTGGGCCGTGCGGCTGCGTCGGGCGGCCGGGCGACGGCAGCGTCAGGCGCGCCGCGCGGCGCGTGCGGCACTAGCGAGTCCGGCCTTTCGGCTGTTGCTCTTCGATTTCGAGCTGGCGCTCGCACAGCTCGAGTTTCCGGCGCACATGCCGCCCTTGCGCAAGCTGGCGCGGCGCCGGCTGATGCGCCGGGCTGCGCAGGTCGTGCGTCTGGGCGAGGCCGTGCGCGACCTCGATCCCGAGGCTCGACATGAACTGCGCATTGCCTTTAAGAAACTGCGCTACGCGCTCGAATTCTTCGCTGGCCTGTTTGGCGAAAAGCGCAGCAAACGCTATTTGGCCGGGCTGGTCGATCTCCAAGCCGTGCTCGGCCATCTGAACGATCTGGCCACGGCCCAGCTCCTGGTCGGCGCCTTGCTGCCAGAGGCCCAGGCGCGCTTGGTCCAAGCCTGGCTTGCCGGGCGCAGCGGTGCGCTGGTAGATGCCTTGCCGGCGGCTATCGCGCATTTCCTTGCCGCCCAGCCGCCTTGGGAATGAGGCGGAGCGCGCCTCGATCCACCGCGCACAGCCGGTGTGAGCGAGGCAGACTCCCTATTGCTCGCGTATGCCCGCGGCTTTGCCGGGTGGCGCGATTTCATGCGCATGTAATCTGGCTGGGGTAAGCTAGGCCGCCTGTGCAAATATTCGACCGGGAGACTCGCCATGTATCTTTCCGCGCATGAAATCGCCCAGGGCCGCCAGCTGAGCCTGAACAACTTCCAAACTGCTTCGGCTGCCTGTGTCAGCGCTTCGGAGCGGCTCGCCGAGCTATGCGCCCGTCTCGGGCATCGCCAGCTCGACATGTTGCGTCAGTCCGGCGGGATGCCGGCGGCTGGGGCGCTGCTTAGCGATGTGCAGCATCAGTCGGCCGAGTGGCTGGGCGAGCTGCTGGGCATCATCGGCGATGTGCAGCAGACCGTGATCGTGGCCGGCGCCGCCCAAACCCAAGTCGTGGATCGGCTGCTGATGACGGTGCTCGACCGGGCGCGTTCGACTTCCCCAGTCGAGGCGCTGCCACTCATCGCCGCCTGGCGCCACGGCATCGCCAGCCTGGAAGCGGGCTTGAGCGAGTGGGCCGAACGCGCGCGCCATGCGGCCGCGCGCTCTAGCCCGGCGCCGGCGGCAGACGCGCCGCACTGAAAACTGGCCGCTGGCGGCCCCGGCCAGCGGCGGCGCAAAGATTTCTTGCGGTGGCGGCGGGCGGCACGGCTATCATGCGAAGATGGATGCCGCCTTTCGGACCCTCCTTTTCGCGTATGGCCTGGCGCTGAGCTGTGCGCTCCAGGCAGAGGAGGTGCTGCGTGTGCTGGCTTGGCCCGGCTACGCCGATGCCGATCTGGTCGCGGCATTCGCGCAGCGGCACCGGGTCAAGGTAGAGGTGAGCCTCGTCGATTCCGATGATGCCTTGTGGCAGCGCATGGGGGCGGGTCAGGGCCGCGATTTCGATGTCTTCGCCGTGAATACGGCGGAATTGCAGCGCTATATCGATGCCGGCATCGCCGCGCCGCTCGAATACGCCCGCCTGCCCGGCACGCAGCGGCAACTGCCGGCGTTCCGCGATCCGGCCGCGATTCCCGGCTTGAGCCGGGCCGGCGCGGTCTACGGCGTGCCTTACACCTATGCCGCCATGGGCCTCATTTACGACCGCAAGCGGGTGCCCGTGGCGCCGGATTCCATCGCCGTGCTCTGGGATGCGCGTTACCGTGGCCAGGTGCTCGCCTTCGACGGCAGCAGCCACAATTTCTCCCTTGCCGCCTTGCGTCTCGGGCTCCCTCCGTTTCGCGTGCGCGAGCGCGATTGGAGCGTTTTGGTGCAAACCCTCGTCGCGTTGCGCCGCAACGTGCTCGGTTTTTATACCCGGCCGGAGGAGGTGGTGGAACTTTTTCGCACCAACTCGGTGGCCATTGTGTTCGCCAACTATGGCGATCAGCAGGTGGCGGCGCTGCGCTAGGCAGGGGCCGACATCGGCTACGTCATCCCCAAGGAGGGCGCGCTGGCTTGGCTCGATTGCTGGGCCATCAGCAGCAAGACGCCTAACCGCAAGCTGGCCGAAGCCTGGATCGACTACACGCTAGAACCCCAGGTGAGCCAGCAGCTCACCCGCCGCCACGGCTTGGCCAACACGCTTAGCGGCGCCTGGCCGGGCCATGCCGCTGCCCAGCTGATCTGGCTCGAACCGGTCGAAGACAGCGAACGGCGCGCCAAGCTTTGGGAGCGCGTCATTTCCGGGGACAGGCCGGAGCGGCTGCCATGAAGCTTGGCATGGCGCCGCGGCTGGCTTTGGTCCTGGCGCTGCTTGCGGTGCTCGCCTCGGGCTTGACTGGCTACTACGCCTATACCACGAGCCGGCGTCTGCTCATCGATAGCGCCAAGAAAAGCCTGCTCACGGCCACCCAGGTGCTGGGTGAGCGCTTCGTTACCGCCTTAGGCGGCGCCGCCCGCGATGCGCGGCTCCTCGCCCGCCTTGCCGAGAGCCGGGTGGCGGATGCGGCCAGCCTTGCCGCCACGGCCCATGCCCTGCTGGCTACGCATCCCGAATATTTCCAGGTGCGCCTGATCGATGCCGAGCCACATGGCCGGGAACGCATCCGGGTCGATCGGGACGGGGCTGGCCTGACCGAAGTACGCGGCCTCGACCTGCAAGAAAAGGGGCACAAGTTCTACGTTTCCCAGGCGCTGCGCCTGGGTGCGCAGCAGGTGTATCTATCGCGCGTCTTCATCAACCGCGAACTCGGTGCCCATGCCGGCTTCGAGCGGCCGACGGTGATCGTTGCCGCGCCGGTACCGGGCGCGCGGGGCGAGAATGTCGGGCTGGCCGTGATCAATGTCGATCTGGAAACCTTGTTCGATGCGATGCGCGAGCAATTGCCGCGCGAGTACCGCGTCTATCTCGCCAATGAATGGGGCGATTTCCTCATTCATCCCGACGCCGGCAAGACCTTCGGCTTCGAGCGCGGTCGGCGCTTCTTGCTCCAGGACGACTTTCCCGGCGCTGCCGCGCTCGTCGCCGGCGAGCTCGAGCAAGTGGTCGGTCAGGCGTGGGCAAGCGGTCCGGCGGATGCCGACCGGCCCGAAGCGGCGACCGTGCTGGCGGCCTGGCAGCGGCTACAGCCGCAAGAGTTCGCCAGCCAGCGCTTTTTCATTCTCGGTCTGACCGAACCGCTCGCCGCCGTGCTGCGCGACAACCGCGAGCTTAGCCGTCAGATCGTCGGCATCGTGCTCGTCTTTAGCGGCTTGGCCCTGCTGCTGGCCTGGTTATTCTCACGTGCCATGACCCGTCCCTTGGCCGACATCCTCGGCGCCGTGCGCGGCTTTGCCAGCGGCGCCCCGGCGCCGGCGCTGCCCTTGCGCCGGCGGGATGAGATCGGCCAGCTCGCGCGCGGCGTGCACGACATGCAAGCGCAAATCAGCACGCAGCTCGAAACCCTGGAAATGAACCGCCAGGCCATGGCCTACCTGGCCCAGCACGATGCCTTGACAGGGCTACCCAACCGGGCGACTTACCTCGACCGTCTACAGGTCGCCATCGCCCAAGCCCAGCGCCAAGGCCATCGGCTTGCCGTCTTGTTCGTCGACCTCGACCGCTTCAAGGAGGTCAACGACTGCTACGGCCATCAAGTCGGGGATCGGCTGCTACAGGCCGTGGCCGAGCGGCTACGCGCCAGCGTGCGCGCGAGCGATACCGCGGCGCGGCTATCCGGGGATGAGTTCGTGCTACTCCTGGGGCCGGTGCATGGCCGCGACGAAGTGCTGGCGGTAGCGGAAAAGCTGCTTGCCCGCTTTCAGGCTCCGGTGGTGTTGGATGGCCTCGTGCTACCCATCCGGGTGAGCATCGGCATCAGCCTCTTTCCCGAGCATGGCCACACGGCGCGGGCGCTGTTGGAGGCGGCGGATGCGGCGATGTATGTGAGCAAGAGCGCCGGGCGCAATGCCTGGAGCGTGGCGCCGGATCCCACATGAAGTCCGGCGACGGTGGTGAAGGCGGTGGTTTCCTGGGTATGCTCGCCGCCCTGCATAAAATTGTCTTGTCTTGCTGCGTTAGGCTCGCAATATTACAAAGGCATGATTTTCGGGTCCAAAACCACCAAACGGTTCCCTAGTTACCACGCTTCATCGCTTGGCTTTCCCTTTTGGGGTAAATAGCGATTGCCCTACTTCGATGCTTACATCTCGGTCTTGTAGCCGATGCGGAAACCGCCCCAGTGCCGCCCCTGGACATAAACCGGGGCGGAAATGTCATGCATGATCTCGCCGGTATCGCGCCGATAGGTCTGAAGCAGGAAAGGCTTCTCGTGGTCGCCGCAGCGGCGGCCGACGGGATCATCGAAGATGCGCTTGGTGCGGTTGTTGAGCATATCGACCTGCTCATCGCCGGTGAGCGGCTTGGAAAAGCGCTGGTTGTGGGTGGGCACATAGCCACGCCGGTCACAGGCGATGGCATAGACGATCTCGGGGTGACGCGCCACCAGGGCTTCTTGGATCGGCGGCAGGATTTGGTCGCACAGGGCATCGAAGCGGGTGTGGAACTTGGGCGGCCGCGTGCCGGGAATGGGTTGATAC
>JAOAIO010000078.1 GCA_026414665.1 Azovibrio sp.
CGCGCATCGGCGCGAGCGACGATCTGGCCCATGCACAGTCCACCTTCATGGTGGAGATGACCGAGGCGGCGCAGATCCTGCATCGCGCCGGCGGCCACAGCCTGGTGCTGATGGACGAGATCGGCCGCGGCACCTCGACCTTCGACGGCCTGGCCTTAGCCTTTGCCATCTGCCGCCATCTTCTCGAAAAAAACCGCAGCCTCACCCTCTTTGCGACCCACTATTTCGAGCTCACCCGGCTCGCGCTCGACTACCCTTGTCTAGCCAACGTACATCTCGATGCAGTCGAGCATGGCGAGCGCATCGTCTTCCTGCACGCGGTAGAAGAAGGTCCGGCGAATCAAAGCTACGGCATCCAGGTGGCGGCGCTCGCGGGGATGCCCCGGGCCGTCGTGCAAGCGGCGCGAAAACACTTGCGCGACCTCGAACGCCAGGCCATCGAAACGCCGTCACAGCCCGATTTATTCGCCAGCGCCCCGACCGCGGCGCCAGAGACCGAAAATCCCGTCTTGCATCCGGCACTCGCGCAGCTCGCCGCGCTCGACCCCGACGAGCTCAGCCCGCGCCAGGCGCTCGAAGCCCTGTATGCCCTGAAGGCGCTGTGCTCATGAAGTTCAAGCGCGGCATCTGGCGCTTGCTGTGGGTCGCGCTGCTGACGCTAGGCAGCGCACAGGCCGAGGTCTGGCACTTCGCCCTGATCGGCGACGTGCCCTATTCGCAACGCGAACGGGCCGAATTGCCGGCCATGCTCTCGGCCATGAGTCGCGGCCGCGAGCCCCTGGCCTTCATTGCCCACGTCGGCGACATCAAGCACGGCCAGGAACGCTGCGATGATGCTTTGTTCTTCGACCGCCTGGCGTGCTTTCAGGCCAGCCCTGTGCCATTCATATTCGTGCCCGGCGACAATGAATGGACGGATTGCGACCGGGCCAGCAACGGTGGCTACGCACCGCGAGAGCGCCTGGCACGGCTGCGGCAAATCTTCTGGCCGGACGACATGAGTCTTGGCCAACAGCGCCTAGCGCTCGAACGACAAGCCGGCCCCTGGCGCGAGCACAGCCGCTTTCGTATCGGGCCGGTATTGTTCGTCACGCTCAATTTGCCCGGTGGCAACAACAACTGGGGCATGACCGATACGCCGAGCGCCGAATATTTAGAGCGCAATCCGGCCGTCATTGCCTGGCTCGTGGACGCCTTCGCGCTGGCGCGGCAGGAAAAACTACGCGGCGTGGTACTGCTGTTCCAGGCCAACCCCGGCTTCAAGTATTTCGCCCAAGGCCTGGGCATTTCCGGCTACCGGCATTTTCTGGAAACCTTGCGCGCGGAAAGCGAACGTTTCGGCGCACAGGGCGGCCAGGTCGTGGCCGTGCATGGCGACACGCATCGCTTCCGAGTCGATCGGCCGCTACGCGACCGGCAAGGCAGGATCATGCCTTACTTCACCCGCGTGGAGACCTTCGGCTACCCGCTGATGGGCTGGGTGCTGGGCCGCATCGACACCCGCCGGCCGGAGCTCTTCGCATTCGAGCCCCACCCCTGGCCAGCCCAAACGCAACCGTGAGCCGCAGCGAGCGCCCAAGGGCTTCAGCCGCCCCGCTCCTCGTCGGCATCTGCCGCGCCAGCGCTGGCGCGCGACAAGGCCGCGGCCTCGTCGATCAGACGGGCGAGGCTGGCGCCGCGCTCTAAGGAATCGTCGTGGATGAAGTGCAGTTCCGGCAGGGTATGGATGCGCACACGCCGCCCCAGCTCGCGGCGCAAGAAACCGGAAGCACGGCGCAGCCCGGCCTCTATTTCGGGCAGGTGGGCAATGTCGAGCGTGGTGAAGAAAATCTTGGCATGGGCGTAATCCGGGGTCAGCTCCACGGCCGTGAGGCTCACCATGCCAACGCGCGGATCCTTGAGTTCGCTGCGGATGATCTCAGCCAGATCGCGGCGGATCTGCTCTGAAACCCGCTCGGAGCGGGAAAAGCTTTTCATGTCTTGACTCCGAAAAAACAGGGCGAGGCCGGCGCCAGATGGCCCTCGCCTCGCCACACGCCAAAGCACGCCGACTCAAAGTGTGCGCGCCACTTCTTGGATCTCGTAGGCTTCGAGCAGATCGCCCTCCTTGATCTCGTTGAAATGCTTGAGCGACAGGCCGCATTCGAAGCCGGCCTTGACTTCCTTGACGTCGTCCTTGAAGCGCTTCAGGGATTCGAGCTCGCCATCCCAGACCACCACGTTGTTGCGCAGCAGACGGATGCGCGAGTTGCGCCGCACCACCCCTTCTTGCACCAAGCAGCCGGCCACGGCGCCGACCTTGGAGATGTGGAACACCTGGCGAATCTCGACGAGACCGGTGATGACTTCCTTTTTCTCAGGCGCCAACATGCCGGAGAGCGCCGCTTTCACCTCGTCTACCGCATCGTAGATGATGTTGTAGTAGCGAATATCGACACCGAAATTCTCGGCGAGCTTCCGCGCATTGGCGTCGGCGCGGGTGTTGAAGCCGATGATGACGGCGCGGGAAGCCTGGGCGAGGTTCACGTCCGACTCGCTGATGCCGCCCACGGCCGCGTGGATCACATTGACCCGCACCTCCTCGGTCGAGAGCTTGACGAGCGCATGGACCAGAGCCTCTTGAGAGCCTTGGACATCGGCCTTGATGATCAAGGGCAGGGTCTTCACCTCGCCCTCGCCCATCTGCTCGAACATATTCTCGAGCTTGGCGGCCTGCTGCTTGGCGAGCTTCACGTCGCGGAACTTGCCCTGCCGGAACAGCGCGATTTCACGCGCTTTCTTTTCATCGGCCATGACGATCGCCTCTTCCCCAGCGGCAGGCACATCGGAAAGCCCAAGGATTTCCACCGGGATCGAGGGGCCGGCTTCCTTGATGGTCTTGCCGTTCTCGTCGAGCATGGCGCGGATGCGGCCGAACACCTGGCCAGCCAGCACCACGTCGCCTTGCTTCAAGGTGCCGGACTGGACCAGCATGGTGGCCACGGGCCCCCGGCCCTTGTCGAGCCGAGCTTCGATGATCAACCCCTTGGCAGGCGCATCCTTGGGCGCCTTGAGTTCCAAGATCTCGGCCTGAAGCAGCACGTTTTCGAGCAGCTCGTCGATGCCCAGCCCTTTCTTCGCCGAAACCGGGATGAACGGCGAATCGCCGCCATATTCTTCCGGCACCACGCCTTCGGCCACGAGCTCCTGCTTGACCCGCTCGGGATTGGCTTCGGGCTTGTCGATCTTGTTGACGGCCACGACGATGGGCACGCCCGCTGCTTTGGCGTGATGGATGGCCTCACGCGTCTGCGGCATGACGCCGTCATCGGCAGCCACCACCAGAATGACGATGTCGGTGGCCTTGGCGCCGCGGGCGCGCATGGCCGTGAAGGCTTCGTGACCAGGCGTATCGAGGAAGGTGATCATGCCCCGCTCGGTCTCGACGTGATAAGCGCCGATATGTTGCGTGATGCCGCCGGCCTCGCCCGAAGCCACCTTGGCACGTCGAATGCAATCGAGCAGCGAGGTCTTGCCATGGTCGACGTGCCCCATGACCGTAACCACCGGCGCCCGGGGTTCGAGCGGCACGTCCTTGTGCGCCGCATGTTGCGCGTCGAGGAAGGCATCCGGATCGTCGAGCTTGGCAGCGACTGCGATATGGCCCATCTCTTCGACCACGATCATCGCGGTCTCCTGATCGAGCACCTGGTTGATGGTGACCATGGAACCCATCTTCATCAGGGTCTTGATGACTTCGGTCGCCTTCACTGCCATCTTGTGCGCCAGATCGGCCACCGAGATGGTCTCGGGCACATGCACCTCGCGCACGATGGGCTCGGTCGGCGCCTGGAAGCTGCCTTCGCCATCATGCTTGCTGGCGCTTTTCTTGCCATGCTTGCCGCCTTCCTTCCAGCCCGTGCCGCCCACGGCGCCACGCGTTTTGAGGCCGCCTTTTTTCTTGCCGTCTTCCCAGGCATCCTTGCTGCCCTTGCCTTTTTTATCGGCGTCGGACTTCTTGTGCAGCGTCTTGTCGGCGGGCTTGCTCTCGCTCGTCGTGGTCGCCTGGGCCGCAGCCTGCTGCTTAGCCGCCTCGGCAGCCTTGGCAGCCGCGGCCTTCTGCTCGGCCTCCTTGCGCAGCCGGGCCAATTCCGCCTGGCGCTCTTGCTTTTCCTTCAGCTCGCGAGCCTGGCGCTCGAGCAGTTCGCGCTGACGCCGCTCTTCTTCGGCCCGCGCGCGCAGCTCGGCTTCGTCGAGAAAAGATTGCTTGACCACGGTCTTGACCTTGCGCACCGGCGCCGCGGCTTCGCTAGGTGGGGGCAGGATGGCAGGCTCCGGGGCGGGCGTAGGCGCGGGAGCGGGAGCGGGCGTCGGCTCGGCTGCCGGCGCGGCGCTCACCACCGGCTCCGCCGCGGGCTCGGGCTCGGGCTCCGGCGCGGCAGGTGCCAGCGCGACCGGGGCAATGCGCTCGGGCTCAGGCTCCGGCGCAGGCACTGGCGCGCTGTCGGGCTTGGTGGCCGCGGCACGCGCTTCCGCCGCCGCGGCAGCGGCCAGCTCGGCAGGGTCGCGCTTCACCAAGACGCGTTTTTTACGCACTTCGACCTGCACGGTACGCGCCCGACCTTGGGCATCGGTAGCGCGGATCTCGGTGGTTTCCTTGCGCGTCAAGGTAATTTTCTTCGTCTTGGTATCGGCCTCGCCATGCGCACGGCGCAAAAAGTCGAGCAGGCGCGCCTTGTCCTGGTCGGTGAGGCCATCTTGCGGCCCGCTCTTGCGCACGCCGGCTTTGGCAAGCTGCTCTAGCAGGGCATCCACCGGCATTTTCAGCTCGCCGGCAAACTGCGCCACGGTCATCGTCGTCATGCTCTCCCCCTTACTCGAACCAATGCGCGCGGGCCTTGAGGATCAACGCCTTGGCCTTGTCGGCATCGATGCCGGTGATATC
Source organism: Azovibrio sp. (assembly GCA_026414665.1). GTDB lineage: Bacteria > Pseudomonadota > Gammaproteobacteria > Burkholderiales > Rhodocyclaceae > Azovibrio. The sequence goes on from JAOAIO010000078.1 coordinate 4,925, forward strand.
GGTCAATTCGTCGACGGCCAGCTCAGCCAGATCATCCCGAGTGCGCACGCCATGGCTGGCGAGCTTGGCGGCCATGTCGTGATCCATACCCTCCAAAGTGAGCAGGTCTTCCGACACCTGTTCGAGCTGCTCCTCGGCCGCGATGGCTTCGGTGAGCAGAACGTTGCGGGCGCGGTTGCGCAGTTCGTTGACGAGCTCCTCGTCCAGCCCTTCGATCTCGAGCATCTCGGCGAGCGGCACATAGGCGACTTCTTCGAGCGTGGAGAAACCTTCCGCGATGAGCAGATCGGCGAGTTCCTCGTCGAGATCGAGCTTCTCCATGAACAGCACGCGCGTCGCCGCGGTTTCGGCTTCGAGACGCTTGGCGGATTCGTCCTGAGTCATGAGGTTGATGGTCCAGCCCGTCAGCTCGGACGCCAAACGCACGTTCTGCCCGCCTCGGCCGATGGCCACGGCGAGATTGGCCTCGTCCACCACCACGTCCATGGCGTGCTTGTCTTCGTCTACGACGATGGAAATCACTTCCGCCGGCGCCAAGGCGCCAATGACGAATTGCGCCGGGTCGGCCGACCAGAGCACGATGTCGATGTGCTCCCCCCCCACCTCATTACGCACGGCGGTGACGCGACTGCCGCGCATCCCGACGCAAGTACCGATCGGGTCCACCCGCGGGTCGTTCGACTTCACGGCGATCTTGGCGCGCAAGCCCGGGTCGCGGGCGCAGCCTTTGATTTCCATGAGTCCTTCCTCGATCTCCGGCACTTCCAGCTCGAACAGCCGAATGATGAACTCCGGCGCCGTGCGCGACAAGACGATCTGCGGCCCGCGGCCGCCACGGTCGATACGCAGCAGATAAGCCTTGACCCGGTCGCCGACACGCAAATTTTCCTTCGGGATCATCTGGTCACGCGGCAGGATGGCCTCGATCTTGCCGGCCTCGACGATGGCATTGCCGCGCTCGATACGCTTGATGGTGCCAGAAACGATGTGTTCCTTGCGCTCCAGAAAATCGTTCAGGATCTGCTCACGCTCCGCGTCGCGGATTTTTTGCAAGATCACCTGCTTGGCAGCCTGGGCGCCGATGCGGCCGAAATCAATGGGCTCGAGCGCCTCCTCGAGATAATCGCCGACCTCGACGTTCGGATCGTCCTTGCGCGCCTCCGAGAGCGGCACCTGGTTGGCCTCGTTGAGATAATCGGCATCGGCCACCACCTGCCAGCGGCGGAAGGACTCGTAATTCCCCGTGTTCCGGTCGATGCTCACCCATACATCCGCCTCGTCGTGGATACGCTTCTTGGTGGCGGAAGCCAGCGCGCTCTCCAGAGCGCTGAACACCACCTCCTTGGCGACGTTCTTCTCACGCGCCAGGGCATCCACCAGCAACAACATTTCACGGCTCATCGTTTCAGACCTCCTAATCCGCCAGGCTCAACCGAAGTCGGGCACCAGACGTGCTTTCTCGATATTTTCCAAATCCAGCTCGACCTCGCCTGCCTCTAGGCGAAGCACCACCTTGCCCGCCCGCATTCCCAGGAGTTCCCCCTGAAAATTGCGCCGTCCATCGCGTGGCAGGCGAATGCGCACCTGGATGTCCTGCCCGGCGAAGCGCTCGAAGTCGGCCGGTTTTTTCACCGGCCGGTCCAGCCCGGGGGACGACACTTCCAGACGGTCGTAATCGACATTCTCCACTTCGAGGAGGCGAGAGACCTGGTGCGAGACATAGGCGCAATCTTCGACATCGACGCCGCCCTCCTTATCGGGCTTATCGATGAAAATGCGGAGCGTCCGCCCTTTGGGCGAACGCTCCAGATCCACCAGCTCGTAGCCGAGACCATTGACCGTCTTTTCCAGTAGCGCGTGCAAATCCATGGCCAAAAAACAAAAAATGGGCGCGAAGCCCATCCCGATAAAACCGCCGCCAGAACAGCGGCCCGCTGAACAAACCCCGGAATCATAACGAATTTTTCCGCCCGAATGCAAGTTTTATTTGCATCCCTCGCGCTTTTGCGCCGGGTAGCAAGGCGCGCAAGGCCAAGCAAACACGACTACAATCCCGCCCGATTCCCGGCAGGGGCCGGGCAGACGGGAGCGAACGGGCAATGTGCGGCATTTGCGGAGAACTTCGTTTTGACGGCCAGGCGGCAGACCTCACGGCGCTCGGCCGGATGATGGACGCCTTGGCGCGCCGCGGCCCGGATCATGGCGGCAGCTTTTCCGACGGTCACTTGGCCCTCGGCCACCGGCGCCTGGCCATTATCGACCTTTCAGCGAGCGCCGACCAGCCTATGCACGACGCGGAGCTGAAGCTAGCCCTGGTCTTCAACGGCACCCTCTACAACTACCGCGAACTGCGCCGGGAACTCGTCGGACTCGGCTACCGCTTTTTCTCCGACGGCGACAGCGAAGTCATCTTGAAGGCTTACCACGCCTGGGGCGAAGCCTGCCTGGAACGCTTCGATGGCATGTTCGCCTTCGCCATCTGGGATCTCGGCCAACACCGCCTATTTCTGGCGCGAGACCGGTTCGGCATCAAGCCGCTCTACTTGACCCGCAACGACCGGCGTCTGCGCTTCGCCTCCAGCCTGCCGGCGCTCCTCGCGAGCGGCGACGTGGCGCAAGAGCTCGACCCGGTGGGGCTACAGCTGCAATTCACCTTGCACGGCGCGGTGCCTGCCCCGCACACGCCGCTTATCGCAGTCCAGAAACTGCCTCCCGCCCACTATCTGCGCGTCGATGCCAATGGACACGCTCTCACGCGCCCTTACTGGCGCCTGGAGGCGCGCCGTCCCGCCACGCCGGGCAGCGAGGCCGAACAGCTCGACGCGCTCCGCGCCAAGCTCGAAGCCGCGGTCGCACGCCAGCACATGGCCGCCGACGTGCCGGTAGGCGTGCTGCTCTCCGGCGGCCTGGACTCGAGCCTACTCGTCGCCCTGCTCGCGCAACGCGGCGCGCGGGAGATTCCTACCTTCTCGATCGGCTTTCAGGACCAACCCGAGGAAAAGGGCGATGAATTTCACTACTCCGACCTCGTGGCACGTCGCTTCGGCACCCGCCATCACCGCTATCTGCTGCCCGACTCGGAGGTGCTACAGGCGCTGCCCGAAGCCATCGCCGCCATGGCCGAGCCGATGTTCAGTCAGGATAACGTCGCCTTCTATCTACTCGCCCGGGAAGTGAAAAAGGAAGTCAAGGTCGTACTCTCCGGCCAAGGCGCCGACGAAGTGTTCGGCGGCTATTTCTGGTACCCGCGCATGGCAGCCGAACCGGACAGCCTCCCCCCCTTGGAGCG
>JAOAIO010000079.1 GCA_026414665.1 Azovibrio sp.
GATGTGTATAAGAGACAGCTCACCAGCCAGCGCCCCTATAAGGCAGCCTGGAGCAATGCCGCTGCCTTCGAGCTGCTAGCAAAGCTGGCCGGCGATGCGCTCGATGCCGATTGCGTGCACGCGCTAATGTGCCAGCAAGCTGCCGTAGAAGCCATTCAGGCGCGTTTCCGCGAAGACCCTTTGGGCTAAAATCCATCCTGCTCGGCCCGCACGCGCCTGAGCATGAAAGCGGCGCGCCGCCCCCCCACAAGGAAGCGCAGCGTCAGTCGCTACCCGACTTTCACGCCAGCGCGAGCGCCGTCCTACTCGCTCAATCGGCATAAGGGCGTACTTGGGCCTCGCGCACTTGGTAGCCGGCCTTCCCCATCTCGGTTTCGGAACGCAACACCTCGAGCCGACCGCTCACCCAGACAGTGCTCATGGCATGGAGGTCGAGCGGCTGTGCCATGCGCACGTGGATGATCTGGTTCGCCGGCGGCGGCGGCGTGTGGATACAGGCGCCGAAGTAAGGCACGAGCAGAAATTCGCGCACGCCGTCGGCTTGTGGATCGAGGGGCACCACATAGCCTGGGATACGGATTTGTCGGCCCTGCATTTCCATATTGACCGGGGCGTTGTCCCAGGTCTGCCGCAACCGCAAGAGCAAATCCTGGGCACGTGGATCATTGTCGTCGAAAGCAGCGAGATCGACGTCTTTGAACAGCGCCTGCGGGTCCCAATGCGGCGGGATTAGCGCCTCCCAGAGGGTTTCCGCCGGCTCCATGGATGTCTGGGCAGGCGGCGCGGAAGCGCCCCCAGCCGGACGCTCGCCACACGCCGGCAGACACAAGAGGCCAAGCAGCAAGAGGCAAACAGCAGGCTGCATACGCATCAGGCTCCAGGCAGATCAATGCCCTTCAACTTGCGGTATAGGTCTACCGCATAAGAATCGGTCATCCCGGTGACGAAATCGGCAATACGCAGGAGGCGCACATAGGGATTCGCCGCCGGCGCCCCGCCCGGTCCCAGGAACTGGGCCGGCAATAGCTTAAGCAACATGCGCTCACGCGTGGTCATGGCGCGCATCCCAGCGCCGGCTTCGACTGCCGCCACGAACAGGGAGAGCAGCCCGCCTAGGACTTCGAAGCCCGCCGTCTCGATCTCGAGCGCCGGCCGCGCCACGTAGATATGCTCGCGCGCCACCTGCTTGACGGCCTGTAGCGGCGTCGCCACGGGCGACTCGTCGAGCAAATCGCGGTCGAAGCGGCCACTCAAGATATCGGCCTCATGTTCGAGAAAGACCGCCGCCGCGCCTTCCAACAGCCGGCCGATGGCCTTGGCGCGCAGATACTCGATACGCTCCTTGGGCTCGAACATGCGCGGCAGCTTGCCGTCGTTTACGCAGTGTCCGGCAAGGTCAGCCAACAGCAGCTCGGCATCCTCGTGGCGCACGAAGCCTAAGCGGGCGGCGTCTTCGAGATCAACGATGAGATAGCAGGTATCGTCCGCCACTTCGACCAAGAACGCCAATGGGTGACGGTGCCAAGCGAGGCCCGGCAGGCGTTCGACAAGGCCGGTGGCGCGAGCAACCTGCAAGAAAGCTGGCGCGTCGTCCTGAAAAAAACCGAACTTCTTACCACTATTGCCGGCAAGCGTCTGGGTAACCCAGGAAGCACGTGGGTACTTAGTGAAGGTGGCGAGCACCGCGGCGGTGAGCTGCAAGCCGGGATTGGCTGGGCTTTGCAAACGGGTAAGGATGCGAAAGCCCTGGGCATTGCCTTCGTACTGCTCGAAGTCGGCGCGCTCGGCTGAAGTGAAGTCGTAACGCTCGAGCAAGCCGGAAGTCTTGAACCATTCCCGAATGGCATCCTCGCCGGCATGACCGAAAGGCGGATTGCCGATGTCGTGGGCCAGGCAGGCCGCCGCCACGATGGCGCCGAAGTCGGCGGCATCCACGCCCTCGAGCCGGTGCCGGGCAATGACCTCGCGGCCAATCACCGTGCCGAGCGAGCGCCCGACACAACTCGCCTCCAGGCTATGCGTCAGCCGGGTACGAACATAATCGCTCTTGGAGAGCGGAAAAACCTGGGTCTTGTCCTTGAGACGGCGAAAGGCCGAGGTAAACACGATGCGATCATAGTCTTGCTGAAACACCGTGCGCTCCGGCGCGCCCGGCGCCGGTCCGGCGCCAAGGCGCTCGGGCGACAGCAGTTTCTGCCACTGGTCTTGCAGGGTTTTCATCGGCATCAAAGTGTCTCGGCGCCCAGGTCGATGTCCGGCGCCAAAGGCGCCTTGTACTCTTCTTGCAAGAGCAGTTCGGAAAGGAACAGCAATTCATCGACCACCGAGAGCGGAAAGCCCTGGCGAGTCCCACCGCGGTTGTCTCGCAGCAGTTCCTGGATGTAGCGATAGCAAGCCTCCGTCCCCCACAAGGCCTGAATACGCTCGCAGATGTGCGGCAGTGCTTCGATCGATTGCGGCCGCGGCGCCCCCCCCGACTCGGCGTGCAAGGGCACGAGCTCGAGAACGAAGCCGGAATCCCCGGGCTCACCCGGTTTGGGCACATCGTCCCACTTGAGCAACTCGACATTGAAATGCTGGTTCAGGCTTTTGGCGAGGTTCTCGAATTCCGCCCGCATCCCAGCTTGGCGGTAGATGTCGAGAAGCTTCACCCAAGGCTGCAGCGCTTCTTTGGGATTTTGGTCGATATATTCCTGCAGAGCCTGCGCCGCCCCCTTCACGCGGCCGAAGGAAAGCATGATTTCGGCCAATTCCATCACTGGATTGTGGCTGAAGGCCTCATCGAGCGATGTTTCTGATCGCGTTTCGGGCTGCGGGCCGACACGCGGCTCGATATCACCAATCCTGGCTTCGATCTGGGGCGCTGCCACAGGCTGGTCATCCAAGAGCGACTGGGCCGGTGCAGCGCCAGGCTGCACGGCAGCAAACACGCCCTGGCCGGCAAGCCGTGGCGGCGGAGAAGGTTGATCGAACTCATCGAAAGGATCGGAGCTAGCCGCAACGGAGTCGAAGCGCGTCGGCGGCAGCACCGATTCATCGACTTCGGCAAGCGCCTCGGCCGCCCGGCGCCGACGCCAGTACAGCCATAAGCCAACCCCTCCCGCGAATAGCGCCGCCCCGGCAAGAAGCCAGGGCCAAGCCGGCGCCCCAGCGTCGGAGCGCTCTACCTGTGGCGGGGTGGGCTTTGCCACCGGCGCCGACGGCGCGAGTGTCTTCGGCGCCGCCGCGACAGGCGCCGAGGGCGCTGCCTCGCCGAGCACCGCTTCTAGAGCACGCAGGCGCTCTGCCGCCGGCAAGTTGGCGATTTCGGCATGGTTTTCGAGCAAGGCCAGCATCCGGTATTCGAGCCGCAGGAGCTTGCGCATGTGCTCGAGCTCGCTGCTTGCCGTGTCCATTTCGGAAGGCGGCGCGGCCAGCTCTGGCGCAAGCCGCAGCACCAAAGCCGGCGCTTCGCCACTCACGGCCAGGCCCAGGACGAGCCGGTCTCCTCCTGCCAGCGCATCGGCAGCAAGCGGCGCATCGGCCGCTTTGCGCACCGGCGCGGCCAACGCCGGCTCGGCCTGGCGCGCGCCGCTTAAGGCTGGGCGGGGCAAGGCGGGTGGCCACTCGGGCAGCACCCACTCTTGACCCGCCGGCAGGCTTTGATGCACGCCTCGCTCCGGGCGCAGGCCGAGATGCCGATTGGCGCGAATGAAGGCCCGCGCAAAGCGGCGCTGTTCGGCAGGACTCTCATGCGGATAAAGCCTGGCTGCCAGCGTCGCGGGGGTCTCCCCAGCACTGCTGGCTCGGCCACTCGGCGCCAACGCAGCCTTTGCGCTCGCCTCACCCTCGGGCTGCCATGCCGGCGCAGCTGCCAAGGCCTGCACGGGTGGCGGCAGCATCAACGTATAGTCACGCCGCAGGTCGTGGCCACAGCCGACCACAACGGCCAGCTGCAAAATCGGATCCTGCACGGCGTGAGTGCTGCGCAGGCGCAGCGTCTTGCCGCTCAAGGAAAAGCGCCCCTGTTTCAGCCAGGGCAGATCCTGGCCAGGATCGATCAGACGAAAACATTCAGGCTGGACGAACTGACCCGACTCGAGTTGCAAAGGAATCTCGGCGAGCAATGGCTCCCCGAGACGACTGAAGGTACGAATATCGCCCAAGCCGAGCGCCAGCGCCGGCCCGGAGCAAGCGAAGGCTGCGACCCAGGCGAGCCACCGCGCGCCATGCGTGATACGGCGCTCACGGCCGCGCCTTGCCATCGCCAGCACGCTTTGCGCCCCCATTCTATTTGCCACTCGAATATACCGAATCATCAAAAGTCGCTACCCATTCGGGCCGGTAAACCAGCATGAGCGTGAGCACCATACCTGAAATCCAGGCCTCGGAAAAACCCAAGAGCAAGTAATAGGGCAGATACTCTTCCCATAAATAGCTCCAAGCATAAATTTCATGCAGGCCATAGATGAGGGAAAACGCCAAGCCCACCCCCATGACGACCAAGGCCGAAGCGAAGAAGCCCTTGAGAAACACGAAAATGAAGAAATGGTGTGGCAAGAGCCGATCCACGGCATGGCGCAAGCACTGGCTCAAGGCGATGCCGACGCCCAGCATCACCACCGCGTTGAGCGCGAAGGCGGAAAACTCGAGCGTCCCGTTCAGGGTGATACCGAGTAAGACCAGGTTAAGGCCAATGAACGCCAAAGGCGCATCGAACACCAAGGTAAACAGCATGATGCCGGTCAGATGCAGGTCCAAGCCCGGCTTGATACCTGCCTTCATGCTCCAGATCAAGACCAAGGCAACGATCATTCCCAGCCAGACATTGAAATGGCTACCGGCTTGCAGCCAAGCCCAATCGGCGCGACGCAGCGCCAGCCCCAAGAGCGGCAGCCAAACCAGCCATGCCAGCCAATACCAGGTTTCGCTCAACAATCCGCCCGGCAAATTCATGACATCTTTACTCCCAGCAAGACCGATGCTGTCCGGCAACGCGGCCCTCGCGCTGCCAGTCGAGCAGTTGTTGGGCCATGGCGTCGGCGGCCTCCGCCAGGGCACGCACGCCGCCGCCAGCATCCGGCTGCGCCGCCGCCCGCCGGGTGCTGAAGAACCGCTCATCAACCACGCCACCACCGGGTTGGCGGAGTTGCGCCCGCAGGGCCAGCACCCCGGCACTCTCCGCCGGTGTCTCGAAAACCTGCTCGAACCGCCGCAATTCAAGCGTCGTGGCACAGCGACTCGCCGGTTCGCCCATCGGCCAGAAAAGGCGGGTTTCCAGGCGCCGTTCGAGCAGCTCGCCCGGCAGGCCGGCCCAGCGGGATTGCGCATATTCGCGCACCCGGGCAGGGTCGGCGTACATCAGGCGATAGCGCATGGCACGCTCCTCGAAAGGCCCCGTCGCCAGCACCGAAAAGCGCCACGGCCTAGCCCCCAAGGGTAAGGCTTCGTCTTCCAAGCCGAGGTCGAACTGGGCCACCGGCCCCACGCCATTGCGATAGGCAGCCGGGCCGCTGCACGCGGCCAGCCCCAAAATCATCAGAGAAAAGACGAGGACACGCACGGCACACTCCTTCAGGGACGCACGATTGCAGGCGGAACAAAACCCGGCTCGCCCGGACCCGGCTGCCCCGGGGGAGAGCCGAAGACAAGGCTCTGCGGCGCTTCTTCGAGCAGTTGCAAGACACGGTTGAGCTGCCGTGCGGTAGCGCTCAGCTCAACCGTCATCTCATGTAAGCGCGGTACGAGGTTGCCGCCTCCCGGCGCCGAGGCCGGCTCGCCCAAGATCGTCTCGATGCGGCCGGACACGCCCCGCAGTTGCGCTACCAGCTGGCGCGTCTCGCCCAGCAACGGCCCCGTTTCACGCGCCACCGCGGCGATGTGCGCGACGTTTTCATCGGAAAGCAATTTTTGTAGCTGCGCCAAAGCACTGCCCATCTGACCGCTCGCCGCTTCGAGGTGCGCGAGCGTCTTGCTGAGGTGCTGGCGGTTCTGGCTCCCCAAGACCTGATTGGCATTGTCAAGAAATGTCTGAATTTGCTCTAGCACCTGCGGCAAAGCTGCTTCAAGCCGCTCGACCAGAGACGAGCGCATCATGATGCGCGGCACCTCACCGCTCAATGCCACCGGGTTCGTGCCATCATCCTCGAGCAACACATGCGCGATGCCGGTCACGCCCTGGTAGGCGAGCCTCGCCGTGGTGCCCTGGGTGAGCGGCACCTGCCGCTCGATCTCGACACGAATCAGAATGTTGCGCCCATCCTCGGGATCGAGGCGCATATCGAGCACCTTACCGACCCGCAGGCCCCGGTAGCGCACTTGCGCCTGGGGATTAAGACCACTGACATTGCCCTGCGTCAGCAAAAGCACCTGCCGGGTATCCTCGTCATGCTCGCTAAAGAGATACAAGGACAACACGGTCGCCGCCCCCAGCACCAGGGTAAACAAGCCCGCCATCAACGCGTGCGCTCGATTTTCCATACATTCCTCGTCATAACCTAGGCGCAGCGCGGTGTGGATCGAAAAACTGCCGGATGACCGGATGGTCGACCTGCAACACCTCGGCCAAGCTGCCTTGCACCAAGATGCGCTGCTCGGCCAAGACCGCCACATCGCTGCCCAAGCCGTAGATGGTTTCGATGTCGTGCGTCACCAGCACGACCGTAAATCCCAAAGCCGCCTGAAGGTTGCGCAATAAGCCGACGAAATTTTGGCTGCGCACAGGATCGAGTCCAGCCGTCGGCTCATCGAGCAAAAGCAGCTCCGGTTCGAGCGCTAGGGCCCGGGCCAGCGCCACGCGCTTGATCATGCCCCCCGACAATTCCGCGGGCATGAGATTGGCGTGACGGGCATCGAGCTCGACCATGGCCAATTTGAGCAGCACCAGCTCGCGGATCCAATCTTCGTCAAGAAAACGCAGCTCGCGCAGCGGCAAGGCGATATTGTCATATACCGACAAGGCAGAAAACAGCGCCCCTTGCTGGAAAAGCATCCCGAGACGTCGGCGCAGGTCGCGCTGACGGATCGGATCAGGATCGTGCAGATCAGTGCCAAACAGAAACACCTTGCCCCGCGTCGGCCGCATGAGCCCGAGAATCTCACGCAGCAACGTGGTCTTACCGCTCCCCGATCCGCCCACCAGGGCAATCACCTGCCCAGCTTCGACCTGGAAAAACAAATCCTTGTGGATCACCACATCCCGGTACTGGCTGCAAATCCCCTCCATGCGGATGACCGGCGTGCTCATGATTAGGAGGGCATTCCGAAATTCCGGGTGAAAATGGCAAACAGGGCATCGACGATGATCACCACCGTAATCGCCGTGACCACGGAAATCGTCGTACGCCGTGACAAACTCTCGGTATTCGGCCGCACGTGCAGGCCAAAGTGGCAGGCCAAGAGCGCGATGAGAAAGCCAAAGACAGCCCCCTTGGCCAGGCCGATCCAGAGATTGGCGATCGGCACCGCCTTAGGCAGCATCGAAAAGAAATAAAACAAAGAGAAATCGAGCTGCAGCATGGCCGCAATCGCCCCGCCTAGCAGGGCTGAAGCCGAAGACCAAACCACCAAAAGCGGCATGGCCACGGTCAAGGCCGCGACCTTCGGCAGCACCACTCGCAGGGTGCGCGATATGCCGAGCGTCGCCAACGCATCGATTTCTTCGGTAACGCGCATCACGCCGATCTGGGCCGTCATTGCCGAACCGGAACGGCCCGCCACCAAGACAGCCACCAGCACGGGCCCCAGCTCGCGGATGATGCTGATGCCCAGAATATTGACGATGAAGAGATCCGCCCCGTACGCCTGCAGCTGCAAAGCCGAGAGATAGCTGATGGTGACGCCGATCAAGAACCCGACGAGTGCCGACACCGGTAAGGCCTGGGCCCCGGCCTTGTAAAGATTGGCAGAAAATTCCTTCCACGGAATCTCGCTTGGATGACGAAAAAGAAAGCGCAGATCGAGCAACAAACGGCCATAGAGCTCGATGACGCCCACGGCATTGTGGGCCAGCATCAGGATCGGGCGGCCAAGGCGGATCAAAAAAGGCCGGCGCGGCGCCGGCGCTTGCGGCGTTTGCGCCGGCACGGCCGCCACCCGCTCCAAAATCGCACGCACGTGCGCATCGGCGCGCAATTCATCCGGCCAGCGCCGTCCCCAAACGCGCCAAATGAGCACCGCCGCGGCGCTATCGAG
>JAOAIO010000007.1 GCA_026414665.1 Azovibrio sp.
ACCAAGGCTTGATCGGCAGGGGCCAGCTCCGGCGGCCAGGCCGAGCGCGCTTCCGACATCTGCATAGTCGCGCTTTAGCGGCGTGCCTTCTTGATTTCTTCGAGCACCCGGCGGGCCGAATCCTCGATGCGGGTGCCCGGACCGAAGATGGCCTTGGCGCCAGCCGCATAGAGGGCGTCGTAGTCCTGCGCCGGAATGACGCCGCCGGCGAAGACGATGATGTCGTCGGCGCCTTGCTCCTTGAGGGCCTGGATCAGCTGCGGCACCAGCGTCTTGTGCCCGGCGGCGAGCGACGAGCAGCCGATGGCATGCACGTCGTTTTCGATGGCCTGGCGAGCCGCCTCTTCCGGGGTCTGGAAGAGCGGACCCATGTCGATGTCGAAACCGAGGTCGGCATAGGCGGTGGCCACCACCTTGGCGCCTCGGTCATGGCCGTCCTGGCCGAGCTTGGCGATCATGATGCGCGGCCGGCGGCCCTCTTCTTCGGCAAACTTCGCCACCTCGGCCTTGATCTGCTCCCAGCTTTCCATGCCTTCCACGACGCCGCCATACACCCCGGAAATGGTTTGATGGTTGGCGCGATAGCGGCCAAACACCTTTTCCAGCGCATCCGACACCTCGCCCACCGTGGCGCGCAGGCGGATGGCCTTGATGCTCAAGTCAAGCAGGTTGCCTTCGCCGGTTTCGGCGCACCGGGTCAGTGCTTCCAGGGCCGCAGTGACGGCGGCGCTGTCGCGGCTGGCACGGATCTGCTTCAAGCGGGCGATCTGGGCTTCACGGACGGCGTGGTTGTCGATATCGAGAATCTCGATCGGGTCTTCCTTGGCCAGCTTGTACTTGTTCACGCCGACGATGACATCCTTGCCCGAGTCGATGCGCGCCTGCTTGTCGGCGGCGCAGGTCTCGACCTGCATCTTGGCCCAGCCGGATTCGACGGCCTTGGTCATGCCGCCCATGGCCTCGATTTCCTGGATGATGCTCCAAGCCTTATCAGCCATGTCCTGGGTCAGTTTTTCCATCATGTAGGAACCTGCCCAGGGATCGACCACGTTACAGATATGGGTTTCTTCTTGGATGATGAGCTGGGTGTTGCGGGCGATGCGAGCCGAGAATTCCGTCGGTAGCGCAATCGCTTCGTCGAGCGCGTTGGTGTGCAGCGATTGGGTGCCGCCGAACACGGCCGCCATTGCTTCGATGGTGGTGCGCACCACGTTGTTGTACGGATCCTGCTCGGTGAGCGACCAGCCGGAAGTCTGGCTGTGCGTGCGCAGCATCATCGATTTGGGGTTCTTGGCGCCGAAACCGGACATGATACGGTGCCACAAAAGCCGGGCGGCGCGCATCTTGGCGATTTCGAGATAAAAATTCATGCCCACCGCCCAGAAGAAGGACAGGCGGCCGGCGAAGGTGTCGACATCCATGCCGGCGGCGATGCCGGTGCGCACGTATTCCATGCCGTCGGCGAGCGTAAAGGCCAGCTCGATGGCCTGGTTGGCCCCGGCTTCCTGGATGTGGTAACCCGAAATCGAGATCGAATTGAACTTCGGCATGTGCTTTGCCGTGTAGCTGAAGATGTCGGCGATGATCTTCATCGACGGCTTGGGCGGATAGATATAGGTGTTCCGCACCATGAACTCTTTGAGAATGTCGTTCTGGATGGTGCCGGACAACTGCTCCTGCTTCACGCCCTGCTCCTCGGCGGCCACGATGTAGCCGGCCAGGATGGGCAGCACCGCGCCGTTCATGGTCATCGAAACGGAAATCTTGTCGAGCGGGATGCCATCGAACAGGATCTTCATGTCTTCGACCGAGTCGATCGCCACGCCGGCCTTGCCCACGTCGCCCACCACGCGGGGATTGTCGGAGTCGTAACCGCGGTGGGTGGCGAGGTCAAAGGCCACCGACACGCCCTGGCCACCGGCAGCCAGCGCCTTTTTGTAAAAAGCATTCGACTCCTCGGCCGTCGAGAACCCAGCGTACTGGCGGATGGTCCAGGGCTTGACCGCGTACATGGTCGGCTGCGGGCCGCGCACGAAGGGCGCGAAACCGGGCAAGGTATCGGTATAGGGCAAGCCCTCGACATCCTTTTTCGTATACAGGGGCTTGACCGTCAGGCCCTCGGGGGTCTGCCAGTTCAGCTTGCTCAGGTCGCCACCCGGCGCTTGCTTGGCGGCGGCGGCTTCCCAGTCCGCGAGGTCATCGGAGGTTTTGAATTGGTCGGACATGATCGTCTCTCCCTGTCGGATATCGATTTTCGCTGTCGATTTTTTGCCCGCGACGCGGCAGAATTTCCGATTCTAAGCTCGCGGGCCAAGAAGTTGACATCTTAGCCTGTGGATAATACTTTATTCATAATTATGAATGCAAGCCACCTCGCGTGGCTGCCCCTGCCGAAGTAGATGACCGCCAGAATTGCACCGACCGCCCTCTATCAGGAAGTTGCCGAGCGCCTACGCCAGCGCATCTTCGCCCATGAATTGCTGCCCGGGGCCTGGGTCGACGAACAAAAAATCGCCGAACAGTACGGCATCTCGCGTACGCCCCTGCGCGAGGCCCTCAAGGTCCTCGCCTCCGAAGGACTGGTAGTGCTCAAGCCGCGCCGCGGCTGCTACGTCACCGAGATCTCGCCGCGCGACCTGGACGACATCTTCCCCTTGATCGCGCTGCTCGAAGGACGCTCCGCCGCCGAGGCCGTGCGCAAAATGGACACATCCGATCTCGCCACCCTCACCGCCATCCACGCTCGCCTCGAACAAAGCGCCCGCGACAACCAGATCGGCGCCTTTTTCGAAGCCAACCAGGAATTCCACCGCGCCGTGCAGGAGCTGGCTGACAACCGCTGGCTGTTGCAAGTCATCCAAGACCTGCGCAAGGTGCTCAAGCTGTCGCGCATCCACTCCTTATCGCTCGAAGGCCGCTTGCAACAATCCCTCGAAGAGCACCGCGCCATCATGGCCGCCTTCGCCGATCGGGATGCGGAACGCGCCGAACGGCTGATGCACGACCACCTGCTCTCCGGCCGCGAAGCCCTGGCCCGGATGCAAGACCATAAAGCCGCTTAAACCGCCCGACCGCAGCGCCCGACGCTCTCGAGCCACGCCGAGCCGCCAAAGCAAACCCCCGGCAGGGCCACCCTGCCGGGGGTTTTTCTAGGCGCGGTAACGCCGACCGGACTCAGTGCGCGGCCGCGGTAGCGGCGCCGTAGCCGGTCTGCGCCCGAACAAACTGATCCTCGAAGGCCTCCATCTCGGCCCGGGCTTGGGCGCTGCCATCCAGCTTCGACACCAGCCAGGCGGCCAGGAAGGCAATCGGCATGGCGAAGATGGCCGGCTGCTCGTAAGGGAAAAGCGGCGCCGGATTGCCGAGCACGGCCACCCACACCGATTTCGAGCACACCACCAAGAGCACGGCGGAAATGAGGCCGGCGTAGCCGCCCGCCAGCGCGCCACGCGTGGTGAGCCCCTGCCAGTACATGGATAGGATCAGCACCGGGAAGTTGGCCGCGGCGGCGATACCAAAGGCCAGACCGACCATAAAGGCAACGTTCTGATTCTCAAACAAGATGCCCAGCCCAATGGCGACGATGCCAAGGACAATGGTAGCGATCTTGGAGACCCGCATTTCGGCGGCCTCGGTCGCGGCGCCCTTCTTGATCACGCGCGCATACAAGTCGTGCGAGATGGCAGAAGCCCCGGCCAGCGCGAGGCCGGACACCACGGCCAGGATGGTGGCGAAGGCCACGGCCGCGAGGAAGCCGAGCAGCATATTGCCGCCCACGGCTTGGGCCAGGTGCATCACCACCATGTTGCCGCCGCCGATGAGCTTGCCCCCCACCACGCCGCCTTCGAAGAACTGCGGATTCTGTCCGACGATGAGGATGGCCGCGAGCCCCATCAGGAAGATGACATTGAAAAAGTAGCCCACGAAACCGGAAGCGTAGAGCACAGACTTACGCGCCTCTTTGGCATCGGTCACGGTAAAAAAGCGCATCAGGATATGCGGCAGGCCGGCCGTGCCAAACATCAAGCCCATGCACAAGGAAATCGCAGTCACCGGATCGGAGAGCAGATTGCCGGGCGTAAGCAACGCGAAGCCATTGGCATGGAGATCGGTAGCCGCCTTGACCAGCTTGGTGTAGGAAAAGTCGAACTGCGTAAACGCCAAGAGCATCACCAGCGTGCCCCCGGTGAGCAGCATCACCGCCTTGATGATTTGCACCCAGGTGGTGGCGATCATGCCGCCGAACGTGACGTAGATCATCATCAACGCGCCCACCACGACCACGGCGACGTTGTAATCGAGACCGAAGAGCAGCTTGATCAACTGACCGGCGCCGACCATTTGCGCGATCAAGTAAAAGCACACCACGGTGAGCGACGAAACGGCAGCCATGGTGCGCACTTTGCCCTGATTGAGCCGATAGGCAGTGATGTCGGCAAACGTGAACTTACCCAAATTACGCAACCGGTCGGCCATCAAGAACAAGATGCACGGCCAGCCTACGAAAAAGGCGAGCATGTAGATATAGCCATCGTAGCCTTTGGTGTAGACCATCGCGGTAAGGCCCAACAAGGTGGCGGCAGACATGTAATCGCCGGCAATGGCCAGACCATTTTGAAAGCCGGTGATGCCGCCGCCGGCGGTGTAGAAGTCCGCGGCGGACTTGGTGCGGCTCGCCGCCCAGTAGGTAATGCCCATGGTCAACACCACGAACACCAAGAACATGGCGATG
Source organism: Azovibrio sp. (assembly GCA_026414665.1). Classification (GTDB taxonomy): domain Bacteria; phylum Pseudomonadota; class Gammaproteobacteria; order Burkholderiales; family Rhodocyclaceae; genus Azovibrio. The sequence continues at coordinate 4,733 of JAOAIO010000007.1, forward strand.
GCGTGTAGATTGAGCGGCTGCTTTTCCACCGCGCCTTCGAGGCCGGGCTTGGCATAGGCAAGCCCGGATAAGCCAAGCAGCGTCAGGCTGAGCAGGGCACGGCGCATCATGGCTGCCCCTCCTTCCACGCAGCCCGCACGACTTCCTGGGAAATGGCATCGAATTCGCCATTGGCCTTATGCACGTACAGGGCCGTGAGCAGCCAGAAGCCGACGAACATGCAAAGCCCAAAGGCGATGCCGACGGTCCACATCGAGCCCTCGGCGATGGGCGCGCCAATCAGCTTGGGATCGAAAGCCACCACCAACACGAAGCCATAGAACACGGCCACGACCAGGATGGAGAGAAACCAAGAATAGCGGCTGCGACGCGCCACCAATTCCTGGAATTTCGGATTCTCACGAATCCGCGCGTAAACGGCACTGCTCATTTGCTGTACTCCTTATCGTTATCCGGCCGGTGCGCCGGCTCCTCTAGTCCCCCTGCGGCAGCGAGGCCGCAGAGCCTCGCATATTATATCTTATATAAGAATTTTTAATTCATAATTACGTAACGATTTTCGCAAACCGCCTCACCAACACCATGCCCCAACCCGATGCAGGATGCGGCGGCCATCGCCGGTTTCCGCCGCATCCGCCAAGCACCAATCCCAAACCGCCGCAGCCGGCCCCCACGGCGCAAGCCAAGGCGCGTAATCCATGACCTCCACGACCCCATCCGGCCGCAACGTGCGCTGGCATACATCGGCGAGCAGGCAGCCACGTCGGCGCTGTCGCAGCCAGGCCAGATGGGTGGACAAAAGCCGGTCCTGCCAGTCGAGCAGATCGGCTTCGGTCGCGCTCGGACACGCGCGGGCGGCGGCGGCCAAAGGCAAGAGCGGCAATTGGGAAAAAAGGTTGACGGAAGCCACCCAATCGGCGGCCTCCAAATCATGCAGATCGGGATGCGCGGCGAAGATTTGCGCCAAGGCTGCGGGCGCAAGCGGCGCACGACGGCACGCCAGACGCGCAAGCGGCGCCACCACGCCGGTCACATCCCGCTCGAGCAACACCACCCCGGCATGGGCACGCACAGCTCGCCGTACTCGAGGCAAATGCAGCATATCCACGAGATAAAGGCGTTCGAAGCGCGCCGCGAGCTCGGCCAGCGGCACATCGAGCAGCGCCCCGGAGCCCAGCACCACCCCAAGCGCGCCGCCGGCGCCCGCCGATTGCAGCAGCCAGGCGCGGCTATGCTGCAAATGCGGCGCCCAGTGCGCGGCACAACGCCGGGCACGGCGCTCGATCGCAATGGCCTCGCGCAGATAGCCGAAGGCGCGGCTCTCAGCCGAACACGGCGTTATCAGCCAGGCCAACGCTTCGGCGAGCAGGACGGCCTCCTCATGGCGACAACAATCCCCAGAGCATCTTCAGCGCCAACAGCAGCAATACGCCGGCAAAGACGCGCCGCAACAGCCGCACGGGCAAGCGATGCGCCAGCCGGGCGCCGAGCGGCGCGGTCAACACGCTCGCTGCCACCAGGGCAAGCAGCGCCGGCAGATAAACGAAGCCGAGCGAATGCGCGGGCAGCCCGGCTACGCCCCAGCCATTCCAGATATAACCGGCCGCCCCACCCAAGGCGATGGGAAAGCCGATCGCCGCCGAAGTGGCGATGGCGGTCTGCATGCGCACATTGCACCAAGCCATGAACGGCACCGACAACACCCCGCCGCCAATCGCCACCAAACACGAAAACGCGCCAATGCCAAAGCCCACCGCCGCGGTTCCCAGCGCCCCGGGCATCTCGCGGCTAGGCTTAGGCTTGAAACCCACGCTCATCTGCACCGCGACATAGAAGATGAAAACGGTAAACAACACCGCCAACCCAAAAGACGGCACCCGGCTGGCCAGCTCAGTTCCCAGCACGGTGCCGAGCAAAATGCCCGGGGTCATTCGGGCGACGATCGTCCACTGCACCGCGCCGTGCCGGTGATGCGCTCGCACGCTCGACACCGAAGTGAATAGAATCGCCGCCATCGAAGTCCCCAGCGCGAGATGCATGACCTCCTGGGCCGGGAACTGTTGGGCGGAAAACAGCATGACCAAGAGCGGCACCATCACCGAGCCGCCGCCGATCCCCAACAAGCCCGCGAAAAAACCGGCAAAGGCGCCAAGCGCCAAATAAAGCACATACCAAAGCATCGCTGCACACCCCGCCGGCCCCAAAGCGGAACCGCAAAAAGCGAAAGCCGGCATATTAGCAAGTTCCACTACAAGCGGCCCGCGCATCCTACGACGCCTGACGCGCCCCAAGCCAAGCGTCCCAGGCCGCGCGCGACCGGCTACGCGCGGCGGCGCCCATCGGATTAGATAGATCTCGCGGGCGCTCGTGCCAATGATGCGCGCGCCCAGCCCCTCCACTTACCCACCTGCGCCGTTACGCGGTATCCAAAAGAGAAAGGGCGACCGAAGTCGCCCTTTCCATGTTTGGCCCCCCGCGCGTGCCGTTGGGCCGGCATCCTGAACCGAGGGTTCAGAATGGCTGCTTTCCGGTCGAATCAGGTGCGACAGCAAGCGAGTCGCGCACAACATCGACCATCAGGTCGGCAGCCGATGCCACGCAAGCATTGGTTCAAGGAATGTATGGCCCGCACCAACACCGCAGGGGACACCTGGTGGCCCCGCCAGCCGGGCGGGCCCGCGACTCAGAGATCGAGCTGCGCCTGGGCCAGCACGGCATCAAGCCGGGTATCCATGGCTTCGATTCTACGCTTTGCGCTGGCCGTGTCAAAACCCGGCGCCGCCGCCACGGCATTGCGGGCGAGCAGATACTCGTGCGCGATGTTGAGCGCCGCCATCACCGCCACGCGCTCGGGCACCGTGTTACGTGTCTTGTGCGCGATTTCCTGCATCTTGCCATCTACCAGCGCCACAGCCGCCTGCAGCGCCTCTTGCTCGCCGGCCGGGCAGGCGATGCGGTATTCGCGCCCGAGTATCTTCACATCGAGGAAGTCGGTATCGGCCGCCATGCTCAGGCATCCTCCGGCAATCGCCCGATCAGGGCCTCTACCCGGACGCGCGCGAGCTCCATGTTCTGCCGCAGCGCATCCCGTTCCGCCTCGACGGCAGCCAGGCGCTGCGCTAGGCTCGCGTTCGCAGCGCGTAGCCCTTCGACCAGGGCCACCACCTTTTCCACCTTGCCGGCGAGGGCTTCGAGTTCCATTTCCATGGCGCGCACTATAGAGGCTGAATCTGCGCCGGGTCAAGGAGTAAGCGCATGTTTTGAAGGTGATTTATCGGCATTGCGCCAAGCCGTCTGCTGCGCCGCGGCAAAAGCTCGTGTTACACTGCGCGCCGCCGTCTCGCTGGACGGCTTTTCACAGCAGGTGCCGCCGGCGGCTTCCGCCCGCGGTTAAACGGGAAAGCGGTGCGCGTCCATGACGCCAAGCCGCTGCTGCCCCCGCAACGGTAAGCGAGTGCGGGTCCGTCAATACGCCACTGGGCATCGGCCTGGGAAGGCGACGGATCAAGACTTGCAAGCCCGGATACCGGCCTGGCTGCGAAGCGATGGAAGTACCGCGGGGTGACGGTGCCACGATGCCCGCTACGCCTGCCTTGGTCTTCCCTGTATCAACGTTTGATGTCTGCGGGGACGCAGACTCAAAGGGAGCATCCATGTCTTTAGCGCAAAAGCCACTGGCGGCAGCATTGTGCCTGCTCGCTCTACCCTCTTCCCCCATCCTGGCGCAAACCGCCGCACCCGACATCGTCGTCACCGCCACCCGGCAGCCGCTACGGGCGAACGAGCTGCTTGCCGACGTCACCGTCATCGACCGTAAGGAAATCGAAGCTGCCGGCCCTAGCACGAGCCTCGCCGATCTGCTCGCCCGCCAGCCCGGCATCGAGATCAAGACCGACGGCGCGCCAGGCGCGACCACCAATGTTTATCTACGCGGCAGCAATGCTGGCCATACCTTGCTGCTCGTCGATGGCGTGCGCTTCGGTTCCGCGACCACGGGCAGCGCGAACTGGAGCTACATCCCGCTGCAGCAGATCGAGCGCATCGAGATCCTGCGAGGCGCGGCTTCATCGCTCTATGGCTCCGATGCCATCGGCGGCGTCATCCAGATTTTCACCCGCAAGGGCAGCGGCGCCTTGCATGTAAACGCCGAAGCGGGCGTCGGCAGCCATCACAGCAGCGCCGTGAGCGCCGGGCTATCCGGCAGCCAGGCGGGGTTGAGCTATGCCATCCAGGCAGCGAACTACCGGACCCAAGGGTTCAATTCCATCGACAATCCCGCGAATGGCGCTTACAACCCGGACCGGGACGGCCACCGGAACAGCAGCATGAGCGGTAGCCTCGACTATACCTGGGCCACCGGCCACGCGCTCGGCGCAACCTTCCTCGCCAATGACGGCTGGAACGACTACGACGCCGGCGGCCCCTGGTCCAGCCCCGCGACCGCAGCTTACCGACAAAAGCAGAAGAACGCGGTCTACCAGCTCTACAGCCGCAATCGTCTCGCGCCATCCTGGGACAGCACCCTGCGCCTGGGCGTTGGCCGCGATGAGGCGCGCCAGTTCGAAGATGGGCATCAAACCGGCAAGATTCGCACCCGCCAAACGCAATACCAGTGGCAAAACGATGTCCGGCTGCCGCTAGGCACGGCCTTGCTGGCGCTCGAGCGGCTCGAAGAGAAGGTGGGCAACAGCAATGACGGCTACGCACGCGACCGCCGCCACATCGACTCCATACTGGCCGGCTGGAGTGGTACGCTGGAAAACCACCGCCTGCAATTCAACCTGCGCCGCGACGACAATTCCCAATTCGGTGAGAAGAACACGGGCTTCATCGCCTACGGCTACCAGCTCAATGCCTGGCTGCGCGCACATGCCAGCTATGGCACGGCATTCAAGGCGCCTAGCTTCAACGATCTGTACTGGCCTGGCGCCGGCAACCCCAAGCTAAAGCCGGAGACGGCCAAGAACCGCGAAGTCGCCCTGCACTACGATCAAGCCGGCACGCAAGCCTCGATCACGCTCTATCGCAACGATGTCGACAACCTAATCGCTTGGGCCCCGATCTCGCCCGGCAGCTGGACCTGGCTACCCGCCAATGTCGACCGCGCCCGACTCGAAGGCGTGACGCTTGCCTATGCTGGGCAGCTGCACGGCTTCGACCTCAAGGCCAGCGCCGACTTCCAGGATCCGCGCGACACCGTGCGCGACAAGCGCCTGCGCTATCGCGCCCGCCAGCATGCCAGCCTGGCGCTCGGCCGCAGCCATGGCCCATTCGACTGGAACATCGAGTGGCAAGCCAGCGGCAAGCGCTACGAGGACGTCGACAATACCCGGAAGCTAGCCGGCTACGCGCTCGTCAATGTCCAGCTCGGCTACCGGCTCGACAAGGATTGGTCGGTTTTCGCCCGGGTGAACAATCTGTTCGACCGCGATTACGTCCTAAACCGGGATTACGCCACCGACGGCGCCAACTTCTTCGTCGGCGTGCGCTACGCCCCGCGTTAAGCGCGCCCCGCCAAGCTGCCGCCATGCCCGCACGCCGCCGCGCCTGCTACGTCCTCGCTGCCCTCGCCGGTCTCGCCGGGCTAAGCCTCGCGGCGGCGCTACTCGTTGGCTCGGTCGCCGTCGCCCCCCGGGAACTCGCCGCCCTGCTCGGCGGCGAGGCAAGCTCGCTCGCGGCCGAAGTGGTATTGCAACTACGCCTACCGCGCGCCCTGTCCGGCTTTGCGTGCGGCGGCCTGCTCGCCTTGGCCGGCGCGCTGATGCAGGTATTGCTGCGCAACCCGCTCGCCGATCCTTACGTGCTCGGCATTTCGGGCGGTGCCGGAGTGGGAGCCCTGGCGGCCATCCTGCTCGGCCTATCGGGTGTCGGACTCGACCTATTCGCTTTCGCCGGCGCCCTCGCCGCGCTCTTCCTGGTCTTTGGCCTCGCGCACGGCGATAGCAGCTGGACCCAAACCCGCCTCTTGCTCACGGGCGTCATCGTCGCGGCTGGCTGCGGCGCCCTGGTGGCGCTGATGCTCGCGCTAGCGCCGGAATCGAAATTACGCGGCATGTTGTTCTGGCTCATGGGCGACCTTTCCCAGAGCCTTTCGCCCTGGCCCAGTCTTGCCGCCTTGACGCTCGCTCTGCTGCTGGTCATGCCCTTCGCGCGGGAACTCAATCTGCTCGCCCGCGGCGCCGAAACCGCGCAGGCGCTGGGCGTCGGCATCGCCCGTCTGCGCGGCCTCGTCTATCTGATTGCCGCGCTGGCCACCGCGGCGGCCGTCACCAGCGCCGGCTCGATCGGCTTCGTCGGCCTGGTGGTGCCGCATCTCATGCGACTCGCCATCGGCAACGATCAGCGCCTCTTGCTGCCCGCCGCGGTGCTGGCCGGCGGCACGCTGCTCGTCGCCGCCGACACCCTGGCACGTACCGTCATCGCCCCGGAACAGCTGCCGGTCGGCGTGCTCACGGCGCTGCTTGGGGTTCCCGTCTTCCTCTTTTTGCTGTCGCGCACCGGAGGGCAACGCGCATGAGCGCCTTGCTCGCGGCACGGGAATTGGCGGTGCGCATTGGCGCCCAGGGCGTGTGCTGCGGCCTCGATTTCGAGCTCGCAGCGGGCGAGATACTGGTGATCCTCGGCAAAAACGGCGCCGGCAAATCGACACTGCTTGCCGCGCTGGCCGGATTACGGCCACCCAGTGGCGGCCAAGTGCTGCTCCAAGGCCGTACCTATGCCGCCCATGGCAGCCGGGCCGCGGCCCGGCTGCGCGGCTGGCTCGGCCAGCATCGGGACGACCCATTCGCCAGCACGGTGTTGGAAAGCGCCCTCGCCGGCCGCCATCCGCACCTGGGCCGCTGGCAGTGGGAAAGCGCGGCCGATGTCCGCATCGCCCGCGAAGCGCTCGTGGAGGTTGGGCTACACGGTTTGGAAACGCGCGATGTGCAGACGCTCTCCGGCGGCGAGCGCCAGCGCCTGGCCATCGCCACCCTGCTCACCCAGGCCGCGCCCTTGATGTTGCTCGACGAGCCACTTACCCACCTCGACTTGAACCACCAGATCGCCGTGCTGGAAATCCTCGCCCGCCGCGCTCGCCAGGGCGCCGGCATCATCGCCGTGCTGCACGACCCGGGCCTAGCTTGGCGCTATGCCCAGCGCGTGCTCCTGCTCTACGGCAACGGCCACACTGAGCTCGGCCCGGCCGACACCTTGCTCACCCCGGCGCGTCTGGAACGGCTCTATGGCCACCCGCTGGCCCGCATCGAGCAGGATGGCCGGGTCGCTTTCATTCCCATCTAGGTCCCCACCTGCTATCTAGCGAGATACGCCGATGCAAGATTCCGAACGCACGCACCGTCATCGCCAGCGCATGGCTCGCAAGAAGGCCCACATCGACGCAAAAATCGCCGCCGCCCAGAGCGAGCGCGGCGTGCTGCTCGTCAACACCGGCAACGGCAAGGGCAAGTCCTCCGCCGCCTTCGGCCTCGTGGCCCGGGCCTTGGGGCATGGCCTGAAGGTAGCCGTGGTGCAGTTCGTCAAGGGCCGCTCCGACACCGGCGAGGAAGCCTTCTTCCGCACCCAGCCCGGCGTCAGCTGGCACGTCTGCGGCGCAGGCTTCACCTGGGAAACCCAGGACGACGGCCGGGACAAGGCCGCCGCCGAAGCCGCCTGGCAGATCGTCCTTGAACACCTCAACAACCCGGACATCGGCCTGGTGGTGCTGGACGAATTCACCTACCCCCTCAAATACCGCTGGCTGGAAACCGAACCGGTGCTGGCCGCTTTCGCCGCCCGACCGGCGCACCAGCACCTGGTCGTCACTGGCCGCGCCGCGCCGCCGGCGCTCATCGCCCTAGCCGACACGGTGACCGAGATGGGCATGGTCAAGCACGCTTTTCAAGCCGGCCTGAAGGCCATGCCGGGCATGGAGTGGTAATGCCGGCCTGTCCCGCCCTCTTCATCGCGGCGCCGGCCTCCGGCCAGGGCAAGACCACGGTCACCGCTGCCTTGGCGCGTCTCCATGCGCGCCAAGGCCGGCGAGTGCGCGTCTTCAAATGTGGTCCGGATTTCCTCGACCCAATGATCCATGCCGCTGCCAGCGGCCAGCCTTGCTACAACCTCGACCTGGGCATGTGTGGCGAGGCGGACGCCGCCTGGCGCCTGGCGCAGGCCGCCGCGACAAGCGACTTGATCTTGGTAGAAGGGGTAATGGGGCTCTTCGACGGTCAGCCCTCCGGCGCCGACATCGCGCACCGCTTCGGCATTCCCGTGCTGGCCATGATCGCCGCCGATGCCATGGCGCAGACCTTTGGCGCCATCGCGCATGGCCTTGCCACCTACCGGCCCGGCCTCGCCTTCGCTGGCGTGCTCGCCAACCGCGTCGCCAGTCCGCGGCACGCGCAGCTGCTGCAAGACAGCCTGCCGCCGGGCATGGCCTGGTATGGCGCCCTGCCCCGGGAGACGCAAGCCAGCCTGCCGGAACGCCACTTGGGACTACTGCAGGCGGGCGAAATCGCCGATCTCGACATGCGCTTAGAACGCATGGCGGGCGCCCCGGCCGCCACCGGCGCTGCCGACCTGCCGCCTGCCGTCACATTCACGGCGCCGCCGCCAGCGCCGATCCCCCCCCTGCTCGCCGGTCGGCGCATCGCCATTGCCCGCGATGCCGCCTATGGCTTCATCTATCCAGCCAATCTCGATACGCTCAGAGCCCTCGGCGCGACGCTGCATTTTTTCTCGCCACTCGCCGGCGAGCCGCTTCCCCCGTGCGATGCCGTCTGGCTGCCGGGCGGCTATCCGGAGCTACACGGCGCCAACCTGGCGCGCCAACAGCCGTTTTGGGCGGCGCTGACGCGCCACGTCGCGGCAGGCAAGCCGCTGCTCGCCGAATGCGGCGGCATGATGGGGCTGTTCGAGGAACTCGTCGCCCAAGACGGCAGCATCTACCGCCTAGGCGGCCTCTTGCCTGGCCGCTGCGTCATGCAGCCGCGCCTGGCAGCGCTTGGCACCCAAACAGCGGCCTTCCCGGAAGGGCGCATCCAGGGCCACACTTTCCATTACTCCCGCGCCATGACCGAGCTAACCCCCGCCCTCGTCGCCACCAAGCCGGATGGCAGCCCAGGCGAGGCCATTTACCGGCGCGCCGGGCTCACCGCCTCTTATCTGCACCTGTACTTCGCCTCGCACCCCGAGGCCGTAGCCCGGCTATTCGGAGCGTAAGGCGCGCCCGCCGCGGCCGCCTGGCTCGCCTTGAGAAAATCGAGCGCCGCGTCGGCCGGCAACGGCTTCGAGAACAGATAGCCCTGGATCTCATCGCAGCCATTCGCGGCCAGCAGCTCCAATTGGTCCTCGCTCTCGACGCCTTCGGCGATGACGTTGAGCCCCAAGGAATGGGCGAGCGCGATGGTGCCAAACGCAATCGAGCGATCGTTCAGATCATGCTCGATGTCGGCCACGAAAGAACGGTCGATCTTGAGGTGGTCGAGCGGAAAGAGCTTGAGATAAGCAAGCGAGGAGTAGCCGGTGCCGAAATCATCGATGGCCAGGGTCACGCCCATGCGCCGCAGCTCGGTAAAGAGCGCGATGGCCTCTCGCGGCTGCTCCATGACCGCGCTCTCGGTGATTTCCAGTTCGAGCAAATGCGCGGGCAGACCGCTATCGGCAAGCGCTTTTGCCACGGTCTCGGCGAAATCGCGTTGCCGCAGCTGGCGCGCCGAAAGGTTCACCGCCACCCGCATCGGCGCAAGTCCAGCATCGAGCCAGGCGCGCATCTGGCGACAGGCTTCGCGCAGCACCCAGGTGCCGATGCCGACGATCAGGCCGGTTTCTTCGGCAAGCGGAATGAAGCGGGCCGGAGAAATGGCGCCATCGGCCTCGGTGTGCCAGCGCAGCAGGGCTTCCACCCCAGTGGGCTTACGGCTACCGACGGCGCACTGCGGCTGGAAATGCAGACTGAACTCACCTCGGGCGACGGCCTGGCGTAGCTTGCGCTCCAGGGTCAGGCGCTCGCTGGCAGCCTGATTCATTTCCTTGGCGTAAAACTGAAAGGTATTCCGCCCCGCCGCCTTGGCGTGGTACATGGCCGTATCGGCATTGCGCATGATGGTCTCGGCCGCATCGCCATCGAGCGGATAAAGACTGATGCCAATCGACGGACTGGTATGCAGCTCATGCCCTTCGACCCAGATCGGCGCGGCCAGGGCCTCGATGATCTTACTGGCCACGCCGGCGGCATCGGCGGCATCGCCGACATCGGGCAGAAGAATCACGAACTCATCGCCGCCTAGGCGCGCCACGGTGTCGGACTCGCGCACCGTCGCCGCGAGCCGGCCGGCGACCTCCATGAGCAGCTGGTCGCCGACCAAATGCCCGAGTGTGTCGTTGATGACCTTGAAACGGTCGAGATCGATGAACAGCAGCGCCAGATTCCACTGGTAGCGGCGCGCCTCGGGCAGCGCCTGTTCGAGCCGTGACAAGAGCGACAAGCGGTTGGGCAGCCCAGTGAGGGGGTCGTGGTAGGCAAGATGATTGATGCGCGCTTCCGCCCGCTTGCGCTCGGTGATATCGGCCAGAATCCAGAGCTGGTGCGCGCCGCCGGCCTCCTCGATGCGGATGATGTCGAGCCACATGGCGTAGTTAAGGCCGTTCTTGCGCTGTCCTGGCACCTCGCCGGCCCAGCGCCCATGCTCGCGCAGGCTCGCGGCCATGCTCTCTTGCCGGTCGCGCGGGCAAAGGTGCAACAGGCTGTCGGCCTCGTAGCCGAGGATTTCCATGGGCTGGTAGCCGGTGATCACCGAGAACGCCGGGTTCACCGAAATCACCCGCCCGGCCTCGTCCGCAATCAAGATGCCCACCGGACTGTTGGCAAACACCTTGTCGGCCAGCAAGAGCCGCTCCTCCATCTGCTTGCGGTCGGTAATGTCGGTATAGGTCGTGATGAAGCCCGCGACATGGTTTTCAAGGCGCAAGGGGTGCACTTCGAGCAGCTGCGTGCGGCCATTGGCGCGCCGCCGCTCCTTGCGATGCGGCTCGAAGCGGGCGATTTCGGCCTGACGCTGGCGCACGAGCCGATCCGGGTCCCCGGGCCCTAGCTCGCCGCGCAAGGCCGGCACGCGGGTGAGATCGGCATGGGCCGCGCCTTCGTACACCATCTCCGGCGGCAGTTGCAGGGCATCGATGAAGCCCTGGTTCCAGTAGCGCAGCCGAAAATGCTCATCGAAGACGCTCACGCCTTGCGGCAGGGAGGCCAGGATTGCTTCCAGATAAGCGGCCTGGCGGCGGAATTCCGCCTCGATTTGTTTACGCTCGGTGATGTCCTGGGTGGTGCCGCTGGTGCGGACCGGTTCGCCCGTCTGCGCATCCACGAACACCCGCCCCTGGTTGTGGAAGTAGCGCACCTCGCCAGTCGGCAAGATGACGCGAAAATCGACCTGGTGCGGAGCGCGCTCGGCGAGCGAGCGGGCATTGATGGCATGGACCATGTCCCGATCCTCGGGATGAATGGCCTGCAGGAACAAATTGTAAGACGGCGCGATGGCGCCAGGCTCGTAACCGAACAGGCGATAGCACTCGTCCGACCACCACAAGGCGTTGCTGCGCAGGTCGCGCTCCCAGCTACCGATCCGGGCGATGCGCTGGGCCTCTTGCAACAAAGCCAGGTGGCGTTCCTTGAAGGATTTCTTGGCCATCGTGCTATCCCCGCCCATTCGGGCACCGATCTTTGCTTCGCTGTGGCGACGAATGTTTCATGATAACCCGCTGCGTCGGCCTTAGCGCGCGCCGTGTCGGCGCAGCCAGTCGCGCCAGCAATCGAACAATTCCGGGTTGAGCGCGGCAATCACCGAGCGGCGCCAAGGATTGGCGGCATCGAAGTCGTCCTCGCGGAATGTCGCCGCGCAGCCGCCCGCTTCGCGCACCAAAAGGCTGCCGGCGGCGTGGTCCCAGAGCCGCTGGCCGCCGTGCAGCACGGCATCGACCCGACCAGCGGCAAGATAGCACCACTCAATCACGCTCGACCCGAAGTTGCGCTGCGAGTAGATCGGCGAATCCGCCACCAGGCGCGCCGCCAACATCGGCGGCAAGCGCTTGAAGTCCACGCAGGCCACCGCCCGCGCCAAGCGGGCGCCGGACGCCCGCAGCGGCAAGCGCACGCCGTTGAGCCAAGCGCCCTGGCCGGCTACGGCCGAATACATCTCGCCGGCAAGCGGCAGATAGCTCGCCCCCAACACCGGCCGCCCCCCCTGCATGAGCGCCACGGACACGGCGAACTGGGGCAGGCCGACGAGGAAATTGGTGGTGCCGTCGATCGGATCCATGACCCACAGGCCACGCCCATTGCGCAAGCCCTCGTCCCAGGCAGCCTGCTGCGCCGCCTCGCTCATCTCCTCGCCCAAAGTCGGCAGGTGCAAGAGCCGCTCGAGCGCCCGAGTCAGAAACTCTTGCGCGGCGATGTCAGCCTCGGAAAAGGTCGAGCCATCCGCCTTGTGCTCACGCACGGCCTTGAGGAAGCGCGGCATGATCTCGGTCTCGGCCACGGCTTTGAGCGCCGCCTCCACCCCGGGCATGAGGCGCAGGAGTTCCATCGGCATGGCCTAAGACTCCCGCCACTTGATCGAGCAACCGATCGACGCATGCTGCTGCCGCGGCCCCTCGCCCGTCCGCGCGACTTGCTGCATCGCCTCGAACAGCTCACGCCGGGCATCGATCGGCCCGGGCTCGCGCCCGGAAGCATCGAGCCGGCCCCGGTACTGGAGCGCCAGATCGGCATTGAAGCCGAAGAAATCGGGCGTGCATACGGCGCCATAGGCGCGCGCCACGGCCTGGGTCGCGTCATAGAGATAGGGGAAGGGGAAGGCCATGCGCTCGGCCAAAGCCTGCATGTTGGCGAAGTCATCTTCGGGATAGGCGCGCACGTCGTTGCTCATGATGGCAGCGCAGCCGATGCCCTCCGCCATCAGTGCGCGGCAATCGCGCACCAACCGATCGAGAATAGCCTGCACATAAGGGCAGTGATTGCAGATGAACATCACCAATAAGCCACGCGGACCGCGTACCGAGGCCAGGGAATGCTGACGTCCATCGGTCCCCAGAAGGGAAAAATCGGGAGCGAGCCAACCAAAGTCACAAACAGGGGGTTGCAGGGCAGCCATGGCGCGAAAAACCGGAAATCCTCGTAGCGTTCGAACTCATCAGCCCCATGACAAAACCACAGAGGGCCGAACTGAACAGGCCAGCCCGAACTTTCCCGTCACGTCGGCCCAGCGCGCGGGTCCCTCGCGGGCAGCGGGCTGGCCGTGAAAGCGCAGTTCCTCTGTGGTTCAACAGGGGTTTTAAGGATAATAGCACCGATGAATTCCCCAAGATTTTTCTGCGCCGAGCCGCTTTCCCCTGGGACTCGCTTCGAACTGCCCGAGGCTGTGGCCCGCCACGCCACCCGCGTCCTGCGCTTGCCGGCCGGGGCCCGCATCACCTTGTTCGACGGTCGCGGCGGCGAGTACCCGGCCCAAATCATCGACATCTCGCCCGCGCGGGTGAGCGTCAGCGTCCAAGCCCGGCAAGACGTGGAACGGGAATCGCCGCTACGGCTCACGCTGGTGCAAGCGCTGCAAGCCGCAGACAAGATGGACTACACGATTCAAAAGGCGGTGGAGCTTGGCGTCAGCGCCATCCAACCGGTAGCCAGCCGGCGCAGCGTGGTGAAGCTTGCCGGGGAACGGCAGCATAAGCGCGAGGCGCATTGGCAGGCCGTGGCGATTGCGGCTTGCGAGCAATGCGGCCGCAACCGCGTGCCGCCGGTTGCGCCGGTGGCGCCGCTCGATCGTTGGCTGGCCGGCGCGGGACCAGCCCTGGCGGGTCTGAAGCTGATGCTAGCGCCAGGCGCCGAACACAGCCTCGAACGTCTGTCCCCGGCCACGCAAGTCACGCTGCTCGTCGGCGCCGAAGGCGGCCTGGAGCCGGGCGAGGCCCAGGCTGCGGCAGCGCAAGGTTTCATCCCGGTGCGCCTCGGACCCCGCATCCTGCGCACCGAAACGGCGGGCCTCGCGGCCCTAGCCGCCATCCAGACCCTGTGGGGCGATTTCAAAGGGGGGTAATTGCATGTTCGAATCAGCGGAGCTCGGCCACGTCATCGACAAGGCCACCTACAAGGCGGAAGTCCCCAAGCTCAGGGAAGCCCTGCTCGAAGCCCAGTATGAACTGCGTGAGCAGGCCCGCTTTCCGGTCATCGTGCTCATCAGCGGCGTCGATGGCGCCGGCAAAGGCGAGACCATCAACGTCCTCTATGAGTGGATGGACCCGCGCTACCTGTCCACCCTGGCCTTTTCCACCCCCAGCGACGAGGAGGCCGAGCGCCCCTTCATGTGGCGCTATTGGCGGGCGCTACCGCCCAAGGGGCGGATCGGCATCTTCGCCGGCTCCTGGTATTCGACTCCGATCCATCGGCGCATCGAGGGCGCCATGGACCAACCCACCTTCGATCAGCACATCGATCAGTTCAACCGCTTCGAAGCCATGCTGGTCAACGAAGGCGCCCTGGTGCTGAAATTCTGGTTCCATCTGTCCAAGGAGGCGCAGAAAAAACGCCTCAAGGCCTTGGCCAAGGACCCGCGCACGGCCTGGCGCGTCACCAAGGAGAGCTGGGAGCGGCTGAAAACTTACGGCAAGCTGCAGGAGGTGGCCTCGCACCTGCTACGCCTGACCAACACCCCCTGGGCGCCGTGGATCGTGGTCGAAGGCGCCGACGATCGCTACCGCTCGCTCACCGTCGGCAAACTGATCTTGGCTGCCTTGCAAAAGCGTCTGGCCGACCAACGCGATCAAAACTATCCCGTCGCTCCGCCGATCTTTCCCAAGATCGACGCGCTCGACGTGCTCACCGCCCTCGATCTCGACCAGAAGCTGGCCAAGAAGGAGTACGAAACCCGGCTCGCCAAGGCCCAGGGGCGCCTCTCGGAGCTGGTGCGCTCCCCAGCCTTCAAGACACGCTCGCTGATCCTGGCCTTCGAAGGTTCGGACGCCGCTGGCAAGGGTGGCAGCATCCGCCGCGTGGCCGCCGCCATGGATGCGCGTCAATACCAGATCGTGCCCATCGCCGCTCCTACCGAAGAAGAACGCGCCCAGCCCTATCTGTGGCGCTTCTGGCGCCATATTCCCCGAAACGGCCGCGTCACCATCTTCGACCGCACCTGGTACGGCCGGGTCCTGGTCGAGCGGGTCGAAGGCTATTGCTCGGAGGCCGATTGGCTGCGCGCCTATGCCGAGATCAACGACTTCGAGCACGAGCTCGTCGCAGACGGCGCCATCCTCGTCAAGTTCTGGCTGCAAATCAGCAAGGAAGAGCAGTATCGCCGCTTCAAAGAGCGCGAGCGCGTCGCCTTCAAGCGTTTCAAGATCACCGAGGAAGATTGGCGCAACCGCGAAAAATGGGATCAATACCATCACGCCGTGTGCGACATGGTCGAACGCACCAGCACCGGCAGCGCGCCGTGGACGCTCGTCGAAGCCAATGACAAGAATTTCGCCCGGGTGAAGGTGCTCGAAACCATCTGCGCCCGCCTCGAAGCCGCCCTCGCCGAGAAAGGCAAGCATGACCACTGAGGCCAAGCCCCCGACCACCAACCTGGGAGAATTCGTCTCCTGGTTTCGACTGGTCACGCCCTACATCAACACTTTCCGCAACAAGACCTTCGTCATTGCCTTTGGTGGCAAGGCCATCGCCGGCCCCTTGGCGAAAACCCTGGCCTATGACGTAAACCTACTCGCTAGCCTCGGCATCCGCCTTATCCTGGTGCACGGCGCCCGGCCGCAGATCGAAGAGGAGCTGCGCGAGAAAGGACTGGCATCGAAATACCACCGTGGCTACCGCATCACCGATGCGGCAACCCTCGATTGCGTTCTGGACGCGGTGGGTAGCGTCTATCTCGAAATCGAAGCGCTACTCTCCCAGGGCCTGCCCAACACGCCGATGGCCAACAGCCAGATCCGCGTGATCGGCGGTAACTTCATCACGGCCCGCCCACTTGGGGTCATCGACGGCATCGACCTGCAATACAGCGGCACCGTGCGGAAGGTGGACGCAGAAGGGCTCAAAGCCCAGCTCGCGCTGGGCAACATCGTCCTGCTCTCCTGCCAAGGCAGCTCGCCCACCGGCGAAATCTTCAATCTGCAAATGGAAGAGGTCGCCGAAGCCGTGGCCATCGCCGTCAAGGCCGACAAGCTGGTCTTCCTCACCGACAGCCAAGGCATCACCGATGCCGAAGGCCGCTTGCTCGACGAGCTCACCGCCGATGCCGCCGCGCGCCTTACCGATGCCGACTGGCTCTCCTCAGACCTCAAGCGCTATCTGCCCTGCGCCGTGCGCGCCAGCCGCCTTGGCGTCGGCCGGGTGCACCTCATCGGCTACGAGCAAGACGGCGCCTTGCTCCAGGAACTGTTTACCCGGGAAGGCATCGGCACCGTCATTTCGCGCGAATCGCTCGAACGCATCCGCGAAGCGCGGCCCGACGACATCGGCGCCCTGATCGCCTTGATCGAGCCTCTGGAAGAAGACGGCACTCTCGTGCATCGGCCGCGCGAAGTGCTCGAACGCGAAATCGAGAAATTCTCCATCATCGAGCATGACGGCATGGTAGTCGGCTGCGCCGCGCTCTACGAATACGGCGAGGGTGTGGCCGAGCTGGCCTGCCTGGCCGTGCATCCGGCGCATCGCAAGTGGGGCTACGGCGAGCAGCTGATGGAACGCATCCAAGCTCGCGCCCGCGCCGTGGGCGTAAAGCGCCTGTTCGTGCTCACCACGCGCACTGTACACTGGTTCATCGAACGCGGCTTCAAGCTCGAAAGCGTCGATGCGCTCCCCACCGCGAAGCGGCAAATGTACAACCTGCAACGCCGGTCCAAGGTGCTGGTCAAGTCGCTATAATCAAACTCTCCCTTTCCCCCAACGGAGCATTACCCATGAGCAGAACCGTCAATTGCATCAAGCTGGGCCGCGCGGCCGAGGGCCTCGACTTTCCCCCACTGCCGGGCGAACTAGGCAAGAAAATCTTCGAGAACGTCTCGAAGGAAGCCTGGCAGCAGTGGATTCGTCTGCAAACCATGATCATCAACGAGAACCGCCTCAACCTGGCTGACCCGGCGCACCGCAAGTATCTGGCGGAACAGGTGCAAAACCACTTCTTCGGAGCTGGCGCCGATCAGGTGGCCGGCTACGTGCCGCCCAAATCCTGAGACCGCGCTTAACCGCCCGCGCGGCGCAATGCCAGGCGCAAGGCCTGGCATTTTTCACGAATCGCCAGCAGCTCCGCGAGCGCGGCCTCTTGCTTGGCCCGCACCGACTCGATTTTCTGGCGCAAGGTGGTCAGACTCTCCACGTAAGCCAGCAAGCCATCTTGACGCTGCGTCGTTTGCGAATGCATAGGCACCTCCCGGTTGAAGACCAAGCCAGTGTGCCGTCCCGGCGTTACAGACCGGGGACAGGCAGGTGGCAATTTCGGGACGACACGCCGGCAGGCAAGCCGCAGGATGGGCACCAAGCGCCCTGCGCCCGCCCATGCCATAAGGACGAGCGGATGAGCCCCGCGCCGCTTGCATGCGCAAGGGCGTGCTAACCGATCCTGCTGGCTTAGCCGAGTTGGCGGATCACCCAGGTCATGCCCAGACCCAAGCCCAGGGCGAGCCCCAAGCCCAAGACTTGGTGCCAGATGAATTGCCGATCGACGAAAGCGAGCTCCTTGGCGAGGAATTCGCCGTAGCGCTCGAATCGATGGCAAGGCGTGCCCGCCTCGGCCGCAGCGCGGCCCGGACAAGCGTGATCCAAGTGCCGGCACACGGCGCAACGGGCGACATCGGCAGGTTCCGTGCTGTTCATGATGAGCCTCTCCTGGTTGAAAGCGCCACGCCTACCTTCAATTTCCGTGCCTGACTGGAAAGCGCGAAAACCCCCGGCCATCGCCGGGAGGCACACGCCATGACACGCCATTTCGGGGNAGGACAAAGCGCCGGAGAACCGCTTTGGTGCATCGCAGCAAAACCCCACCATCGCGGCCCGCTCGACGCGGGAGCATTTAGCCCTTGGCCAGTTCCTGGTCGAGCTCTTCGGGAGAGGTGTGACGGACGTTGAGGCCCTTCACCATGTAGATCACATATTCGGAAATGTTCTTGGCGTGATCGCCGATGCGCTCGATGGCCTTGGCGACGGCCATGATGTCGAGCGAGCGCGAGATGGTGCGCGGGTCTTCCATCATGAACGTAATGAGCTGGCGCACCACTGACTTGTACTGGTGGTTGATTTCGTCATCGAGATGCACCACTTTGGCGGCGGCTTGCACGTCAAGGCGGGCAAAGGCATCAAGCGCCACGCGCAGCATTTCCAAAGCCTGCTCGGCCATGTGGCGCAGATCGACATCGGGCACGAAGGCGCTGTGCTGGCTGTGCAGCATCGACCCCAAGCGGGCGATTTTCTGAGCTTTGTCGCCGATGCGCTCGAGATCGTTGATGCTCTTGAGCACGGTGATGATCATGCGCAGATCGATGGCGGTGGGCTGGCGCCGCGCGATGACTTGGCTGCAGGCTTCGTCGAGCTCGACTTCGAGCTTGTTGATGTGGCTATCCTCGCGCACCACGAGCTCCATCTCCGCCTGGTCGCCGACATAAAAGGCGCGAATCGCCCGCGCCACCTGCTGCTCCACCAAGCCTCCCATCTGCAACACGCGCGTGCGTAGGTGCTCCAGCTCGAGATCGAATTGTTTGGACGTATGGTCGTGCAAGGTGGTGCGGGTTTCGTTCATGGCAGCGACAAGATCGAGAAAAAGTGGGGGCTAGCCTAGCACGCGAATGTGACAGCCAGGTTGCAAGCCGAAACAGCCACGCAAGCCAGACAAGCCGGCGCGGGGGGCGCCATGCCTGTGTGCGCCCTAGCGGCGAAGCTTTCAGACTGCGCCGCGGCGAAAACGCTGCACGCCCGCCGGCGTGCCCAGCAAAAGCAAATCCGCGCCGCGGGCGGCGAACAGGCCATTCGTGACGACGCCAACGATCTGGTTGAGACGCGCCTCGAGACCGACCGGGTCGCTGATATGCAGGCCATGCACGTCGATGATGCAGTTGCCGTTATCGGTAATGAAGTCCTGGCGCAGCTTCGGCGTGCCGCCGAGCGCCGCGAGCTCGCGGCTGACCTGGCGCACGGCCATGGGAATCACTTCGACCGGCAGGGGAAACCGTCCCAGCACCGGCACCCGCTTCGAGGCATCGGCGATACAAATGAAGGTGTCGGACACCGCGGCGACGATCTTTTCCCGCGTTAGCGCACCGCCGCCCCCCTTGATCATGCACAGGCCCGGGTCAATCTCGTCGGCGCCATCGACATAGATGGCGAGGCGCTCGACCGCGTTCAGATCGACGACCGGGATGCCGAGTTTTTCCAGCCGCTGCCGCGTCGCTTCCGAGCTGGCCACGGCCCCGCCCAGACGCTGCTTGAGCGGGGCGAGCGCGGCGATGAACAGATTCGCGGTCGAGCCCGTGCCCACGCCCAGGATGGCGCCGACGGGCAAATGTTCGGCGACATGATCGGCGGCGGCCTGGGCCACGGCTTGCTTGAGTTCGTCCTGGGTCATGATCGGGCTCGCTGAAAAAACAACCGGGCGCGATTCTACCGCCAGGGTCATGTGCCTGTAACCCGCCAGCGCTATAAATCGCAATCCCGCAGCAACAGCCCGACGACACATGCAAAACAACCGCTCCAGCTGGCTGGGCAAATATAGGGAATTGCTCGCCGCCATCACCTTGTTCCTAATCCTCGATTTGGGCGTTCTCGCGTTCAACACTTTCACCTCGCACCTGATCGAGCGCGATACGGCCCTCATCAATACCGCCGGCGAACTGCGCGTGTACTCGCAGCAGCTCACCAAGGCTCTGCTCACGCTGCGGCAAGAGCTACACGCCGGCGAGCCGGTGCAGACAAGCCTGGCGGAAATTGGCGAGGCGCATGCCGCTTTCGGCGCTGCGCTCGCGCAACTGCGTCAGGCCGGCCAAGGCGGCGGCTTATGGCGCACGTCGATGGATGCCACCGGCCAGGAGCGCCTGGCCCTGCTCGAAGATTATTGGGGGCCGATCGAAACCGCCATCCTGCCCTTGCGCGACAACCCGCACCCGATTGCCATCGACGTAGACAGCGCCGCAACCAAGGCCGTCGGCCGCAACGTGCGCCTCATGCAGCTTGCCGACGACCTGACCCGGCATCTCGAAGCGCAAGCCGTCGCCCGTGCCGCCTGGCTGCGCTACATCCAAGTGGGCGCCATCTTGCTCGCCACGCTCAATTTCGTGTTCATCGTCTTCAAATTCATCCGCCGCCTGCTGCACAGCGACCGCGCAGCCGAACAGGCCCGCCGCGAGACCCGCGACATCCTCGCCACGGTGCGCGAAGGTTTGTTCCTGCTCGACCGAGACGGCCGCATCGGCGGGCAATTCTCGCGCTCCCTGCCGGCGCTATTCGGCCTGCCGATCACAGGCGGCCAGGCATTCGCGCCGATACTGGCGCAATTGCTGGAGCCCGAGCAGCGCGAAGCGGCACAGGATTACATCGACCTACTCTTTAACCGCAAAGTCAAGCCAGCCCTGCTCGAAACGCTGAACCCCTTGCGCGAGGTCGCGCTCAAACACCAAGACGAGCGGCGCAAAGGCCCTAGCCACCTGGCCTTCAGCTTTACCCAGGTACAAGAGGCGGGCGAAGTCAGCGCCTTACTCGTCACCGTGACCGACATCAGCCGCCAGATGCAGCTGGCCCAGGCGCTCGCCGTCACTGAAGCCCGCGCCGGGTCGGAAGTGGAAAGCCTGCTGGCGCTCCTCGATCAGGACCCGGCCCAGGTCCGCGATTTCCTGGACGCGACGAGGAGCCGCCTCGACCAGATGAACCGGGCGCTCCAGGATGTGCGCCCAGAAGCCCAGGCTTACGCCGAGCTCATCAACCAAGTCTTCCGCGGCGTGCACGCCATCAAGGGCGAAGCTGGCAGCCTCGGCCTGACGGATCTCGCCGCGCAAGCGCACCAATTCGAGGATGTGCTCGCGCCGCTGCGCCGGCGCCACGATTTGACCGGCGACGACCTGATTCCCATCGCCTTTCAAGTCGGCGAGCTGCGCCAAAAGCTCGCCCGGATCGATGCCGTACTCACCCGGCTCGCGCGTCTGCCGGACAAGCCGGCGACACCCGCCCATCCGCTCACCGAACTCAAGAAGCAGATCGAGCACCTCGCCTTGAAAGTCGCCGAGGACCTCAATAAGAAAGTCCGCGTCGAAGTGGTGTATCCCAGCCCGGAGCCCGATCTCGATGCCAACCTGCTGCGCCACCTACACACGATGCTGCCGCAACTGGTGCGCAATGCCGTAGCGCATGGCATCGAAGCCGAAAGCGAGCGCCGGCAGGCCGGCAAGCCGCCCGAAGGCACGCTGCGAGTCGAATTCCTGCCGACTCCCGATGGCGGCCTATCGCTTTCGGTGCGCGACGATGGGCGCGGCATTTCCTGCGCCCGCATCCGCGCCCGCCTCATCGAACTTGGACACTCGCCCGAACGCGTCGAGACGATGTCCGAGAAGGAATTGCTGGCCTGCCTGTTCATGCCCGGTTTCAGTCTGGAGGCAACGGCACATGCGCACGCCGGACGCGGCGTCGGCCTCGATTTGGTACGCGACATGGCCGCCCAAGCCGGGGCCCGCCTGCGCCTTTCTACCCTGCCGGATGCCTACACCCAATTCACTTTGCAGTTCCAGCCCATGCCATGCGCTTGAAGCTCTTGATCGTCGATGACTCGATGGTGATCCGCAACCGAATCGCCCGCCTCTGCCTCGACATGCGCCTGCCTAGCCTGGAAATCGTCGGCCTGGCCGGAGATGGCCGCCAAGCCGTGGACTTGGCCGAACGCTTCCGTCCCGATCTGGTGACGATGGACTTGACCATGCCGCACATGGACGGCGAGGCGTGCATCGCGCACATCGCCGCGCGCCTGCCCGAGACACGCATCCTGGTGGTCTCGGCCCTATCCGACAAAGCCACCGCCTTGCGTGCCCTCAAAAAAGGCGCCCAGGGCTTCCTACACAAGCCGTTCAGCGATGCAGCACTGATCGAAGCCTTGCTGGAGTTGATCCGTTGACCGCCCCACTCACCCGCAAAAAGCCTTTGCAACCCGAAGAGGTCGAAGTCTTCGCCGAGACCATCGGCCACTATTTCGCGCACACGACCGGTGAGAAAGCCCGGGTGCGCACCGCCTATCTGCTCGAAACCGGAAGCCCACCCCAGGATGATTTCAACGGCATGATCCTGGTGCGCGGCAGCTACCAGGGCAGCCTGTGCTTTGCCGCGCCGCGCGGCCTGCTCACCCACGTGCTCATGCGCATGGGCGAGCAGGAATATACGGATGCGGATCACCTCGATCTGGTTGGCGAAATCGCCAATACCTTGGCGGGCCGGGCGCGCCGCGCATTTGGCGAGGGGCTTGAAATCAGCCCGCCACACACCTTCACCCGCGCCGGCCGCGCCTTACCCACTCTTGCCGACAGCACCCCGCTCATCATTCCTTTCACTTGGCAGAGCTATGCCGCGGTGCTGGCCGTGCACCTGGATGTGTTGACCTGAAACGAAGATCCCGCCCTCCGCCGGGGCTTGCTACACTCCGCGTTTTTGCCGGAGCCCGTCATGCCCGATTTCACCCCTGCGGTGGCCGCGATCCACCAGAAAGGCTACTTCATCGGCGAGCAGTTCTGGCCAGCGTCTGAAGCGCTGGCCATGGCCGAAGCTTGCCAAGCACTCAAACTTCAATCCCGCTTTCGCCCGGCCTGCATCGGGCGAGCCCAAAGCAAACAACGCCACACCGCCATCCGCAGCGACTTGATTTGTTGGCTCGATGAGCCGCTGCCCGCGCCGCTACGGCACTATCTCGACGCGCTCGAGACCTACCGCCAACACGTCAACCGCGAGCTGCTCCTGGGACTCGATCACGTCGAGGTCCATGCCGCCTACTATCCACCCGGCGCCCACTACGACAAGCATCTGGATCGTCACCGCGACGACGATGCGCGCACGCTCACCGCCATCCTCTATCTCAATCCCGACTGGCAGCATTCAGACGGCGGCCTGCTCGAAATCGATCTACCCGACGGCAGTCAAGCGCGCGTCGAGCCACGCCTTGGCACCTTCGTTTCCTTCCTGTCGGCAGAATTCGTACATGCCGTGCAGCCCACCCAGCGCGACCGGCTCGCCTTGACCGGCTGGTACCGGCGCCGCGGCCGGCCGTTCTAAAGAAGGCACTTGGCGCGCGCCGGAATGCGCCATCACGCCCCCCGGCGCGCACCAAGTTTTTACTTCTTGCGTGCAGGCGGCAGATCGGTGCAACTGCCGTGCGCCACTTCCGCCGCCATGCCGATGGATTCGCACAACGTCGGGTGCGGATGAATGGTCTTGCCGATGTCGAGCGCATCGCAGCCCATCTCCACGGCCAGACAGATTTCCCCGATCAAGTCGCCCGCGTTCATGCCGACGATGGCGCCGCCCAAAAGGCGGTGCGTCTCGGCATCGAACAGCAGCTTGGTGAAGCCTTCCTCGGCGCCGTTGGCGATGGCGCGGCCACTGGCGGCCCAGGGAAACACGGCCTTCTCGAACTTGATGCCTTCGGCCTTCAACTGGTCCTCGGTCTTGCCGGCCCAGGCGATTTCCGGGTGGGTGTAGGCCACGCTGGGAATCTGCAACGCATCGAAAGCCACCTTCTGGCCAGCCGCGGCCTCGGCGGCGACATGCCCCTCATGCACGGCCTTGTGCGCCAACATGGGCTGGCCGACGATGTCACCGATGGCAAAGATGTGCGGCACGTTGGTGCGCATCTGGGCATCGACCGGAATGAAGCCACGCGCATCGACATGGACGCCGGCCTTGTCGGCGCCGATCTTCTGCCCGTTCGGGGTGCGGCCAACCGCGACTAGCACCAGATCGAACATTTCCTGCTCGCCTGAGGAGTAAGTGACTTCGATACCCTCCGGCTTGGCTGCGGCGGCGGTCACGCCGGTGGCCAGCAAGATGCGCTCGAAGCGGTGCGCGTTCTTCTTTTCCCAAACCTTGACGAGGTCACGGTCGGCGCCCGGCATGAGGCCCGGCCCCAGCTCGACCACGGTAATGCGCGCGCCCAGGCTGCTATACACGGTCGCCATCTCCAGACCGATGATGCCGCCACCGATGACCAACATCCTCTTGGGAACCTGGCGCAGCGCCAGTGCGCCGGTGGAATCGATGACACGTGGATCGTCCTTGGGCATGAAGGGCAGGGCCACGGGCTGGGAGCCGGCGGCGATGATGGCCTGCTTGAACTGCACCACCTGCTGCGTGCCATCGGCGGCCGTCACCGCCAAACGGTGGGGATCGATGAACCGCCCCACGCCCTGAAGGTGCTGCACCTTGCGGCCCTTGGCCATGCCGGCGAGGCCGGCGGTGAGCTTGCCCACGACTTTGTCTTTGTGGGCGCGTAGCTTGTCGAGGTCGATGCTGGGCGCGGCGAAGCTGACGCCACAATCTCCCAGATGCTGGGCTTCTTCCAGCACGGCCGCGACATGCAGCAGCGCCTTCGACGGAATGCAGCCGACGTTGAGGCAAACTCCACCCAGGGTAGGGTAGCGTTCGACGAGCACCGTCTTGAGCCCCAAATCGGCAGCGCGGAAGGCAGCGGAATAGCCGCCGGGACCAGCGCCCAGCACCAGCATGTCGCATTCCACGTCGACACCGCCGCTGTGGCTGCCGGCAGTGGGGGCAACGACGGGGGCTGCTGCCATCGCAGAGGCTGCGGGGATAGGTGGTGCAGGCACGGCAACGGCTGCCGCAGCACCGCCCTCCACCTTGATCAGCAGGCTGCCTTCGGAAACCTTGTCCCCTTGCTTCACCCACACTTCCTTGACCACCCCAGCCACGCTCGCTGGCACATCCATCGTCGCCTTGTCCGATTCCAACGTGCAGATCGCATCATCCACCTCGATGCGATCACCCACCTTCACGCACACATCAATCACCGGAACTTCCGAAAAATCACCAATGTCCGGAACCTTCACTTCAATCAACTGGCTCATGTTCCTTCCCCCTCCCTTACAGCACGACGCGACGGAAATCGGCGAGCAGCTGCGCCAGATAGACATTGAAGCGCGTAGCCAGCGCGCCATCGATGACGCGGTGGTCGGCGGTGAGCGACAAGGGCAGGATGAGGCGCGGCACGAACTGCTTGCCGTCCCACACCGGTTTCATGGCGCTCTTGTTGACGCCGAGGATGGCGACTTCCGGCGCATTGACGATGGGCGCGAAGTAGGTGCCGCCGATGCCGCCCAGGCTAGAGATGGTGAAGCAGGCACCCTGCATGTCGGCCGGCTTTAGCTTGCCTTCGCGCGCCTGCTTGGCCAGATCGCCGGATTCCTGGGCAATCTCGTACACCGACTTCTGGTCGGCATTCTTGATTACCGGCACGACGAGACCGTTCGGGGTATCGGCCGCGAAGCCGATGTTGAAGTACTTCTTCAGCACCAGATTGTCGCCGTCGAGCGAAGCGTTGAATTCCGGGAACTTCTGTAGCGCCTTGACGCAGGCCTTGACCAAGAAGGCGAGCATCGTGAGTTTCGCGCCGCCGCCCTTCTCGTTTTCCTTGTTGAGCTGCACGCGGAAGGCTTCCAGGTCGGTAATGTCGGCATCCTCGTGATAGGTCACGGCCGGGATCATCACCCAGTTGCGGGCGAGGTTCTGGCCGGAGATCTTCTTGATGCGGCTCAAGGGCTTCACCTCGATCTCGCCGAACTTGGCGAAATCGACCTTCGGCCAGGGCAGCAGGTCGAGGCCGCCGCCCAGGGCCGGGGCGGCCGCTACCGGCGCGGCGGGCGGGGCGCTGAGCGCGCCCTTGACGAAGGCGGTCACGTCCGCTTTGAGGATGCGCCCATTCGGGCCACTCGGGCTCACTTTACGCAAATCGACGCCCAACTCGCGCGCATAAGCGCGTACCGATGGCGAGGCATGGACCTTGCTGCCCAAAGGCGGCACGGGCGGCAGGCTCTGCGCCTCAGCCGGCGCGGTGCTAGCTAGCGCAGCAGCCGCGGCGAGTGGCGCCACAGCCGGCGCTGCGGGCGCACGGCCGGCGTCCACGCCCGCGGAGGCCGGCGCAACTGGGACGGCCGCCGGTGCGCCTTCGAGCAGCACGATGAGGCTGCCTTGGGAGACACGGTCGCCGAGCTTCACCCGCACCTCCTTGACCACCCCGGCGGCACTCGACGGCACATCCATGGTCGCCTTATCGGATTCGAGCGTAACGAGCGGATCATCGACCTGCACGCGATCGCCAGGCCGCACGAACACATCGATGACCGGCACGTCGGAAAAATCGCCGATGTCCGGCACCCGGACTTCGATCAAACCGGCGCCGGCCGGCACGCTGGGCATGGACGCCTGGGCTGGCGCGGCAGCCGATGCCAGGGCAGGTCCGGCCGCCGCATTGACCGCTGCCGCCGGCTCATCAAGCGCCGCTGCATCCGCCTCCACCCGCACCAGCACGCTACCTTCCGAAACACGGTCCCCAACCTTCACCCGCACTTCCTTGACCACCCCAGCCACGCTCGCTGGCACATCCATCGTCGCCTTGTCCGATTCCAACGTGCAGATCGGATCATCCACCTCGATGCGATCACCCACCTTCACGCACACATCAATCACCGGAACTTCCGAAAAATCACCAATGTCCGGAACCTTCACTTCAATCAACTGGCTCATGTTCCTTCCTCCCTCAGACCGTCATGGGGTTGGGCTTGTCCGCATCGAGACCATACTTGGCCAGCGCCGCGGCCACCTTGTCGCGGCCGATGGCGCCATCGTCGGCCAGGGCCTTGAGCGCGGCCACGGTGACCCAATGGCGATCCACCTCGAAGAAGTGGCGCAGCTTCTCGCGGGTATCGGAACGGCCAAAACCATCCGTGCCCAACGTGACATAGCGACGCTGGATGAAGGGGCGGATCTGCTCCGCGTAAAGACGGATGTAA
The DNA here is from genome assembly GCA_026414665.1 of Azovibrio sp. Classification (GTDB taxonomy): domain Bacteria; phylum Pseudomonadota; class Gammaproteobacteria; order Burkholderiales; family Rhodocyclaceae; genus Azovibrio. The sequence continues at coordinate 31,742 of JAOAIO010000007.1, forward strand.
TCGGTAGCGGCAATGACCGGGCCGCGCGTGTCGCCTAAGCATTTTTCGACATGCGACTGGCGCGGCGCCTGCAGCGGATGCAGCAGGTTCCAACGCTGCGCGGCCTGGCCGTCACGAGACAGCTCGTTGAAGCTCGGGCAGCCCCACAGGTCAGCCTCGACGCCCCAGTCGCTTCTGAGCAGCTCGGCTGCGGCGATGACTTCTCGGAAAATCGTGCCGGAGCCCAGCAGTTGCACGCGCGGGCCGTCGGATGCCTTGCCCTTCTTGAACAGATACATGCCCTTGATGATGTCGGCCTCGACACCCGCCGGCATCTCGGGGTGCTCGTAGTTCTCGTTCATCACCGTGATGTAGTAGAAGACATCTTCCTGCTCTTGGTTCATGCGCCGCAGGCCGTCCTGCACGATCACCGCCAGCTCGTATTGGAAGGTAGGGTCGTAGCTGATGCAGTTGGGAATCAGATGCGCCAGCACATGGCTATGCCCGTCCTCGTGCTGCAAGCCCTCACCGTTCAGTGTCGTGCGCCCGGCGGTACCGCCGATCAAGAAGCCGCGCGCGCGCTGGTCGCCAGCCGCCCACGCCAGATCGAGCGTGCGCTGCAAGCCGAACATCGAATAACAGATGTAAAAGGGGATCATCTGCACGTTATGCACCGAGTAAGCGGTAGCCGCGGCGATCCAGTCGCTCATCGCGCCCGCTTCGTTGATGCCCTCTTGCAGCACCTGGCCGGTCTTCGACTCCTTGTAGAACATGAGCTGGTCATGGTCTTCCGGCACGTAGTTCTGGCCTTCCTGGTTCCAAATGCCGTACTGACGGAACATGCCTTCCATGCCGAAGGTGCGCGACTCATCCGGCACGATGGGCACCACGTGCTTACCCAGGGCCTTGTCTTTGAGCAGGATGTTCATGATGCGCACGATGGCCATCGTGGTCGACAGCTCGCGGCCCTCGCCGGAGGCTTTTAAGAGCGGCTCGAAGGCGGCCAGCGACGGCACGGCCAGCGGCTCGGCCTTGCGCCGGCGCTGCGGCAAATAGCCGCCCAAGGCGGCGCGGCGCGCCTGCATGTACTGGTATTCGGGCGAATCCTCGGGGAACTTCAAGTAGGGCAGCGCATCGAGCTGATCATCCGGCACCGGCAAGTTGAAGCGGTCGCGGAAACGGGCCACGGCCTCGCGGTCCATCTTCTTTTGCTGATGCGAGATGTTCATGGCCTCGCCGGCCTGCCCCATGCCATAGCCCTTGATGGTCTTGGCAAGAATCACCGTCGGCGCCCCCTTGTGGCGCACCGCAGCATGATAAGCGGCAAAAATCTTGAAGATGTCGTGCCCACCGCGGTTGAGCTGCCAGATTTCCTCGTCGGTCCAGTCGGCCACCAAAGCTTTCAGTTCTGGCGTGTTGAAGAAATGCTCGCGCACGTAGGCGCCGTTCTTGGCTTTGAAAGTCTGGTACTCGCCATCGCAGAGCTCCATCATCCGCTTCTTGAGAATGCCCTTCTTGTCGCGGGCGAACAGGGCGTCCCAGTGGGTGCCCCAGATCAGCTTGATGACGTTCCAGCCGGCGCCGCGGAATTCGGCTTCCAGCTCCTGGATGATCTTGCCATTGCCGCGCACCGGGCCGTCCAAGCGCTGCAAGTTGCAGTTGATGACAAAGATCAGGTTATCCAGCTTCTCACGCCCCGCCATGCCGATGGCGCCGAGCGATTCGACCTCATCGGTCTCGCCATCCCCCAGGAAGGCCCACACCTTACGCTGCTCGGCATCCGCCGCGTCGATCAAGCCGCGGCTGGCGAGATACTTCATGAAGCGCGCCTGGTAGATCGCCTGAATCGGCCCCAAGCCCATGGAAACGGTGGGAAATTGCCAGAAATCCGGCATGAGCCACGGGTGCGGGTAGGAGGAGATGCCCTTGCCGCCGGTTTCCTGGCGGAAGTTATCGAGCTGCTCCGCGGTGAGCCGCCCGAGCATGAAGGCCCGCGCATACACGCCGGGAACGGAATGCCCCTGGAAGAAGATCAGGTCGCCGCCCGACTGCGCCGAGGGCGCCTTCCAGAAATGCGAGAAGCCGACATCATAGAGCGCCGCGGCCGAAGCGAAAGAGGCAATGTGCCCGCCCACGTTGGTATGCTTGTTGGCGCGCACCACCATGGCCATGGCATTCCAACGAATGTAGGAATGGATCTTGATCTCCATGTCCGGGTCGCCCGGATACTTGGGCTGCTGCTCGACCGGAATGGTGTTGATGTACTCGGTATTGGCGCTATAGGGAATCTCGGCGCCTTTCTCGCGCGCCTCGGCGATCACCGCTTCGATCAGGTAATGCGCCCGTTCGGGGCCCTCCCTTTCGATCACGGCTTCGAGAGCATCGACCCATTCCTGGGTTTCCTGCGGGTCTTTGTCCTCGAGATGGGGAATCACGGGCAGCTGAGCCATGTTGTGTCTCCTTCCACTGCGGTCGTGGCCGCACGCTTTGTAAAGGCGGCCGGTTGGTCTTCGTCGCCCGCCTGATGGGCGGCGACGCCTAGCTTAATACCAAGCCGCCTCGGCACGCATTATTTCGCATTACGAAACCGGCTTTTGTATAACGCAACAATATACCCCGGCCGTGACAGCAAATCCAGCCCCGCGCCCGCCCATTCCGGCGCCGCCTCTCGCGCCTTCGCCCACTCTGCGCGCACTTGCTGCGGCAGCGGCGGCGAATCTGATAAAATCCTTGCCCTTCAAAGGGAAAGGATCAGCCTTTCCCGTTTTTTTGCGGATACGACGAATGACGGCTCAAATTCTCGACGGCAACGCTTTGGCCCAGGAACTGCGCGCCAGCTTCAAGACCAGGGTAGCGGCCCTGACGGCCCAAGGGCACACACCCGGCTTGGCCGTGATTTTGGTAGGCGAGGATCCGGCCTCGCAGGTTTATGTGCGCAACAAAGTCAATGCCTGCGCAGCCGTGGGCATGTATTCCGAGAAGATCGTGTACCCCGCCGACGTGGACCAGGCCACGGTGCTTGCCAAAATCGCCGAACTCAACGCCGACCCCAAGGTGCACGGCATCCTCGTGCAATTGCCGCTACCCGCGCATTTCGATGAAAAAGCCGTGCTCGAAGCCATTGCCGCCGCCAAAGACGTGGATGGCTTTCACGCCGAGAACGTGGGCGCCCTGGCGCAAGGCAACCCGCGCTTCATCCCCTGCACGCCCTACGGCGTGATGAAGATGTTCGAGAAAGGCAACATAGACCTGACCGGCAAGGAAGCCGTGGTGATCGGCCGCTCCAACATCGTCGGCAAGCCCATGGCGCTCTTGCTGCTCAACGCCGGCGCCACCGTCACCGTCTGCCACTCGAAAACCCGGGACTTGAAGTTCCACACCTGCCGGGCCGACATCGTCGTGGCTGCCGTGGGCAAGCCGCGCTTCGTCACCGCCGACATGCTCAAGCCTGGCGCCGTGGTCATCGACGTCGGCATCAACCGTCTGCCAGATGGCAAGCTCTGCGGCGATGTCGATTTCGAGGCCTGCAAGGCCGTGGCTGCCCAGATCACCCCGGTGCCAGGCGGCGTCGGCCCCATGACCATCACCATGTTGCTGGCCAATACCATCGAGGCTGCCGAACGCAACGCCCAGCGGGAGGCCAAGCGGTGAGCACGCATCAACCCCTGATCGGCGTCGTCATGGGCTCCGATTCCGATTGGCCGACCATGCAAGCCGCCGCCGTGATCCTCAAGGACTTCGGCGTGCCGTTCGAAGCGCGCGTCGTTTCCGCCCACCGCACGCCGGATCTGCTTTTCGACTACGCCGCCATGGCCGGCGAGCGCGGTCTCAAGGCCATCATCGCCGGCGCCGGTGGCGCCGCCCACCTGCCCGGCATGCTGGCGGCCAAGACCACCGTGCCGGTGCTGGGCGTGCCCGTGCAGTCCAAGGCGCTCTCCGGCGTCGATTCGCTGCACTCCATCGTGCAGATGCCCAAGGGCATTCCCGTCGCCACCTTCGCCATCGGCGAGGCCGGCGCCGCCAATGCCGCGCTGTTCGCCGTGGCCATGCTCGCCAATGAGAACGCGGAGCTGGCCGCCAAGTTACAGAAATTCCGCCAGATCCAGACCGAAAAGGTCCTGGCCATGAAGCTTCCGGAAGTGTGATCCCATGTCCTCCCAGACCATGATCCTGCCCCCCGCCAGCCTCGCCATGCTCGGCGGCGGCCAGCTGGGCCGCTTCTTCGTCGCCGCTGCCCACGAGCTGGGCTACAAGGTCTGGGTGCTCGACCCGGACCCGAACAGCCCCGCCGGCTTAATCGCCGATCGGCACCTATGCGCCGCCTACGACGACTATGCCGCCTTGGACGAGATCGCCGCGCATTGCGCTGCCGTCAGCACCGAATTCGAGAACGTGCCGGCCGCCACCCTGGCTTATCTGGACAAGTTCATCCCGGTGCGCCCTTCTGCCACTGCCGTATCTGTCTGCCAGAACCGCATCGCCGAAAAAAGCTTTCTGCGCGACAACGGCCTGCCGCATGGCGAGTTCATCGCCGTCACTTCGGAAGCCGATCTGGAGGCCGCCAACGCCGGCCTATTCCCAGGCATCTTGAAGGTGGCCCGCTTTGGCTATGACGGCAAGGGCCAAGCGATAGTGCAGGACCGCGCCGAAGCCCTGGCCGCCTTTCGCGCCTTCAAGGGCGAGCCTTGCGTCCTGGAGCAAAAGCTTGCGCTCGATTACGAAGTGTCCGTGATCCTGGCCCGCGATGCGCACGGCCGAATCGCATGTTTTCCCACCGCCGAGAATCAGCACACCCGCGGCATCCTCGACGTATCCATCGTGCCTGCCCGAGCCACGGCCTGCCTGGCCGACAGCGCCCAGGAAATCGCCGAGCGCATCGCCGCAAAGCTCGACTACATCGGCACCTTGGCCGTGGAATTCTTCGTCAGCCGCGGCCGACTATACGTCAACGAAATGGCGCCCCGCCCGCACAACAGCGGCCACTACACCATCGATGCCTGCGTCACCAGCCAGTACGAGCAACAGGTACGCGCCCTGTGCGGCCTCCCCTTGGGCGAAGCGCGCGCCCACTCGGTGGCGGTGATGGTGAACCTCTTAGGCGAGCTCTGGTATGAGGGTGGCCATGCCCAGGGCCATTACCGCGAGCCGGACTGGGCGCGACTGCACGCCATCCCCAATCTGAAACTGCACCTGTACGGCAAGCACCACGCCCGGCCGGGCCGTAAGATGGGCCATTTCACCGTGGTGGGCGATGTGCTCGATACGGTGCTGGCCACCGCCCTCGCTGCCCGCGCGGCGATTGGCATCGGCGCCTAAGGCATGGCCCTCGACCCTGCCCAGATCACCCGCGCCGTCGCTCTGCTCACTGCGGGTGAGCTCGTGGCCTTTCCGACCGAGACCGTCTATGGACTAGGCGCGGACGCGGCCAACCCGGCGGCAGTGGCGAAGATCTTCGCCGCCAAGGGCCGCCCCGCCGACCACCCGCTCATCGTGCACCTCCCCGGCGCCACCTGGGTCGAACGCTGGGCCCGCGACATTCCCCAGGCGGCCTGGGATCTGGCAGAAGCGTTCTGGCCTGGACCGCTCACCTTGATCCTCAAAAAGCAAGCCTGGGTGCCCGACGCTGTCACGGGCGGCCAAGACACGGTGGGTCTTAGGGTGCCTGGCCATCCCGTCGCCCTGGCGCTGCTCCAAGCCTTTGCCGCCACCCATGCGTCAGCAGGCATCGCCGCGCCTTCCGCCAACCGCTTCGGCCGCATCAGTCCCACCAGCGCCGCGCATGTGCAAGAAGAGCTAGGGGACAAGGTCGCGCTCATCCTGGATGGCGGCGCCTGCCAGGTCGGCATCGAATCGACCATCATCGATCTTTCTCGGGAGCAGCCCGAAATCCTACGCCCCGGCCATATCGGCCCGGTGCTATTGGGCGAGGTCCTAGGCGAGCTACCCGCCCAGCAGCAAAGCCAGGGCGCGCCACGGGTTTCCGGCTCGCTCGCTTCCCACTACGCGCCGCTCACCCCGGTGCGTCTGATCGCGCCGGAACGGCTGCTCGACTTCCTCACCTTAGAGCGCCATGCGGGCATCCGCTGCGGCGTGCTCGCCTATGATCAGCCGCCGCAGGCCGGCATGCCTCATCTCTGGCAGATGCTGCCCGCCAACCCGGCCGGTTACGCCCATGATCTGTACGCTGCCTTACGCCACCTCGACCACCAGCAGCTCGACCTGATCGTGATCGAAGCTCCGCCAGACACCCCAGCCTGGAGCGCGGTGCAAGACCGTCTACGCCGCGCCGCCGCCTGACCCTTTAGCAGCAGATTCACATCTACTGATGAATCTGCTCTAATCGCATAAAGCTCTGATCTCTATTCCAAAAGTCGTAGATTTTCGTGCAGGGGGTTATATGCAGCTCGAACGTTTCAGCGTCAGCGCCCGGCTCTGGGTGTTCTCCGCCATCGTGTTCGCCGGGCTCGTGCTTATGGGCGGCGTCTCGCTCTTCGACATGCGCGCGGCCATGCTCGACGAACGCCACCAAAAAGTCCGAGCCCTGGTCGCCGCCGCCGGCGGTATGCTCGAAGGCTTGCAGCAGCAGGTCCAAGCCGGCCACATCAGCCAGGAAACGGCGATACAGCTCGCCAAAGCCATGCTGCGTAGCAGCCGCTACGAGGGTAAGGAATACTTTTTCGCGCTCAACAAGGACATGACCTACCAGGTCATGCCGGCAGCGCCGGAGCGTGAAGGCAGCAACGCCAACGACATCAAGGACGCGAACGGCAAATACCTGTTCCGCGAATTCCGCCGGGTCGTGGATGCCGACCCCAAGGGCGGCTTCGTCGACTACTACTGGCCAAAGCCCGGCGCGAGCGCGCCGGTTGCCAAGATTTCCTACGTCGCCTATTTCGCCCCGTGGGACTGGGTCTACGGCACAGGACTTTATCTCGACGATGTCGATGCCGCGTTCCGGCAACAAGCCATGCTGCTGGGTGGCTTGATCGTCGCCATTCTCGCCGTCATGGTCACGCTCTCGCTCCTCATCAACCGCAGCGTGCTGCGTCAGTTGGGCGGCGAGCCGGCTTACGCGGTGGACGTGGTGAGCGCCATCGCCGCTGGCGACCTAACCCAAGACGTGCGCACCGACCCCGCCAACACAGCCAGTCTGCTGTTCGCCATGCGCCGCATGCAAGAAAAGCTGGCCGACATGTTCGGACGCATCAACCGCATGGCCGCCACCCTGGCGCAAAACGCCGAGCAGGTCTCCACCGCCGCGACGGAAACCAGCACCGCTGCACATGAGCAGGCCCAATCCACCGCTGCCACCGCCGCTTCGATCGAACAAATGACGGTGAGCATCAACGAGGTCTCCGAAATCGCGGCCCGGACCGAAACCAACTCGGCCGAGACCGCACGTCACGCCGAGCAAGGAGCGCGTTTGGTGAGCGAGGCCGGCGAGGCCATCTCGCGCATCGCTAGCACCGTCACGGCCTCGTCCGAGCAGATCCAGCTCCTCATGCAAAAATCGATGGAAATCGGCGGCATCGCCAACGTGATCCGAGAGATTGCCGACCAGACCAACCTGCTCGCCTTGAATGCCGCCATCGAGGCCGCCCGCGCCGGGGAGCAAGGCCGAGGCTTCGCCGTGGTAGCAGACGAAGTCAGGAAACTGGCCGAACGCACCACCCAGGCCACGGGTGAGATCAGCACCATGATCGGCGCCATCCAAAGCGAGACGCAGAGCGCCGTAAGCGCCATGGAAACCACCATGCCGCAGGTGGAAAAGGGCATGGAGCTCGCGGCAGCGGCCCGTAAGATGCTCGAAGACATCCACGCGCAAGCCCTGCAAGCCTTGTCTCAGGTCAAGGACGTAGCCCTCGCCACCCGCGAACAAGCCACCACCGCCAACGACATCGCCCGCCATGTCGAGCACATCGCCAGCATGTCCGAAGAAACCAACGCCACGATGAAGAACAACGCCGCCGCAGCCCAGGAGCTGGAACGGCTCGCCGACGAGCTCGGCAAGCTCGTGAGCTATTTCCGGGTCGGCGACCAAATGGCCGGCCGGTAAGACCAAGGGGAGCGCGCCTATCCTGACGCGCCCACTCGGCTTTCACCGCTTGGCAAGCCGTCGAAAAACGTAGCGAGACTGGCGCAAGGTATCGAGGGCGTGCGAACCGATCACACTCGGTGCGCACGGGGCCTAACGGCCGCAGCACTGCTTGAACTTACGGCCGCTACCGCAAGGACAAGGATCGTTACGCCCGACCTTGGGCGCCTCGCGCCGCAGCGGCGCGGGAATGTCGCGCAGCGCTGCCCAAAAATCATGGATGGCCTGCACCACAGCGGGCAAAGACGCCTCGACCTCGGCCAGCCAACGCGCTTCTTCGGCCGGGGAAAGCCAAGCATCGCCCGCAGCCCGCGCATCCTCCTTGAGCATGCCGTTGAGCAGAAAGAACGCCTCCAACAGCTCGGCGAGATCGTCCCTGTGCGCACCGGCCGCCACCTGCCAAGCAGGCTCGGCGAGACTTGCGCCGAACAGATAAGCATCCGCCCAGGTCGCGTAATCGAGCGCCTCTCCTTGCGCGTCGAGCGGATAGAGGATGGGCGCCACCCCCACCTGCCGCTGCAAATCCGCGCGGATTTGCTGATAAAGCCGCAACACCAGCGCGACGAGGCGCGCGCCCACCGCCTCGTCGGCGCCCGCCGCAGGCCCCAGGGCTTCGGGCAGCCAGCGACTGGGCGGCAACGGCGCCGGCCCACTCGCCACGGCGCAGAGCATGGCCTGGATCTGGTCGAGCCCCATGGCCTGGTCGGCGAACGGCGCTGCCTCCAGCAACGCCTCGAGCTCGTCGAGCTCGGCTTCGCTCAAAGGGGCGGATGCGGCTTCCATTGTCGATTCCTGCGTCACAGCCAGGACCTCAAGGCCCAGCACGGACCCCGTGGCGCACGAAGCTCACCACCAAAGTGATCAGGGTGAGCGGCAACACATAGCCGAGCATGACCGCGGAAAAAGCCGGCAGGCTGGCGTGCTGTTGCGCGGAGAGTACCAAATAAGCCGTGTAAGCAAGGTAATAGAGCAAGAACACGGCCCCTTCCCAACGCGCGATTTCGCGCCCGGTGATGGCAATCGGCAAGCAGGCGAAGGCCACGGCCAGCATCACCCACAAATCGAAATGGCGCGCCACTTCCGAAACCGGCAAGCCTTGTTTCGAGACCAGCCCAGCCACGCCCAGCACAGCCAGGATATTGAAGACGTTGCTGCCCACCACATTGCCGACGGCGATGTCTTTTTCGCCCTTGCAGGCGGCCACCAGGGAAGTGGCAATTTCGGGCATGGATGTTCCCACCGCCACCACGGTAAGCCCGATCACCAAGTCGCTGACGCCAAAAGCACGCGCCACGGCCACCGCCGCGTCGACGAGCCAATCGGCGCCCAGTACCAGCATGGCGAGCCCGGCCACGATCAAAAGCACCTGGACGCTCCAGTGCGCATCCCATTTGCTGCGGACATCGGGCATCTCGTCGGCGAACTCTGCCTGCGTCGCGCGACTGGCCTGACGCGATTGACGCACGAGGAACACGGTATAGGCGATGACCAAAAAGAGCAGCAGCACCGCTTCACCGCGTCCGATCCAGCCATCGAGCGCGAGCACCACCAGCAAAAGGCTGGCGCCGATCATGATCGGGATTTCCTGGCGGATCACCTGCTCGGCCACGAACAGCGGCGTGATCAACGCCGAGATCCCGAGAATCAGCAACACATTGGCGATATTGCTGCCGACGACATTGCCAATCGCGAGATCCGGCGCGCCGTTCAAGCTAGCGCCGGCGGACACCGCCATTTCCGGCGCGCTGGTGCCGAAAGCCACCACCGTCAGCCCGACGACCAAGGGCGAAATGCCAAGCGACAAAGCCAGCCGCGCCGCGCCGCGCACCAGCACATCGGCGCCGACGGTCAGCACCACGAGACCGGCGATGAACATCAAGACATGCGTGAGCATGGCGCCCCCTCTTATTGCGCCGCGAACCAGGCGTCGGCAGCGGCCACGGTGGCAGCGATGTCCGCTTCCGTATGCGCCGCGGAGACGAACCCGGCCTCGAACGCGGAAGGGGCGAAGTAATGCCCCGCCGCCAGCATGGCATGGAAGAAGCGGTTGAAAGCCGCCTTGTCGCAAGCCATCACCCCCGCGAATGAAGTGGGATACGCGGCCGCGAAGTAAAGACCGAACATGCCGCCCACATGCTGGGCGCAAAATTCCACCCCATGCTTTTGCGCCGCCGCCGTCAGCCCCTCGCAGAGCTGGCGGGTGCGGGCCGTCAGGCGCTCGTAGAACCCCGGCGCCTGGATCAGCTTCAAGGTCGCCAGTCCCGCTGCCACCGCCACCGGGTTGCCGGACAAGGTGCCGGCCTGATACACAGGCCCGAGCGGGGCGATTTTTTCCATGATGTCGCGCTTACCGCCAAACGCCGCGAGCGGCATGCCACCGCCTACCACCTTGCCGAAGGTCGAGAGGTCGGGCGTGATGCCAAACAGCCCCTGAGCGGAACCCAGGCCGACCCGGAAGCCCGTCATCACCTCATCGAAAATGAGCACGGCGCCATGCTTCGCCGTCAATTCGCGCAAGGTCTGGAGGAATGCGCGGCTCGGCACGACCAAGTTCATATTGCCCGCCACCGGCTCCAGAATCGCCGCGGCGATCTTGTCGCCCTGCTGGGCAAAGGCTTCGACGAGCGCCGTCACATCGTTATAGGGCAGCACCAGGGTATGCTGGGCCAGATCGGCCGGCACGCCGCCGGAAGAAGGATTGCCGAAAGTCAATAAGCCGGAGCCAGCCTTGACCAGCAGACTGTCGCTGTGGCCGTGGTAGCAGCCCTCGAACTTCACCAGCATGTCGCGGCCGGTATAGCCGCGCGCCAGGCGAATGGCGCTCATGGTCGCTTCGGTGCCGGAAGAGACGAGGCGCACCATGTCCATGGAAGGCACGAGACGACACAAGAGATCGACCATTTCCAGCTCCGCCTCGGTAGGCGCGCCGAAGGACAAGCCGCGCGCCGCTGCCTGCTGCACCGCCGCCACCACCTCCGGGTGAGCATGGCCGAGGATAAGCGGCCCCCAGGAGCCGACGTAGTCCAAATACGCCCTACCGTCCGCGTCCCAAACCTGCGCCCCGGCGCCCCGCTCGAAGAAGCAGGGCACGCCGCCTACGGAACCAAAGGCGCGTACCGGCGAATTCACGCCGCCGGGAATGTGTTGCTGGGCACGTTCGAACAGTTGCTGGTTGCGGGAAGTCATGCAAGATCCTCGAAAAGTCGTTGGTAGGCGGACACCCGAGCGGCGATGGCCGCCGGCGCCCCAGCCTGGAAAACATCACTGATGACGGCCACGAGCCGCGCCCCGGCCGCGAGCACGGGGGCCACATTATCCAGCGTCAAGCCGCCGATGGCGCACGCCGGCACCGGTAGCTCGCGCCGCGCCCGCTCGAACAAGGTCAGCGGCGCGCGGGCCGCGCCGGGCTTGGTAGGCGACGCATATACGGCGCCAAAGGCCACGTAGCTCGCGCCTTCGGCCACAGCCTGGGCGGCGCGCGCGAAATCCTGATAGCAGGAAGCGCCGAGCACGGCCTGCGGCCCCAGCAGGCGCCGCGCCTCGGCCAGATTGCCATCGTCCCGGCCCAGATGCACGCCCGCGGCGCCGACCGTGCGCGCCAGCTCGACATCGTCGTTCACGATGAGGCCGGCGCCATGCGCGGCGCACAAGCGCGCGAGCGCCGCTGCCTGCTGCCGGCGCAAGCGCGCATCGGCTGCCTTGTTACGATACTGGAGCCAGCGGCAGCCCCCCGCGAGCGCCGCCTCGACTACCGCCAGCAGCGCCGGCGTATCCGGCATGTCGGGCGTCACCGCGTACAAGCCGGCCAGCGCCGGACATCGGGCCTGAGCGCTCACTGCCCACCCCGCGCCCAGAACAGCCTGTCCGGCACGAACTGACCCATGCCGGGCCGGAAAGCATGCGCCAAGGTATGCCAGGTGTACTCCTGCGCCGCCTGCACCGCCGCCTCGATAGCCATGCCCTCGGCCAGACAAGCCGCGAGCGCCGAGGCGAGCGTGCAACCCGAGCCATGGTAGCTGCCCGGCAAGCGCGGCCAGCGATCGGCGCGCAGCAAGCCGGCTGCGCTATAGAGCGCATTGATGACTTCGGGCGTATGCGCATGGGTGCCAGTGAGCAGCACATGGGCGGCACCCAGCTCGACGAGACGCGCCGCGAGCGCATCGGAATCGAGCGTCGCCGCACCCGCATCGTCCGCATCGTCTTCTTCAACCAGGCGCCGCGCTTCGAGCGTGTTCGGCGTCAGCACCGTACACTGGGGCAACAGCAGCGCCTTGAGCGCGGCGCGCAAGGCCTCGTCGGCGAACTCATCGCCACGCCCGGAGGCCAGCACTGGATCGAGCACGAGCGGAATATTCGGATAATCCGCGACGATCCCAGCCACCGCTTCCACATTCTCGACGCTGCCCAAAACCCCGATCTTGAAAGCCGCCACCGGCATATCCTCGAGCAATGCCCGCGCCTGGCGCTCGACGACTGCCGCCTCAACCGGATGCACGCTCTCGACGCCCAGCGTATCTTGCACGGTCACGGCGGTAAGCGCGGTCACGGGATGGCAGCCAAGGCTGGCCAAGGTGAGGAGGTCGGCCTGGATGCCGGCGCCAGAACTCGGATCGCTCGCGGCGAACACGAGCACTACGGGCAAGGTGGGCGGAGTCACTGTCATGAAAAGGCCGCTGGCAAGCGGCGGAAATGTAGCGCGGCCAACGACGATTGGGTAAGATTGCCGACGATTTTACCTGAAAGCGCCCCACCCCATGTCCGAGCTGATGGAATCGCTGCCAAGAGGAGCCAGGACCTGGACCTGCCAGGACTGCGGCTGGATCTACGCCGAGGCCATTGGCATGGCCGCCGACGGCATCCCCCCAGGCACGCCTTGGGACGAGCTGCCAGCAAGCTGGACCTGCCCGGAATGCGGCGCGCATAAGGAAGCCTTCGTCATGGTTCAACCATGAGCCATTCCAGCTTACACTTCGGTTCACGTCTGCAACCACCCGCCAGAACAAGCACGAGCGCATAGGGGTCGAGGGGAGAAAATTGACGGACATCGCAAATCTGCGCGGCACCAAAGTCATGGTGATCGACGATAGCAACACCATACGCCGCAGCGCCGAAATCTTTCTGGTCCAGGCCGGCTGCCAAGTGGTGCTCGCCGAAGACGGCTTCGACGCCCTGGCCAAAATCGCCGACCATCAGCCCGACATCATTTTCTGCGACATCATGATGCCGCGCCTCGACGGCTATCAGACCTGCGCGCTGATCAAGAAGAACCCTCGCTTTCGCAGCACCCCGGTCATCATGCTCTCCTCCAAGGACGGGCTATTCGACCGCGCCCGGGGCCGCATGGTGGGCTCGGACCAATATCTGACCAAACCCTTCACCAAGGACAGCCTCTTGCAGACCGTTGCAAGCTTTGCCCCCCAGGGTGTCCAATAACCGCATCAATACGGGAGAAGCAGTAAATGCCAGTGCACAAAATCCTCGTGGTCGACGATTCCCCCACCGAACGGTTCTTCGTCACCGACCTCCTCACCAAGAACGGCTACCAAGTCATCACCGCCGAAAACGGCGAGGAAGGCATCGCCAAAGCCAAAGCCGAAATGCCCGATCTGGTGATCATGGACGTGGTCATGCCCGGCTTGAACGGCTATCAGGCCACCCGCACCCTAACCCGCGACGAGGCCACCAAGAACATCCCGGTCATCGTATGCACCTCGAAGGGCCAGGAAACCGACAAAATCTGGGGCCTGCGCCAGGGCGCCATGGATTACCTGGTCAAACCGGTCAACCCGGAAGAGCTGCTGCAAAAAATCGCCGCCCTTCCTTGATCGGCCGCCGCCATGGCTCGACGCATCAGCCTGCGCGAATTCCAGGAGCACCTGTCCCGCCGCCTTTCCGGCGTGGCCCAAGGTGAGAGCGCCGCATCGCTACTCGGCATCGAAGCCGGGCGAAGCCGCTGGCTTCTGGACCTATCCGAGTCCGGCGAGATCCTGCCGCCGCCGCCCTTCACCCCCGTGCCGCTGACCCGGCCTTCGTTCTGCGGCCTGGCCAACATCCGGGGCAACCTCCACGCCGTCACGGATTTCCCCGCCTACATCGGCGAGGAAGCGACACCGCCGCATCACCCGGCTGCTCGGCTACTCTTGGTCGGGACCAAGTACGGCAACAACGTGGCGTTGCTAGTGTCACGCCTGCTGGGACTGAAAAACCCGGCCGACTTCAACGTCGGCCCGGCGCCGGCGCAGGCCCCGGCCTGGAACGCCGCGACTTACACCGACGCCGACGGCAACACTTGGCACCGGCTCGATCTGAAGGCGCTGCTTTCAGATCCCCACTTCATGAACATCGTGGCCTGACCACGGAGATCGACATGGCCTTCAAGCTGAACCTGCCCAAACTGTCCTTCGGAAAAAAGCAACCCGCTTTCGACAGCGACATGACCATATCCCCGGACCACCCGCCCGCGCCCGTGGCCAAGCCGGCGCCGAACAAGGCGGCCCGCGGCAGCGGCACAGCCGGTTCGCTATTGGCCGGCAAGACGGTGATCCAGCAGATGAAGCTCCTGGGCGGCGGTCTCGTCGTACTCTTGCTCGTCATCGCCACGCTGGTCTCGCAAGACATTCGCAGCTCGGCGCACGGCACCGCCTACCTGAGCGCCGCGGGCGAAATGCGGATGCTGTCGCAACGGCTCGCCAAGGCCTCGTCGCTCGCCCTACAAGGCAACCCTGCCGCCTTCGCCCAGCTCAAGGAATCGCGCGAGACCTTCTCGCGCCTGCTGCAACAATTGACTGTCGGCGGCCGCATCGGCGACATCGACGTGCCCGCCTCGCCGGCCAGCGTCCAGGCCGAGCTAAGCGCCCTAAGCCAACACTGGGCCAAGGTCGAAAAAGACGCCGCCACGCTGATCGCCCAAGAAAAGAGCCTGGTCGGCCTGGGCAAGAACGTCGCCTCGATCGACGGCCGCAACCCCGAGCTCCTCGAACTCACCGAACAGGTCGCCACCCTCAAGCTGCAAGGCGGCGCCGCAGCCCGCGACATCGCCGCGGCCAACCAGCTCGTGATGCTGACCCAGCGCATCGCCAAGAACGCCAGCGCCCTGCTCGGCGGCGACACCATCAACCCCGAAGTCGCCTTCTTGCTCGGCAAGGACCCCAATGCCTTCAAAGACATCCTCGAGAGCCTGGCGAACAACCCGAGCACCCCACCGGAAACCAAGGAAAAGCTCAATCAGCTCACCGCCGTATTCAACGATTACCGCGAAGCCATCGCCGGCATTCTCGGCAACATGCAGCCCTTGGTGCTCGCCAAGCAAGCCGGAGCGCGCATCTTCCGCGACAGCGACAGTCTGCTCGCCGAAGCCGACGCGCTAAGCGCCGCTTATCAGCGCGAATATGGCTCGCGGGGCCTGTTCATCGCCAGCGTCACGCTGCTCACGGCGCTGGCCGTGGCCGTGCTCGTCTGGCTCGGCAAGATCTATCTCGATGACACCCGCCGCCGCGCCGAAGAGTCGGAACGCCAGCGGCTCGCATCGGAAACCACCAATCGCCAAAATCAGGAGGCTATCTTGCGCCTGATGAACGAGCTGGGCGACCTGGCCGACGGCGACCTGACCGTGACCGCCACGGTGTCGGAAGACATCACGGGGGCCATCGCCGACTCGATCAACTACACCATCGAAGAACTGCGCGTCCTGGTCGGGCGCATCAACGACGCGGCCAACCGGGTGACCCAGGCCACCGAAATCGCTCGCCGTACCTCGGCCGAGCTGCTCGAAGCCGCGGAAAAGCAGGCCCGCGAGATCGGCACCGCCGGTAGCTCCGCCTTGGAGATGGCGCAATCGATGAATGCCGTATCCGAACACGCCAACCAGTCCGCCCAAGTGGCACGGGCCTCGCTCGCCGCTGCCGAGAAGGGCGCCGCCGCCGTGCAAGACTCGATCCGCGGCATGAACGAAATCCGCGAGCAGATCCAGGAAACCTCGAAGCGCATCAAGCGGCTCGGCGAATCCTCGCAAGAGATCGGCGAAATCGTCGAGCTGATTTCCGACATTACCGAACAAACCAACGTGCTCGCCTTGAACGCCGCCATCCAGGCCGCCTCCGCCGGCGAGGCCGGGCGCGGCTTCACCGTCGTGGCGGAAGAAGTGCAGCGCCTCGCCGAACGCTCCGCCGAAGCGACCAAGCAAATCTCGGCCCTGGTCAAGACGATTCAGACCGACACCCAAGACGCGGTGTCCGCCATGGAAAAGTCCACCCAGGGCGTGGTCGAAGGCGCCAAGCGCTCCGACGCCGCCGGTCAGGCGCTGGCCGAGATTGGCCAAGTGTCGCGCGATCTCGCGGCCCTGATCGAAAACATTTCCGCCGCGACCCAGAAGCAGTCCCAGTCCGCCACCCAAGTGGCCGAACTGATGCAGGACATCCTGCGCATCACCGAACAAACCACAGCCGGCACCACGCGCACCGCCGAGGCCGTGGATGAACTCACCGCCCTGGCTTCCGAACTCAAGGGTTCCGTCGCCGGCTTCAAGGTCAGCTGAGAAACCATCGCTCATGAATGCAGCCACCGACTTCGACCTGGGACCGCTCACCTGGGTCAAAGGAGAGATCGACCTCGCCCTAGAACGGGCCACGGAGGCGCTCCAAAACTACCAGGAGCAAGGTGATCTCACCCAACTCAAGTTCTGCCGCACGCACCTGCACCAGGTTCACGGCGCCCTGTCCGTCGTGGGTCTGGATGGCGTCACCCAGCTTAGCGAAGCCCTCGAAGCCCTGCTGCTCGCGCTCGAAAATGGCGAAATCGCCAACCCCGCGGCCGCGCCGGAAGCCGCCCGCGAAGCCTTTGCCGCGCTGCGCCAGTATCTCGACGATCTCATCGCCGGAGAGCCGAACCAGCCTTTGCGGCTGTTACCCGTCTACCAAGCCGTCGCCGCCGCCTGCGGTCAGAAGCCGGCCAGCCCGACCGACCTGTTCTTCCCCGATCTGAGCCTACGCCCACCCAAGCGCCCGGCTGGCGTGCCGCTCACCCATGAAGAGCGCACGCGCCTGATTCGCTCCGAACGCAGCCGCTTCCAAAAAGGCTTGCTCAACTGGCTACGCCACCCGGAAGGCAGCCCCGAGAGCCAAGACGGCCTAGCCTTGATGCAAGAAGCGCTGCGCCGCATCGAAGCCACGCAGATCTCGCCCTCGGCGCGCGCCTTCTGGTGGGCCGCATTGGGCCTCATCACGGCCCTGGCGCATGGCGCCGCGCGCGCCGGTGACGCCCGCGCCCTATGCGCCCGCATCGACTTGCAAATCCGCCGCCTCCTCGAAGGCAATCCTGGCGTAGCCGAGCGCTTGCAACGCGACTGCCTCTATTTCATCGCCCACAGCCCGGCAAGCGCCGATCCACTCCTGGCAGAAATTCAGTCGACCTACCGGCTCGCCAGCCTCATCCCCAGCCGGGACACCCGGCGCCCGGCGAGCAACGCCCCGCAAGAGGCCACCCTACGTCGCCTACGCGAGACCATCGCCACCGCCGAAGAACAGTGGAACCGCTTCTGCGCCGGCAGCGCCACGGCGCTCAGCGCCTTCGTCGAGCAGACCCGGCACAGCGCCCAGCTCGCCACCCAGCTCGAACACCCGGACCTAAACCGACTGGCGCAAACCCTCACCGCCGCCGCCAACTGGCTGGCGCAACAACCTTCGCGCCAATCCGACAGCGTCGCGATGGAAATCGCCACCGCCCTGCTGCTGATCCAGACCGCGCTGGAACACTACAACCACCTCGGCCAGGATTTCCCCGAGCAGGTCGACCTGATGGTCAAGCGCCTACACACCTGCATGGCTGGCGAGACCCCGGCGGATGCCGACGTGCCCCTGCTCGACGAAATGTCGCGCCGGGCCCAGGAGCGGCTGCTCATGGCGCAAGTCGCGCGCGAGATCCAAAGCAATCTGGCGCAGATCGAACAAACGCTGGATGTCTATTTCCGCGACCCCAGCAAACGTCCCGAAGCCGCGGCCCTCGAAGGCCCGCTGCGCCAAATCGCCGGCGCCCTCACCATCCTCGGCCAGGATGCCGCAGTGCGCTATCTGCACGACTGCGAACGCGAGATCCTACGTTTCGCCCAGCACGATGTCGAAGCCGCGCCCGGCATCTTCGAGCAGGTGGCGCAACAGCTCTCCATTCTTGGCTTCTTCGTCGACGCCCTGCAGCACGGCAACACCGACTTCCAGACCTTCCTCGACAAGCTGCAAGGCAAGCCGGCCGCTGCCCAGACCGAAGTCGACGCCGATGCGGCGCTCGAACCCGTGGCCGAAGCCGACCTCTCGGTCGAAAGCCAGCTCAACCGGCTAAAGCGCGAAACCCACGCCCTACTCGAAGCCCTCAAGGCCAAGCCCGACGACCCGGCGCTCCGCGACGATTTGCAGGCCCACCTCGAAGCCCTGCAAAAAGATGCCGACCTGGTCGCCGACCAGGCCTTGCTCGCCCAGGCCAAGGCCGCGCTCGCCGCGCTTACCACCAGCCCGGGCGAAGAGGCGCCACAGATGCAAGCCGTCGAGGCCGCGCTAGCACCGCTCAACGCCCAACCCGAGACGCCCGCGCCTTCGGCCGAAACCCTGCAACTCGCCCAGGCCAGCACCGATGAGCTCGACGCCGAGCTGCTCGACATCTTCCTCGAAGAAGCTCGGGAAGTGCTCGCCACCATCGACAGCAACCTTGCCATCCTGCGCCGCCAGCCGCACGACGTCGACACCCTCACCACCATCCGGCGCTCGTCGCACACTTTGAAAGGCAGCGGCCGCATGGTCGGCCTCAAGGACCTGGGCGAAACCGCCTGGGCCGTCGAACAAACGCTCAACCTCTGGCTGCGCCAGGAACTCGAAGTCACCCCCGAGCTGCTCGACATGATCGGCCTGGCGCACCAAGTGTTCAGCGTCTGGGTCGAGCACCTCGCCAGCGGCGATGGCCTCATGCCCGATCCCAAGCCGCTGATCGCCCTGGCCGAACGTCTGCGCGGCGCGGATAGCGCCGCCCCAGCCGCCCCCGCCACTTCCGGCGGCGGCGCTGTCGCGGCCAGCCCGGTCGAAACCCCGGAACCCGCTGAAGCCGCGGATGCGATGCCGGACGAGCTCCTCGCCTCGCGTTTCGATCTCGGCCCGCTCGACGGCCTCGGCGCGGACTCCGCCGCCACGGAGGCGTGCATCGCCGCCCCCGCCGCAGCCGCCTTGGCCGCCGACCTCGATTTCAGCATCGACCTCGACGCCGATGGCGCCAGCGCGCAAGCGCCCGACGCCGCCAGTCCCGCGGCCGCCTCTAGCGCAGCCGCCCCGGTTCCGGCTGCGCCTCCCACGCCAGACACGCCGGCAAGCCAGAGTCTCGCCATCTCGCCGCAGCTCTACGAAATCTTCCGTGACGAAGCGCGTGGCCACATGGACACGCTGCACCGCTTCCTCGCCGAGCTGGCGCAGACCCCGAACATGCCTACCCCGTTCGAAATCGGGCGGGCGGCGCACACGCTAGCCGGCATCGCCGGCACCGTCGGCATCACCCCGATCAACAAGCTCGGCCAAGCCCTGGAACACGCGCTCTTGCGCCGTGACGCGGCCCAGCACCCCGACAGTGTCGAAGGGCTGGAAGTCCTGCGTCAGACCATGGACATGCTCGAAAGCATGTTCGCGCGCATGGCCCAGGGCCAGATGCCCGAAGCCCAGCCAGCGCTGATCGATGCCCTCGCCCAGATTTACCCGGCCACCGAAAGCGGCGACAAGAACCTCGAAACCGTGCTCGGTGAAGCGCTCGACAACATCGCTCCCCCGCCCGAAGCCGAGACGGCCACGGCCGAAGCCGCGCCGCCCGCGCCCGCCCCGGACAGCCCCGCCCCAGCCGAGCAAGCGCCGATCTTGCACGACGAGATGGACGAGCAGCTCCTGCCCATCTTCCTTGAAGAAGCCCAAGAGCTGGTCGCCGGCTTCCAGACCCAAATCGCCGCCTGGCGCGCCGCGCCGGGCGACAGCGCCGCCCCGAATGCCCTCGCCCGGCTGCTACACACCTTCAAAGGCAGCTCGCGCATGGCCGGCGCCATGAGCCTCGGCCAGCTCACGCACGCCATCGAAAGCCGGGTCAGCGAGCTTGCGCACGCCGCCGAGGTGAGCCCGGCCGACCTTGACGAAATCGAAACCGCCTGCGACCTGCTCGCACAAACCGTGGAGCGCTACCAAGCCGGCGATTTCAGCCTGCCCAGCCTGCCCGACAGCGCGGCCGCCCCCGCCACGCCGGCAGCCGCGGCGCCAGATGCGGCCGCGCCAGCCCCGACCGAGGCGCCCGCCAGCCCGGCCACGGCTTCCGTGCAAGTCGTCGGCGCCGTCGGCAGCCCGGCCGCGGAGCCACCCGAACCGGAAATCGGCCAAAAGGCCGTGCTGCGGGTGCGCGCCGACCTGGTCGACCAACTCGTCAACGAAGCCGGCGAGCTCTCGATCGCCCGCGCCCGCATCGAAGGCGAAATGCGCGAGCTCAAGGAATCCCTGCTCGATTTGACCGGCAACGTCATTCGTCTGCGCCACCAGCTGCGCGAAATCGAAATCCAGGCCGAATCGCAGATCCAGGCCCATACCCGGCACGAGGCCAAAGCCGATTTCGACCCCCTGGAGCTCGACCGCTTCACCCGCTTCCAAGAACTCACCCGGATGATGGCCGAGTCGGTCAACGACGTGGCCACGGTGCAGCAAAACCTGCTCAAGAATCTCGACGACGCCAACGCCGCGCTCATCGCCCAGGCCCGCCTCAACCGCAGCCTGCAGCAATCGCTGATGAGCGTGCGCATGGTGCCGTTCGCTAGCCAGAGCGAACGCCTCTACCGGCTCGTGCGCCAAACCGCCAAGGAACTGGGCAAGCGCGCCAACCTCGAACTACAGGGCGGGCAGGTCGAACTCGACCGCTCGGTGCTGGAAAAAATTCTGCCGCCGCTCGAACACATGCTGCGCAACGCCGTGGCGCACGGCTTGGAGCCGCGCGAACAGCGCTTAGCCGCGGGCAAGGAGGAAATCGGCGAGATCAGCCTTAGCCTTAGCCAAGAAGGCAATGAAATCATCCTCAGCC
>JAOAIO010000080.1 GCA_026414665.1 Azovibrio sp.
CTTGTCCGGCACCACCTTTGCCGTGGTCATGGGGGTGGTGGGCCGCCACGTGACGCCGGCCCGGCGCAGCTTGGCCCTCGGGGTGGTCAGCGCCGGCGGCTCCTTCGGCCAGTTTGCCGTGCTGCCCGTGGGCCAGGCCATGATCAATGCCTGGGGCTGGCAGGCGGCCCTGCTCTGGCTGGCCCTGGGGGTGGGCCTGATTGCTCCCCTGGCGGCCCTGCTGGCCGACGGCCCGGCCCGCGCCACCCCGGGGGCCCAGCAGTCGGTGGGCCAGGCCCTCAGGGAAGCCCTGGCCCAGCCCAGCTTCCATCTGCTGTTCTGGAGCTATTGCGTCTGCGGCTTCCAGACCGCCTTCATCATGCTGCACCTGCCCGCCTACCTGGTGGACGGGGGCTACAACGCCAACGTGGGCATGACCGCCGTGGCCCTGATCGGACTGTTCAACATCTTCGGCTCCTTCCTGTTCGGCTGGTGGGGCGGTTTCGCCAGCAAGAAGAATCTGCTCGCCCTGATCTACGGCCTGCGCATCCTGGCCGTCCTGATGCTGCTCTACCTGCCCATCGGCCTGCCCGGGGTGTGGCTGTTCGCCGCCCTGATGGGGCTGCTGTGGTTGGCCACGGTGCCGCTCACCAACGGCCTGATCGCCCAGATCTTCGGACTGCGCTACCTGTCCATGCTGGCCGGGGTGGTTTTCCTCGGGCATCAGCTGGGCAGCTTCCTCGGGGCCTGGATGGGCGGGCGGATCTTCGACCAGAGCGGTTCCTACGGCCTGGCCTGGGCCTGGGTGATCGGCCTTTCCGTGCTGGCGGCGGCCCTGGCCTGGCCCATCAGCGAGCGGCCCCTGCGCCAGGGCGACGCATCATGAAAGGCGGGCGCTGGCTGGGATGGCTGCTCGGGGCGGGGCTGGCGGCCTGGGGGCTGTATGTCCTGTTCCAGGCCTACCAGATGCCGGAAATGCTGCTGGACTGGGAAGCCCTGCGTTACTGCGGCTGATCCGGTTCCCCGGCCGGGGGCGGCGGGGCCAGCCCCAGGCGCTGGCCCAGGGCTTCCTCGGAGAGATTGAGCAGGGCCGAAATGGCCTTGAGGTCGTCGGGGATGGCGGCATCGTCCCAGCCGTGGGCCAGGTGCCGGGCCAGATTCACCGCCAGCACCACGTTCTTCACCCGGGGGTGGTCGGCGTGCTCGTCGTCGATCAGTTTCAGGAGCAGGTCGGGCAGATGCCAGGCGCGGCACAGGGCGGCCTGGATATCCATGAGGCGGATGCCCAGCACCTTCTCCTGGGCGGTGATGCTGCGCAGCTGGGGGTCCGCCTGCTGCATGCTGCGGATTTCCAGGGCCAGGTGGGGAGCGAAGCAGTAGAGCAGGATTTCCGCCAGATCGTGTAGCAGCGCGGCCAGCGCGACTTCTTCGGGGTTGATATCCACCCGCCAGATCGCCCATTCGTAGGCGTAGTGCGAGGCCTGTTGGGCGCGCCGAATGACCTGTAGGGCGCCGAGCAGGGCTTGCGGCGGACAGCCCTTGAGGGTGTCTTCGAGGGTCACGAGGTATTCGAAGCGTTGGAAGAAAGGCTCGATGCCTAGCATCATGAGGGCGCCGGCGATGGTCGTCACGTCGTGATGCAGGCGCTTGCCGGTCAAGGGCTGGATGTAAGCGAGCACGCGCACGGCCATGAGTGGGTCTTGCAGAATGATGCGTGCGAGCACCTTGCCGGAGACCTTGGCCATGTTCTCCCGGGCGCTTTCGAGTTGACGGCGGGTGTGGCGCAGCACGGGTAGCTCGCGTTCGCTGAAATACACCACCCAGTCGTCGAGTTCCGGCAGGGGATGGTCGAGCATGGCGCGGTCTCCACTTCAAGAAAGTGATCCAAGTTTTTGATTTGAGCGCAATAGTTGGGTTCGTGCGGGCGCTGCGGGCAATGGTAATGCCGGCCCTCTGCTTTGGGAAGAGCGGGCGTGCGATAATCGCCGCTCCGTTTTCTCGGCAGACAGGCCATGCGCTATACCATCGTTCCCGTAACGCCGTTCGAGCAGAATTGTTCCGTCCTCTGGTGTGAAGCGACCCGGGAGGCTGCCGTGGTAGACCCCGGAGGCGATGTCGAGCGCATCTTGGCCGTGCTCGAGCGCGAAGGGCTGCGCCTGGCCACCATTCTCGTGACCCATGGCCACATCGATCACGCTGGCGGCGTGGCGGAGCTGGCCGAGCGCCTCGGGGCGCGCATCGAAGGTCCGGGCGAGGCGGATCGTTTTTGGATCGAGGGCATGGCGCAGCAATCGCGCATGTTCGGCTTTCCGTCGGTGTGTAGCTTCGAGCCCAGTCGTTGGCTCCAGCACGGCGACCGGGTGCGCTTTGGCGCGGTGGAGCTCGAGGTGTTGCATTGCCCTGGCCATACCCCGGGGCATGTGGCGTTCTATCACCGTCCGAGCCGGCTCTTGCTAGTGGGTGACATCTTGTTCCAGGGCTCCGTCGGGCGCACCGATTTTCCCGGCGGCGATGCGGCGGCGCTCATGGCTTCGATCCGTGACAAGCTCTTTCCGCTGGGGGACGAAGTCGATTTCATTCCCGGGCACGGCCCCATGTCCACCTTGGGGGATGAGCGCCGCTTCAACCCCTTCGTTGGCGGGCGTTACGGCTGAAATGCGGGCGCGCTGCGTATTTGCAGCGCCGTTTTTGGGGGTAAAATCCCCGCCTTCCAAAAATTTCGGGCCCCGGATGAAAACCACCTTTCTCGATTTTGAGCAGCCGATCGCCGAACTGGAAAGCAAGATCGAAGCGCTGCGCTTCGGCCAAGAAGACTCCGCTGTCGATATCTCCGACGAAATCGAGCGGCTGTCGGAAAAAAGCAGGGCCCTCACCAAGGATATCTACGCCCGCCTTACCCCCTGGCAGATTGCTCAGGTGGCGCGCCACCCGCAGCGGCCTTACACCCTCGATTACGTGACGCGCATCTTCACCGATTTCGAGGAGCTGCACGGCGACCGGGCCTTTGCCGATGACAAGGCCATCGTCGGCGGCCTGGCCCGCTTCAATGGCGAGGCTTGCGTGGTGATCGGCCATCAGAAGGGGCGCGATACCAAGGAAAAGATCTATCGCAATTTCGGTATGCCCCGTCCTGAAGGCTATCGTAAGGCGTTGCGGCTGATGAAACTGGCGGAGAAGTTCCGCCTGCCGGTATTCACCTTCGTCGATACGCCGGGGGCTTATCCTGGCATTGACGCGGAGGAGCGGGGTCAATCCGAGGCCATCGGCCGCAATCTTTACGAGATGGCCCGGCTCAAGACCCCGATCATCGTCACCGTCATTGGCGAGGGCGGTTCCGGCGGGGCGCTGGCGATTGCCGTCGGCGATGTGGTGCAGATGCTGCAATACTCGACCTATTCGGTGATCTCGCCCGAAGGCTGCGCCTCCATCCTCTGGAAGAGCGCCGAGAAGGCCGCCGAAGCCGCCGAGATCATGGGCATCACCGCGGCGCGGCTGAAATCGCTAGGCCTCATCGACAAGGTGGTCAACGAGCCGTGCGGTGGCGCGCACCGCGATCATGGCCTCATGGCCCAGAATCTCAAGAAGGCTTTGCAGGATGGTTTGAAGCAGCTTTCCGGCTTATCCACCGCGGAGCTGCTCGAAGCCCGCTTCGAGCGCCTCATGGCCTATGGCCGCTTCAAGGAACAGGCTCCCCGCTGATCTGTCCGCCGGGTTTGCAGCCGTGCTGCAGGCCCACCTGCCCGCCGCGGCCGAACTCTGGGTCGGCCTTTCCGGCGGGCGCGATTCCGTCGTCCTCCTGCACCTGTGCAAGACCTTTTGGCCACGGGTGCGGGCCATTCACGTGCACCACGGCCTTTCGCCCCATGCCGATGCGTGGGCCGATTTCTGCGCGACGTTGTGCCGCGATTGGGAAATCCCCTTATCCATCGTTCCGGTGCGAGTCGAGCCAGACGCGGGCCGGGGGCTCGAGGCCGCCGCGCGGGCGGCGCGTTACCGGGCGTACCGGGAAAGCGGCGCCCGCTATCTCGCCCTGGGACACCATCGCCGCGACCAGGCCGAGACGCTACTTTTCAACCTGTGCCGGGGCAGCGGCGTGGCCGGCGCGGCGGCCATGCCGGTGTGCCGCGCCGAGGCCGGTCTCTGGCTGTTGCGCCCGCTCTTGACCTGGGCGATAGCGGATGTCGAGCGCTATGCTCGAACGGCGGGCCTTGCTTGGGTCGAAGATGAGAGCAATCAGGACATCCGCTATCGCCGCAATTTTTTGCGCCAGCGCATTTTGCCGCGCTTAGCCGAGGTCTTCCCCGCCGTCGAGGCGAATCTTGCCCGGGCGGCTGGGCATTTTGCCGAGGCTTGGGGCTTGCTCGACGTATTGGCGCGGCAGGACGATGCCGTGCTCGAGGCGCAGCGCGAGCGTTTGCTGCAACTCGATCCGGCGCGCCAAGCCAACTGGCTGCGCTGGTGGCTACGTCAGGTTGGCTGGCAGGTTCCCGAAGCCGCGGCGCTGTCCGAGTGGCTGCGGCAATTGGCCGTGGCCGAGGGAGCGCCCGAGCTGCGCTTGCGCGAGGGTAGCGTCTGCGTCTGGCGCGGGCAGCTTTATCGGGTGCCGCACCGGCAGCGCCCCGTGCCCTGTGCTTGGGATGGGCAAGGGGCGCTTCTTTGGGGCGGCGCGCGCTTGCGGCTCGTGCCCAGCGTGGGCGCGGGGATCAGCCAGGCACGCTTGGCCGGTCGGCGGCTGGAGGTGCGTCTGCGGCAAGGCGGCGAGCGCCTTTGCCCCGGTCCGGGCCGACCCCGGCGGGCTTTGAAGAAGCTGTTGCAGGAGAGTGACATCCCGCCTTGGGAGCGAGCCTATCTGCCCTTCATCTATGTCGATGGCGAGCTCGTGGCTTGCGTCGGCGTGGCGCTGGCGGCCGATTGGCAATGCCGCGCGGCGGAGCCGGGATGGCTACCTTGCCTGGAGGCAGGCGTCAGTCCAGCCGCTTGAGCAGTTGGGCGAGCTCGACGGCGGTTTTGACCCCCATTTTTTCCAAGAGCCGGGCGCGGTGCACTTCGACGGTGCGGATGCTGATGCGCAGCTCGTCGGCAATGATCTTGTTGAGCTTGCCGGCCAGAATCAAATCCATGATCTGTCGTTCGCGGCTGGAGAGGGTGGCGAGACGGCTGGCGATGGTCTGGGCCGAGGCCAGGGCGCTGCGCTGGCGCGCATCGTGTTCCATGGCTTCGATGACGCGATTGACGAGGGCGTTGTCGTCAAAGGGCTTTTCAAAGAAGTCGTAGGCGCCTTTTTTGAGGGCGGCTACCGCCATCGGCACGTCGCCATGGCCGGTAAGGAAGATCACGGGCAAGCGGATGTCGCGCGCGAGCAGCGTATCGAACAGCTCTAGGCCGCTGGTGCCGTTCATGCGGATGTCCAGCACGACGCAGCCGCGCATCTGCGCTGGATCTGCCGCCATGAAGTCTTCGGCGCTGGCATGGCTGCGGCAGGGAATCTGGCGCGATTGCAGCAGCCAGGAGAGCGCATCGCGGATGGCTTCGTCGTCATCCACCAGGTGGGCGTGGGGGGTCGTCATGAGCTTCTTTGGGTAGCGTGAAGATGAAGGTGGTGCCCCGGGACCCGGGAGGGTGCCGGTTGGGTTCATACCACAGGCGGCCTCGATGGAATTCTATGATGGAACGGCAGATCGATAGACCGATACCCATGCCGTCCGGCTTGGTGGTGAAGAAGGCTTCGAACAGGCGCTGCGCGGCTTCGGGCGCGAGACCCGCGCCCTGATCGCGTACCCGTACCTCTACTTCCTGCGGCAGATTGCGGACTTGCAGCGTGATGCGGCGCTCCGGTGCCGGGGTGTCGGCCAGCGCGTCCATGGCATTGCGGAGCAGGTTGAGGAGTACCTGCTCGATCATCACCTGGTCTGCCATGATCGGCGGCAACGCCGTTTCCGGCTGGAAATCGATGCTGATGCCGCGTGTGCGGGCATCGGCTTCGACGAGGACCAAGCTGTCTTCGATCACGCTTTCCAGGCGGCAGGGCTGGAGTTTCGGCTCGCTCTTGCGCACGAAGGACTGCACCCGGCGGATGATCTCGCCGGCGCGCTGGGCTTGGCGGCCAAGCTTGTCGAGCGCGGCGCGGATTTCCTCGGGCTGCCAGCGGTCGCTCGCCAAGCGGTTGGCGCAGCCGGCGGCATAGCTGGCGATGGCGGCAAGCGGCTGGTTGAGCTCGTGCGCCAGGGTCGAGGCCATTTCGCCCATGGTCACGAGCCGCGCGGTGAATTGCAGTTTTTCTTGCTGCTGGCGCGCCAGCTCCTCGGCCCGGCGCTTTTCCGTCACGTCGAGTACCGAACCCATCCAGCCGACGTGCTGGCCGCTGCCGTCGATCAGCGGCGCTTCGTAGATCAGGGCGCGGAAGGGAGAGCCGTCTTTACGCCGGAAGTTGATCTCGAAGCCGTCGCTCGGGGCGTTGCCCGAGAGCACGGCGCGGTTCAGGGCCATGGTTTCCTCGATTTCGTCCGGATCCCAGTAAGGCATCGGCGGCTTGTGCCCGATCAGCTCTTCTGCCGTGAAACCGGTCATACGGCAAAACGCCGGGTTGACATAGATGATCGCGCCTTCGAGGTCGCGTGCCCGCATTCCGGCGGTGAGCGAGTCTTCCATGGCCTGGCGGAAGGCGTGTTCCTCGCGCAGCGCGGCTTCGACTTCCATGCGCCGGCGGATCAGCCGACGAATCGCCCAAAGGCTCCAGAACACGCCAAGCGATAGACAGACAATGGCGACGGCCAGAATGCGCTGCGCCGTGTTGTCGCGGCTGCCGTAGGCCGTGACTTCGAGGCCGAGGCCGTAGCCGGGCGGGTCGAGCGGCAGCAAATAATTGAGGCTGGGGGTGCCGGCTACCTTGGATTTGGCGGCATATTCGGTGCCGCTGTCGTCGATCAGCCGTACCTGGTATTTCTCTGCGAACCACCAAGGCACCTGGTTGCGGAGCAGGACTTGCAAGTCGAGCTCGGCGAGCATGAAGCCGTTGAAGTTCCGGCGGCCGTATATCGGGATCAGCACGCTCTGCTTGGCGCCTTCCTTGCCCAGACTAGGGCGGGCGTAGCTGGGGCGGCCGAGGGCGCGTGCTTGTTCATAGAGATCCCGGTATTCCGGGCGCAGCGTCACCGGCGCTTTGGCCGGCAGCGTGTCGATCACGCGTAAGCGTTCGTCGACGAGGCTCAAGCGCGTGAGTTCGGCGGCATTGTTGAGCAGGTGCTGGCCGCGCAGGCGAAAGATGCGCTGCTGGTCGTCCTGGCCTAGGTCCTGGGCCAGCTGCTGCAACTGGCTTTCGCTGCCGGATAAGTGAAAGCGCAGATTCTGTTCGAGCCAGAGCACGTCGCTAATGAGCGTGGCGCGTTGCTCTTGCAGGTCGTTGCGATGCAAGAGCCAGAGCAGCGCGATGACCGCGACGATGAGCAAGGCCGTGCCCAGCTTGGGCAGCGCCAGCATCCAGCCCAGGCCTTGGGCGTGCGCGGAAACGGTAGAGGCTTCGGACATGCCGGGCATCTTAACCGAAGCCGGGGCGCGTGACCGGTGGCATGGCGTGGCTGCGCTGTTCGGGGCTGCGGGTTTCCACAATTTCATTATTACCTTTGGCTTGGCCATAATCACATGATCGTTCCTGGGCCGTCTGCCAGGCGATGCGTGCATTTTTTCCAATCATTGGAGGAGAAAACATGAAAATTTCTTCATTGCTGTTCGGCCTTCTGGCGTGCGCCGTGACGGCCACGGCTACCGCGCAACAGCCGATCGTCATCAAATTCAGCCACGTGGTGGCCCAGGATACGCCCAAGGGCAAGGCGGCCGACTTCTTCGCCAAGCGGGCCGGCGAGCTGACCAAGGGTAAGGTGAAGGTCGAGGTCTACCCGAACAGCACCCTCTATAAAGACAAGGAAGAGATGGAGGCCTTGCAGCTGGGGGCTGTGCAGATGCTGGCGCCCTCCCTGGCGAAGTTCGGCCCCCTGGGCGTGCGTGAGTTCGAAGTGTTCGACCTGCCCTACATCTTCGATGGTTACGACGATCTGCACAAAGTCACCAACGGGCCTGTGGGTAAGCAGCTGCTTGCCAAGCTCGAACCCAAGGGTGTGACCGGTCTGGCCTTCTGGGATA
>JAOAIO010000081.1 GCA_026414665.1 Azovibrio sp.
CGCTCGTCGGCAGCGTCAGATGTGTATAAGAGACAGATCGTGCTGCTCGCGACCGTGCTCGGTCTGGCTCTCGTCGCCGTCACCTTCAACACCATCCGCCTGCAAGTGCTGGCGCAAGCCGAAGAAATCGAAGTCGCGCGGCTGATCGGCGCCACCGATGCTTTCATCCGCCGCCCGTTCTACTATTCCGGCGCCCTGCAAGGCGCGCTTGGTGGCCTTGCCGCCGGCCTCATCATCCGCCTCGGCCTCGACGCCCTAGCCGGCCCCGTCGCCGAATTGGCCAGCCTATACGGCAGCACATTCACGCTCATTGGCCTCTCGCCGCGTTTTATCGTCCTGCTTGCCGGCATCGGCGCCGGTCTCGGCTGGCTCGGCGCCCAGCTCTCGGTCAGCATCGCGCTACGCCAGATGGATTAACCACACAGCGCGAACTTTCGCCGCCTTTAGCACTCTCATGCAGCGAGTGCTAAACTATGCGCAAACCATCAGGAGGATAGAGAACCATGACTCAAGCCCTGGCTTTTCCCCTTCCCTCGACAGCAGGCAGCATCGAGGCCTACATCCAGGCCGCCAATCGTATGCCCATCCTTTCCGAGGCAGAGGAAACCCGGCTGGCGCGCCGCTTTCACGAAGAAGGCGACTTGGAGGCTGCTCGGCAGCTGGTCCTCTCCCATCTGCGCCTAGTGATTTCGATTGCGCGCGGCTATCTCGGCTATGGCCTACCCCATGCCGACCTCATTCAAGAGGGCAACATCGGTCTGATGAAGGCCGTCAAGCGCTTCGACCCGAGCCGCGGCGTGCGCCTCGTTTCCTTCGCCATTCATTGGATCAAGGCGGAGATTCACGAGTACATCCTAAAGAACTGGCGGCTCGTCAAAGTGGCCACCACCAAAGCCCAGCGCAAGCTGTTCTTCAACCTGCGCAGCCTGAAAAACGGCTTTGAAGGCGAACACAGCCTGACACCCGAGCAGACCGCCGAAATCGCCGCCAAGCTCGGCGTCAAGCCTGAGGAGGTCGGCGAAATGGAAACGCGCATGAGCGGCCACGACATGGCCCTGGAAGGCAGCCCGGAGGATGGCGAAGACACCTTCGCCCCGATCGATTATCTGGCTGATTCGCACTACGAACCAAGCCAGGTGATCGAAGCCCGCGACTACGCCCGCCTACAAGACGAAGGCTTGCGCCAGGCGCTGGACGGGCTCGACCCGCGCAGCCGTCGCATCATCGAAGCGCGCTGGCTGGCGGAAGGCGAAGCCGCCACCCTGCACGAACTCGCCGCCGAGTTCCAAGTCTCCGCCGAACGCATTCGTCAGATCGAAAGCAAAGCCCTGCAAAAGATGCGCGGCTTGCTCGCCGCCTAACAGGTCGCTGCAAAGCCGCGCCAGGCAAGGCAGATGCAAGGCGTCTGGCGCGCCGCCCCCGCAAGGAAGGACGGCGCACGCTGCGCAGCGCCGCCCCCCACGAGGCCCAGCCGCGCCTCGTGAATCCGCCGCGCGGCTGGGCACGCTAGAACCCGGGCCACAAGGCCCTGCCAACAAAAAACGGCACCCGCGGGTGCCGTTTTTTGTTCAGCGCGATGCAGCCTCAAACCGAAAACGAGGAACCACAGCCGCAAGTCGAAGTCGCGTTGGGGTTGCGGATCACGAACTGCGAACCCTCTAGCCCCTCGGTGTAATCGATCTCGGCGCCTACCAGATACTGGTAGCTCATCGGGTCGATCAACAGCGTGACGCCGCCCTTCTCCAACTGCGTATCGTCCTCGCTGGCCTCCTCATCGAAGGTAAAGCCATACTGAAAGCCGGAGCAACCGCCCCCGGTCACGAACACCCGCAGCTTGAGATTGGGGTTTCCCTCTTCCTCGATCAACTCCCGCACCTTACCGGCAGCGCTGTCGGTAAAGATGAGGGGCGCATTCATTTCTTCGCTCATGTGCAACTCCTAAAAGTGGGGCGATTATCGAAGCCGGCAACGGCAGGGTCAAGCTCATTAGTCGGTTTTTTCTGGACTTGGTTCCGGCGCTGCCTGCGGATGCAGCAGCAAGCGCCCTTCCACCACCGCGCCCTGCTGGATTTCGATCATCGCATAACTGACATCGCCGTTGATCCGCGCCTTGGGCTGCATCTCCAAAAACTCGCTCACCGTGACCGGGCCATCGATGCAGCCATTGACGATCAAATGGCCGACGCGCACCTCGCCCTCGATGCGGCCATGCTCGCTCAACACCAAGGTCGACGGCGCGCCCGGTTCCGCCAGCACGCGGCCGACGATCTCGCCATCCACGCGCAAGCCGCCGCTGAACACCACATGCCCTTCGATGCGGGTCCCACGGCCAATCAAGCTATCGATTTGGCCGGCCGTCGCCGCGCCCTTGTTCTTCTTAGCGAACATCGATACATCTCCTCCTCAAAAACCAACCGAAGTGCTCACCCGCACCGCCTTGCCTTGCATGAGCCGCAGCTCCGCCCGCAGCAAGCGCTCGCCTGGCGACAGCTGCAGGACGCCCTCCTTGCGAGCCCAATGGCGCGTCCGCACCTGCACATCGGCCGCCGCGCGCGGCGGCGGCCACGGCAACTGCACCTCCTTGCCCTCACGCAGCACCGTCAAGACGAAAGCCAGGGTGCCCACGAACTCCTGGGGCTGCCGACCGGACTGATAACCGACATAGACCGAATAACGATAGCGCCCCGGCACCGCCGGATCGGGACGCACCACCAAGCGATCCAAGCGCACCTCGCCATCGCGGGCGCCAGCCGGCACGAGCCGTAGAAAATACGCCAGATCATCCTTGAGCACAGCATGATCGTCAGCCAGCACGCGCAACTCATCGCTCAACTGGCGATTCGCGCTCGCGGTCATCTCCAAGCTGGTCAACGCCCCGCCGCTTTGCACCACCTGAGCTTCGAGCTGCGCCAAGCGCTGGCGCAACTGCTCGACATCGCGCACCTCCGGCGCGCGAAACCACTGTCCCAGCGCCAACACCAGCCCCGTCAGCGCCCAAGCCGCCAGAGCGCCACCCAGCGCATAGGCATACCAAGCCAAGCGCGGCCGCACCTCCAGCCGCTGGGCGCGGATGCCGAAATGGTGACGCAAGCGCTTGAGCCGCTGGCGTGCCGCCGCTACCGGCATGGCCACTCTCCCTCTCTTGCCACACGCATCGTCGCCCCCCATCACGATCTAGCACGAACGGTCCTGCGCGGCGAGCGCGCCCAGGCCAAGCATTTGCGCAGGCGCGGCACGGATCAACCCCCAAGCGCCCCGCGACCAAGACCGGCGCATGATAACCGCTTACACCAGAAACAAAAAAGCCGCCAGAACAACGGCGGCTTTTTTGCGAAAGACCAGCTTAGCGCTTCGAGAACTGCTTGCGGCGCCGCGCTTTGTGCAGACCCACCTTCTTCCGCTCCACTTCGCGGGCATCGCGGGTGACGAAGCCGGCACGCGACAAGGCGCTCTTCAAGCTGGCATCGTACTCGATCAAAGCGCGGGTGATGCCATGCCGCACGGCGCCGGCCTGGCCGGATTCACCGCCGCCGGTGACATTCACCTTGATATCGAACGCATCGAGCTGATTCACGAGCGCCAGGGGCTGACGCACGACCATGCGGCCGGTCTCGCGGGAGAAAAACTGATCGACGGGCTTGCCATTGACGACGATGGCGCCGGAACCCCGCTTCATGAACACACGAGCAACGGCGCTCTTGCGCCGACCCGTACCGTAGTAATAGCTGACGGCCATGAGATAACCCCTCAGATTTCCAGCGGCTTGGGCTGCTGGGCGGAATGCGGATGCTGGTCGCCGGCGTAGCACTTCAGCTTCTTGAGCATGGCATAGCCAAGCGGCCCCTTGGGCAACATACCCTTGACGGCCTTTTCGAGCGCGCGGCCGGGGAAACGCTGCTGCATCTTCTTGAAATTGGTCTCGTAGATACCGCCCGGATAGCCAGAGTGGCGGTAATACTTCTTGTCTTCAGCCTTGTTGCCGGTCACACGGATCTTGTCCACATTGGTGACCACGATAAAATCGCCGGTATCAACGTGGGGCGTGTAGATAGCCTTGTGCTTGCCACGCAGGCGGCGCGCGATTTCGGTGGCGAGGCGGCCGAGCACCTTGTCTGCGGCATCCACCACAAACCACTCGCGCTTCACCTCATGTGGTTTGGCGGAAAAAGTTTTCATCGACGGCGTTCCTTTGCCAACAAGAATTTCAAAGAGGCGCGATTTTAGTCGAAAGTCAAAACACCTGTCAAACCTCTTGCGCGGCAGCCCGACTTGCGCCGATGATGCGCGGCAACGCTCGCCGCCTGCCATCATGCCACAAGAAATCGAACTCAAGCTCGCGCTGCCCGTGCGCCAAGCCCCGCACCTGCGCCGGCACCCCTTACTCGCCGGCATTCCGGCAAGTAAGCGCTGCCTACGCAATCTCTACTTCGACACCCCCGAGCAACTGCTACGCCAGCACCGCATCGCCCTACGCCGGCGGCAGATCGGCGCGCGCTGGCTACTCACCGTCAAAACCGCCGAGCACGCCGCCACGGGCCTCTCGCGCCGGTATGAATGGGAATACCCGCTGCCGCCCGACCAGCTCGACTTCAGCCCCATCGACGCCCCCGCCGTGCGCCACCTGCTCGAAACCCACGCGCCGCGCCTACAACTCGCCTTTCGCACCGACTTCGTGCGCACCGCCTGGCAGCTCGAACACGCGGGAGCCCGCATCGAACTGGCGCTCGATCTCGGTTACATCCGCACGCACAGCCGCCGCGCCGCCCTGCACGAAGTCGAACTCGAACTCATCGCCGGCCCTGAAGCCAGCCTCGCCGCACTCGCCGCGCAACTACGACAAAGCCTACCCCTCACCCCGCTCGACCCTAGCAAGGCCGCGCGTGGCTTCGCCCTGCTCACGCAAGCGTAAACCCGCGGCCAAGCCAGCGCACGCCAGCTCCTTTTATGCTATTTGCGGCGCCAATCGAAGCCGTTGCAAACAGGCTTGCAAGGCAAGAGCCCATGGCCCTCGACCAACCGGAGCAACGCAAGGCCCGGCGAACATCACAACCCGCCCCCGGCGCTCCCACAAGCGCTGTAAGCTAGCTGTCATGTTCACCACTTAGGATGCGGCTCCCTCAAGAGGAGGAACAACATGGATTTACTGCTCTGGCGCCACGCCGAAGCCGAAGAGGGCCCCCTGGACATGCAACGCCGCCTCACCCACCGCGGCGAAAAACAAGCGCGGCAGCTCGCGCGCTGGCTACACCAGCACATGCCCAAGCAACTGCGCATTCTGGTCAGCCCCGCCGTGCGCGCGCAGCAAACCGCCGCGGCGCTCGACCTGCCCTTTGAAACCCACCGCCGCCTCGGCCCCGATGCCGGCGCCGCCGACCTCATCGCCACCGCCGGCTGGCCAGACGCCCCCGGCGCCACCCTGATCGTCGGCCACCAACCCGCCCTGGGACAGATGGCCGCCCTGCTGCTCGCTGGCGCCGAAGCCAACTGGACCATCAAAAAAGGCGCCCTCTGGTGGTTCTCGAACCGCGTCCGCCAGGGCGAGACCCAAACCGTGCTACGCGCCGTCATCCCAGCCGACCTAGCGCATTGAAGCGCGCAGCGAAAACCGTCACGAGTGGGGGAAGAACCCGGCTCACGAAGTAGGACGACTAAAGCCGCACAAGCAACTGGCCGATGGCGCGAGCGCCGCACAATACAGCCCCTCGAACGTGCCGCGGGGCATTCAAGATGCCCTAAGGCGGCAGGTCTCGAGCAGACCAGCTCGCCACGCTCTTACCCAAAACGGATATGATTATGCCTATTGCCCAGGTCATAGGGTTTGCTACATGGCTCGCTCCACCCTCCCCACCATCGCTGTCATCGGTCTCGGCTATGTCGGTCTACCACTGGTCGTCGCTTTCGGAAAACAATTCCCAACCATCGGCTTCGATATTGCATCTCATAAAGTTCTAGCTTGCCAAACAGGCCGCGACCCGGCCAAAGAAATTTCGCCGGAGGAAATGGCCGAAGCCATCCACGCCCGCTATACCGACTCGCCCAATGAACTAGCGACAGCCGACTTCATCATCATTGCCGTCCCCACCCCGGTAGACCGCGCTCACATACCAGACTTTACCGCCCTCATTGGCGCCAGTGACCAAGCCGGACGGCATATGAAACGGGGGGCCACCATCATTTATGAATCAACGGTTTATCCGGGCGCCACTGAAGAAATCTGCATCCCGACGCTGGAGCGAAGCTCCGGCATGCGCTGGAAACGGGATTTCTTTGTCGCCTACTCTCCCGAACGCATCAACCCCGGTGACCGGGAACACACGCTCACCAATGTACTCAAGGTCGTAGCCGGAGACACACGAGAAACGCTCGAGAAAGTCAGCTCGCTCTACCGTTCCATCGTCAAAGCCGGTATCCACACCTGCTCCAGCATCAAGGTAGCCGAAGCCGCCAAGGTTATCGAAAACACTCAGCGCGACCTTAACATCGCCCTAATGAACGAACTCGCCCTAATCTTCAACCGGCTGGGCATCGACACCCAGGAAGTCCTCACCGCCGCGGGCACCAAATGGAACTTCCTCAAATTCAAGCCCGGCCTGGTCGGCGGCCATTGCATCGGGGTTGACCCCTACTACCTGACCCACAAGGCCCAGAGCATCGGCTATCACCCGGAAGTCATCCTGGCCGGCCGGCGCATCAACGACGGCATGGGCAAGTACATTGCCGAACAGACCATCAAGCAGATGATCTCTAGCGGCAGCCCGATCAAGGGGGCCCAGGTCAACGTCCTGGGGATCACCTTCAAGGAAAACTGCGCCGACATCCGCAACACAAAAGTCATCGACATCATCCAGGAACTGCGGAGTTACGGAGTCTGCGTCCACGTCCATGACCCCGTGGCCGACCCGAAGGAAGTTCAAGAAGAATTTGGCATCGACTTAAAGCACTGGGAAAATCTACCTATAGCCGACGCGTTAATCATTGCCGTAGCCCACCGGGAGTTTACCGGATGCTCCTGCGCGAAACTGCTGGCAAAGCTGACTCCCAACGGCTGCATTATCGATGTCAAAGGCATCATCGACCCTCTCGACCCAGCACTGCAGTCAACTCATGCTCTTCATTGGCGGCTGTAATTCCTTTGCCTCCATAAGGCAAGCTCACACCTCCAACAACCTCAAGCGCCCGCTACGCATCCTGCTCGTAACGACATCCTATCCGCTCCAGGAAGGCAACCCCAGCGGCATTTTCGTGAAACGACTGGCCGATGCGCTCGGCCGCGATGACAGCCTGACTGTCCTGACCCCCGCCAGCCGCGCCACATTACAACATATTGCAGCCCCCCCGACTGTCGTCGAATGCTTTCGTTACGCCCCTAAATCGTGGCAACGACTCGCTCATGAGCCCGGCGGCATCCCGGTGGCTTTAAAACAAGCCCCATGGCTGTGGCTCCTCGTTCCAGCTTTCTTGGTGAGCATGACGCTCTCCACACTACGGCACGGCCGTAACGCCGACGTCATTCATGCAAATTGGGCCATGCCTGGATTGATATGTGGCATCGTCGGGAAAATGCTGGGGAAACCCGTCATCACAACCTTACGCGGCTCCGACGGGAGCAACCTAGAACACGATGTTTTCAAGCGTAGCCTCATCAATCTTGTGTTCAAGCTCAATGCCCGCATCGTCACCGTCAGTGCCCCCATGCAAGCAATGCTGTACCGACTCTTCCCCGAATATGGGGAGCACTGCCTGCACATTCCAAACGGAGTTGACAGTCAATTCCTGGCACTGACGTTGCCAACCGCCACCCCACAAAAATTACGTCTAATCAGCATCGGCAGCCTCATTCCACGCAAAAACGTCAAAAGCATTATCACCGCGCTGCAAGGGCTGCCCGCCACTGTAACGCTGACTGTCGTCGGGGAAGGACCTGAGCAGGCAGCCCTTGCACGCCTGACTCAAGAACTCGGACTATCGCAGCGCGTTACATTTGCTGGGAATGTTGCACCAGCAAACATTCCCAACGCCCTTGCAA
>JAOAIO010000082.1 GCA_026414665.1 Azovibrio sp.
ACACCACCCCATCCGCATCGCAAACCCGCTCACATTCGGCCATGACGGTCTGGGCCAAATCAGAGGCACGGGCAGGGTCGAGCGCTTCGCTTAGCTCATGCAGCAGGTAAAGCCCGGCAGGCCGACTCAGCTCGGCAGCGATGCGCCGCGCCAACGTGTCGCTAGCAGCCGCGAGGCTGTGCCGTTCCGCCGCAGCCAAGGCGCGTCCGGAACGCGCCAGCCAGTCCGCCACGAGCCGCGCCGCCTGCGCCTGGGTGAGCCACTCACCATATTCGTAATGGCCGCGCAGCCGTTCGACGACGAGCGCGAAAACCAAGGCAATCTTGAGCCCGCGTGCGGTCACGGTATCTGGCCGACTTTTTTCCCAATCCATTGACGTTCCCAATGCAATCGCCCCAAGCACTGTCACCCTGCGCGGCAAGGGAGGCCCTCATCCATGCACGCCACTCACATCGCAGTGCAGCGTGCAGCGACATACGGCGGCGCAGTATAGTAGAGATTTATCGCATTCACGATCGAGGAGGGCCCATGAGCACGACCCGGAATTCCCGCCCCAGCACTACTTCTCAACCCGGCAAGACGCGTCCCGGCACCGCCCGGACGAATTCAGCACCGCGCCGCACCCGGGATGGGGATATCGCCACTTCCCAGACGCCCGCCGGCATCGAGCGCTTCGAAGTGAGCCAGGCCGTGGCCGCGGCGCAAACTTCCAAGGCCGTGGCTGTCGCCGACATTTTGCAATCGGCCGCCAAAGGCGATATCCGCTCAGTGGCAAGCAC
Source organism: Azovibrio sp. (assembly GCA_026414665.1). Taxonomy (GTDB): domain Bacteria; phylum Pseudomonadota; class Gammaproteobacteria; order Burkholderiales; family Rhodocyclaceae; genus Azovibrio. The sequence goes on from JAOAIO010000082.1 coordinate 780, forward strand.
CCTCGAAGCCATCATGGCGGGTGCCTCGCCCGACGATCTCGCCGTGCTGCGCGAGACTTTATTGAAGGGCGAGGACTTACCCGCCAAGCTGCCGGTCAAGCCCGACGACGAGCTGTCCGACGACTGGCGCACCGGCGGCTATCCCTATAAAAACCTGATGTCGCGCAAAAATTATGAAAAGCAGAAATATCATTTGCAGGTCGAGCTGCTCAAACTGCAAGCCTGGGTCAAAGAAACCGGTCAGCGCGTCGTGATTTTGTTCGAAGGCCGCGATGCGGCGGGTAAAGGCGGCACCATCAAACGTTTCATGGAGCACCTAAACCCGCGTGGCGCGCGCGTGGTAGCCCTGGAAAAGCCTTCGGAAGTAGAGCGCGGCCAGTGGTACTTCCAGCGTTACATCCAGCATCTGCCCACAGCCGGAGAAATCGTGCTCTTTGACCGCTCCTGGTACAACCGCGCTGGCGTAGAGCGGGTGATGGGCTTTTGCACGCCGGATGAATACAACGAATTCATGCGCCAATGCCCGGAATTCGAGCGTAACCTCGTCAGAAGCGGCATTCATTTGATCAAGTTCTGGTTCTCGGTGAGCCGCGGCGAACAGCGCCGCCGCTTCAAGGAGCGGGAAAACCATCCGCTCAAGCAATGGAAGCTCTCCCCCATCGACCTAGCCTCGCTCGACAAATGGGACGACTACACCAAGGCCAAGGAAGCGATGTTCTTCTACACCGACACGGCCGACTCGCCATGGACAGTGGTCAAATCAGACTGCAAGAAGCGCGCTCGTCTCAATGCCATGCGCTATGTGCTGCACAAGCTGCCTTACGCCAACAAGGACTTGGATCGTATCGGTCCGCTCGATCCGCTCTTGGTCGGTCGCGCCAATGTCGTCTATGAGCGGGGCGAGAAAGAAGGCATTGCCCTACTGTGAAGCTTGCGGCACGCTCCAGCGGGGCCGGCCATCCCCCGGCTATTCTGCTCATGGGCCCCACCGCCAGCGGCAAGACAGCCTTGGCGCTGGAACTGGCTCAGCGCTTCCCGGTAGATTTGATCAGCGTCGATTCGGCCTTGGTGTTCCGGGACATGGACATCGGCACGGCCAAGCCGGATAAGGCAACCTTGGCCGCATTCCCGCACCGGCTCATCGATGTCATCAGCCCTGAGGAAGCCTATTCCGCCGCCCGTTTCCGCCGCGAGGCGCTCGCCGCGATGGCTGAAATCAGCGCCGCCGGCCGAGTGCCGCTGCTCGTCGGCGGCACCATGCTCTATTACAAGGCGCTGCGCGAGGGGCTAGCCGACCTGCCCCCCGCCAACCCAGAGCTTCGCGCCCAGCTCGACGCCGAGGCCGCCGCGCGCGGCTGGCCGGCGCTACATGCCGAACTGGCGCGGCTCGACCCGCAAACCGCGGCACGCCTGCACCCCACCGATGCCCAGCGCCTGCAGCGGGCCCTGGAAATCTGCCGCAGCACGGGCCGCCCGATGAGCGAGCTGCTGGCCGCCGGTCAGGAAGGCGAACCGCCTTACCGCTTCCTCTCCCTCTCCCTGCTGCCCTCCGAGCGCAGCGCGCTGCACGAGCGCATCGCCCAGCGTTTCAAGGCGATGCTGCTGGGCGGCCTGGTAGAAGAAGTGGAGTGGCTACGTCGCCGCTACGCCCTGAAGCCGGAATTGCCCTCGATGCGCTGCGTCGGCTATCGCCAGGTCTGGGAGTGGATGGAAGGCCGCTATTCGCGCCGCGAACTGACCGAACGCGGCATCTACGCCACGCGCCAGCTCGCCAAGCGCCAAATCACTTGGCTCACCAACAGCATTTCCGGCGAGGTCTTCGATTGTCTCGCCCCCGACCTGGGCGCCCGCGTGGCAGCACGGGTGGATGCCTTCCTCGCCTGATGCCGGCGCCCCCAACCCGGCATCAGCCAGCTCGGCCGACACGGGGGCGCCGCCGCCAGCAAGCAGGCAGATGAATATGTGCCGGCAGCTCCCGGGGGCGGTAGATTTCCCGCGCCAGACGGTATGCCTCGCGCTCCGACTGGGCCACGCCGACCACGCGGTCAAACAAGGTTTGTAGTTGCTGTAGCATGATTCGCGCTCCGATCACATAATCACTGTTGAAATATACAGTAATTATACAAGAAACGCACCTTGTCTCGAGGGGCCGCGCCCAAAACGCGGCGCGGCCTTAGGCCCGGTCGAGAAAATCCTCGAGGAGACGCGCCACTTGCTCGGGCTGATCGTGTTGCAGGTTGTGGCCAGCGTCGGCCAGCGTTTCGAGTCGCACACGGGAAAAACAAGCGATCCGTCGGCGAAACTCGGGGGCATCATCAGCGCCAAAGCGCTGGCGCACGTAACCGTGCGCGGCCACGAGGTGCAGAACCGGCGCCGTCACTCGCCGCCAGCAATCCATGGCGTCCTCGATCCGATAAGGATAGGGCGCGGGAATCTTATGCCAAGGGTCGCATGCCATTTCCACTTGCCCATCCGGTCGCCGCCGGCTCACCTGCTCGGCCAGAAAAGCGGCCCGCTCGGGCGTCAGACGCGCATTCGCGGCAAGCAAGCGCCGCGCCAGCTGCGCCGTATCCCGATAAACACGCAGCCGCGGCGGCTCACGCACGGCATCGAGCCAGGCCAACAAGGTATCTGCCCCGCCTTGATCCAGCGGCGCTGGCTTCAAGCCGAGAAAGTCGAGCACCACGAGTTGCCGCACGCGCTGCGGCCGCAAGCCCGCATAGGCGGCGGCGATGCTACCGCCCATGCTGTGCCCAACGAGCCGAACAGGCGCATCAGGACTCAATTGCATCAACAGCGCATCGAGATCGGCGTGATAATCCGGGAACCAGTAAGGCCGCCCCAGCCACTCGGAGCCGCCATAGCCGCGCCAATCGGGGGCGATCACATGCCAATCGCGGGCCAAGGCATCGACCACGAACTGAAAGGTGGGCGAGCAATCCATCCAGCCGTGCAGAAAGAAAACCCGCGGCGCGCCCGGCTCGCCCCAATGCCGGAGCTGATAGCGTAAGCCGCGAATTGTGCGGTACTCGGTGCGGGAAGCTTGGTGCGTCATGACGAACGAGCCAATCCAAACCCGCAAGATTGTAGGCGTTTGCGTGAAAGTCACGAAGCGATTCACGACGCTTTTCTCCCACGCGCGACTAAGGGAAAAGGGAGCGCCGCGCCGCTTACATGCGCCGGGGTGATGAATATCCACGGGCCTTACCGGCTCCGGCAGACGAGCGAACGGCGCAGTCCGGCTCCGATAGCATCAAGCTATGCGAAGGATGCACACAAACAATTGGCTCAATCAGCCCCAACTCACTAAGATGGCACCTGTCGATTGACCATAACCCAAGGAGATAAACGATGACCCTCATCAATACCCAAGTCCAACCGTTCAAAGTCAACGCTTTCGTCAACCGTGGCGGCAAGGGCGAATTCATCGAAATCACCGATGCCGACTTGAAGGGCAAGTGGTCCGTGCTGATCTTCATGCCGGCTGCCTTCACCTTCAACTGCCCGACCGAGATCGAAGACGCCGCCGACAACTACGCTGAATTCCAGAAGGCCGGCGCCGAGGTCTATATCGTCACCACCGACACCCACTTCTCGCACAAGGTGTGGCACGAGCCCTCCCCCGCCGTGGGCAAGGCCAAGTTCCCCCTGATCGGCGACCCCACCCACCAGCTCACCAATGCCTTTGGCGTGCACATCCCCGAAGAAGGCCTGGCGCTGCGTGGCACCTTCATCATCAACCCGGATGGCGTCATCAAGACCATGGAAGTGCACTCCAACGAAATCGCCCGGGATGTCTCCGAAACCCTGCGTAAGCTGAAGGCGGCCCAATACACCGCCGCCCACCCGGGCCAAGTCTGCCCGGCCAAGTGGAAGGAAGGCGCCGCTGCGCTCGCCCCCTCGATCGACCTGGTCGGCAAGATCTAAGCCGTCCTAGTTTGTTGAATCCGGCCGCCTTCGGGCGGTCCGGGCCGCAGCGTAAAGGCGCCAGCGCGCACCGTTCTGGCGCCTTTTCTCTGCGCCTCGCCAGCCATTCCAACAGCATCCTCGCAAACCAAGGGAGAACACCATGCTCGACGCCAACATCAAAACTCAGTTGCAAGCCTATTTGACCAAGCTCGTCCAGCCCATCGAACTGGTCGCCTCCCTGGACGAGGGCCCCAAGGCCGCCGAGATGCGCGCCCTGCTCACCGACATCGCTAGCCTCTCGGACAAAATCAGCATGCGCGAAGACGGAGCTTATGCCCGCCGTCCTTCGTTCGGCATCGCCCGCCAAGGCGAGGCGCCGCGCATCCACTTCGCCGGCCTGCCGATGGGCCATGAATTTACCTCGCTCATCCTCGCCCTGCTCCAAACGAGCGGCTACCCGCCCAAGCTCGACGCCGAAGTAATCGAGCAGATCAAGGCGCTAGAAGGCCGGCACAGCTTCGAGACCTTCATTTCCCTGACCTGCCACAACTGCCCGGACGTGGTGCAGGCCCTAAACACCTTGGCCGTACTCAACCCCGGCTGCGAAGCGGTGATGATCGACGGCGGCATGTTCCAAGACGAAGTGGAAGCACGGCAAATCATGGGCGTGCCTGCCATCTACCGGAACGGGGAAGCATTCGGCCAGGGCCGCATGAGCATCGAGGAAATCCTCGCCAAGCTCGACACTCGCGCAACGGCCCGTGCCGCCGAAAAACTCAGCCACAAAGACACCTTCGATGTCCTCGTCGTCGGTGGTGGCCCAGCCGGTGCTGCCGCGGCGATTTACGCCGCGCGCAAAGGCATCCGCACGGGCGTGGTGGCTGAACGCTTCGGCGGCCAGGTGCTCGACACCTTGGCGATCGAAAACTTCATCTCGGTCAAGCAGACCGAAGGCCCCAAGCTCGCCATGGCCTTGGAACAGCACGTGCGCGAATACGAAGTCGATGTGATGAACCTGCAAAAGGCCGAAGCGCTGATTCCCGGCGAGAACGGCGGCCCCATTCAGGTCAAGCTCGCCTCCGGCGCCGTGCTCAAGAGCAAGACGGTGATTCTCGCCACCGGTGCCCGCTGGCGTGAGATGAACGTGCCCGGCGAAGCCGAATACCGAGCCCGCGGCGTGGCCTTCTGCCCACACTGCGACGGCCCCTTGTTCAAAGGCAAGCGGGTCGCGGTGATCGGCGGTGGCAACTCCGGAGTCGAAGCCGCCATCGACCTAGCGGGCGTGGTCTCGCACGTCACCCTGCTCGAATTCGGCGCCCAACTCCGCGCTGATGCCGTGCTGCAGAAAAAGCTTTATAGCCTGCCTAATGTCACGGTCATCAAGGAGGCCCAGACTACCGAAGTGCTTGGCGACGGGCAAAAGGTCACCGGGCTGACCTACAAAGACCGCGCCAGCGGCACGCTGCACCGGCTCGAACTCGAAGGCATCTTCGTGCAGATCGGCCTCCTGCCCAACACGGACTTTCTCAAAGGTACCGTGGCGCTCTCCCCATTCGGCGAGATCGTCGTGGATGCCAAGGGCCAGACCTCGGTGCCGGGCGTGTTTGCCGCAGGCGACTGCACTACCGTGCCTTACAAGCAGATCATCATCGCCATGGGCGAAGGCGCCAAGGCCAGCCTCGCGGCCTTCGATCACCTGATCCGTAGCTCCAATCCGGCCTAAGGCCCGCGCCATCAGCGAGCGGGGTGACGGAAAGACTGGCCCGTCACCCCGGTTTGCGTGGAAAATGGTCCCATCCCCACCGCTAGAGTCATCATGGCAGCTATCCGCCCTGCAAACTCCGCCCCGGGCTGGACCCGCACCCTGGCACGACATGCCCGGCAGCACGCCCTGGCCGGCCTCGGCCTTGGCCTCGCCTTGCTCGGCGTGCTCTTGCTCCTGGCGCAAAGTCTTAGTCAGATACTCGACGGCACGGCAAGCCCCATGCTGCGCCAGGCGATGCTCGGCGGCTTAGCCGGGTTCGCCACCACCACGCTAGGCGCTCTACCCGCCCTCATCCTCCGCCGCATCCCACAAAAACTCGAAGACAGCCTGCTCGGACTCGCAGCAGGCATGATGCTTGCCGCCAGCGCCTTCTCGCTGCTCATCCCCGGCCTCGAAGCCGGCGGCGCGCTACTCGGCAGCCAACCGCTCGGCGCCGTCGTCGTCGTGCTCGGCATGGGCCTCGGCGTGCTACTGATGCTCGGCCTCGATGAATTCACGCCGCACGAACACGACAAAAGCGGCCCCTGCGGCCCAGGCCACGAGCGTTGCGACCGGGTCTGGCTGTTCGTATTCGCCATCGCCCTGCACAATCTGCCCGAAGGCATGGCCATCGGCGTCAGCTTCGCCGGCGGCGATCTCGGCGTCGGCATCCCGCTTACCACCGCCATCGCCTTGCAAGACATCCCCGAAGGTTTGGCCGTGGCCATGGCCATGCGCGCTGCTGGCTTCGCGCCGCAACGCGCGGTAGCCGTCGCCGCGTTAAGCGGCATCCTGGAACCGCTGGGCGCCTTGCTCGGCGTCGGGCTCTCGAGCGGCATGGCGCTCGCTTACCCGATAGGCCTAGGGCTGGCCGCTGGCGCCATGATCTTCGTGGTCTCGCATGAGGTGATTCCAGAAACACATCGCAACGGCCACCAACGCCCGGCTACCCTGGGACTGATGCTCGGTTTCGCCGTGATGATGGTGCTCGACACCAGCCTTAGCTAAGCCCGGCGGCGCGCAAAGCCGCACACCGTTCCCGCCCAGCGCACCCAGGCAAACCCCGAAACGGAACGCGCCAGCCAAGGCACGCGCGCTAGTCTAAGCAAGGAAAGAAATATGGAGATTGGTGCCCATGGGCAGGATCGAACTGCCGACCTCTCCCTTACCAAGGGAGTGCTCTACCAC
>JAOAIO010000083.1 GCA_026414665.1 Azovibrio sp.
AGATGTGTATAAGAGACAGCGCAAGCGGTGCTCGCGCGTCAGGAGCCGGGCACGGCGCGGCGGCGCGTTCGAGCAAGACATCCTCGCCCGGCTGCTGGAAGACGCGCTCGGCCACTTTACGGTGCTGGCGCTCTTGCCATTTGTTATAAGCAAAGACACCTAGCACGGCTACGCCGCCCAGGGCCAGGAGTCCCATTTGCAATTCGCTCATCAGGCTGCTTCCCTCATCTTCAATGCTTCGGCGATGTCCACTTCCACGATGCGGGACACCCCGGATTCTTGCATGGTCACGCCCACCAGCTGCTCGGCCATCTCCATCGCGATTTTGTTGTGGCTGATGAAGAGAAATTGAGTCTGTCCCGACATTTTTTTGACCATCTGGCAAAAGCGCTCGGTATTCGTATCGTCGAGCGGCGCATCCACCTCGTCGAGCAGACAGAACGGCGCCGGATTCAACTGGAACAGGGAGAATACCAAAGCAATCGCCGTGAGTGCCTTCTCGCCGCCGGAAAGCAGGTGGATGGTGGAATTTTTCTTACCCGGCGGTTGGGCGATGACCTGCACGCCCGCATCGAGGATCTCATCGCCCGTCATGACCAACTCGGCCCGACCGCCGCCGAACAATTCCGGGAACAGCCGACCGAAATGGCCGTTTACCGTATCGAACGTGGTTTGCAACAGCTCGCGCGTCTCGCGGTCGATGCGCCGGATGGCGTTTTCGAGCGTTGCCATGGCTTCGGCCAGGTCGCTGGCTTGGGCATCGAGATAGCCCTTGCGCTCGCGGGCCGTTTCCAATTCTTCCAAGGCGGCCAAGTTCACCGCCCCGAGTTCGGCGCTGTCTCTTATACACATC
>JAOAIO010000084.1 GCA_026414665.1 Azovibrio sp.
CTCATCACGCTCCCCCACATCATCGGTCGTCCCGTTGCCTATATCGGCGAACCTTGCATTCTGCAGGGAGCACATACCTGGGAATGGGGAAGATATTTATCCACGATATCCATTCTTGGCATCCACAAGCTCATGGACTGGATGGCGGAAATCGGATTCGATGCGGCGGCATTAGCCCGAATGCGTGATAGCCAGGCCCGCACCATTGCCAGCAAACTCCCCCCCATGCTACTCGCGCCGGATAGTCACGAGGGGTTAAATGCCGAACTGCAAGCAGTGATTGCCGATTACACGCGCACAGCCGATTTCTGGCAAATATTTACTGCACGCATGAAAGCGCGCATAGAAACCGAATTCGTCGCGCGGCAATTGGTCGCTGCACTTGAAAATTTACAAGCCCCGTACGGTCACATTGGCCTCCTTGGAGAACTAGGTCTGAAAGAAAGAGTGCTGGCACTCGCCCCCAACCTACACGCGCTCCTAACCTGGACTGGCTTCAACGACGGCTCATGGACGGGACAGCGCGTGGAGAACGGCCGACTCTCCGTAAGCCACGCGCACCACCTGCGCGATCAGCCACTCGACGTGCTCATCCTTGCGGTGTATCCGGGACAGTCCGAGCCTCTGCACGCAGCATGCGCAAGATATATGAAGCCAGGTAGTGTCATCATCGACGCGCAGCGCATCACCCGGATTAACCCGGCTCAGAGCGACCCAACATGAACCTAATTCATCGACCCGCCACCAGTTTTTACCAGAGCCAGCACGCTCCTTATTACATCGTCAGCCCTAATTTCTCGCAAAAGTCCTCTGGGCCACGCATGTTGCACTACCTGTGCCACATTCTCAACGAGCTGGGCTACGAAGCCTACATCACCGCTCCAGTTTCTAGCCCCTGGCTACGCACGCCGGAACTGACCCAAGACATTCGCCGCAAGCATAAGGAAACCGGTCGCACGCCAATTGCTGTCTATCCTGAAGTAGCCCATGGCAATCCTTTGCAAGCACCGGTCATTGCCCGCTGGATACTCAATAAAGCCGGCCATTTGGGCGGCCCCAGGGAATTTCACTCCGACGAACTGCTGTTTTACTGGGACGAATGGGTATTGCAAGGAGAACAGAATGCCGACCGCCTGTTCCTGCCCAGCGTTGATGACAGGATATTCAACGATCACGGCAGCCGGCCAGACAAGCGAACAGGATTTTGCTACTACGCCCACAAATATCTGATCTTTGGCGGGCGAATTGCGGATTCCATCGCACGAAACGGAATCAGCCTGTGTCAGGATATACCGCGCACGGCAGAAGAAATCGCCGATATCCTACGCACAGCACGAGTACTCTACTGTTACGAGCCATCAAATATCGTAGCCGAGGCCTATGCCTGTGGCTGCCCGGCGATTCTCGTCCAGACCGACTATCTCAAGCAGTTCGATTTGAGCCGGCTGCAAATTCCGAAAATCCCAGAGGCCGACATTGATTTTTCGTTTATTCCGCCTATATCGGACGCCCTGAAAGATGCAATGGAGGCCGACAAAGCCAAATCCTGGGATACGCTCTGGCGGTTCATCGAAAAAACACAGGCAGCCGTACAGGCTTACGACGCCCATGCCGCCCAGCCCCAACAAAAGCTCCAAGCCGCCCTGCGCGCCTTTCATGCCGGCGACGCTCAGACCGCATTCGATACGCTGGTGCCGCTGCTCGATGCCATGCCCGACGACCCCTTGCCGCCGGCCTACCTCGCGTTTCTCTCTGCGGCCCAAGGCCTGCCCGATGCCGCCCAGGAATTCATAGCACGGGCCCTGCAAATCGCGCCGCATCGCGCTGATCTCAAGGCAGCGCTCGGGGAGAGTTTCCTCAAGGCTGGCCAGCCGGAGCTCGCCGCCGCCTATCTCGAAGAGGCGCTACAGCAGCAGCCCGACATGCTCTCGGCCTACCCGGCACTGGCCCGCAGCCTGCACCTCATCCAGCAGAGCGACAAGGCGCTGGCGCTCCTTCAAGGCGCTGCGCACATGCCCGGCCCGGCCCAGGCGCACATCCACACCACGTTGCTTGAACTACTCGCGGAGCAAGGCGATATCGCGGCCTTCGCGGCTGCCTGCCTACGCCACGCGCAAGGTCTCGCCGACGACTTACTCGCGGCACGCTGCCTGGCGCGCTGCGATGCCAGCGGCGCCGGACTGGTCGAAGCGCTAAGCGCCGCCCAAGCGCGGCTCGCCGCTTGCTTGCCGGAAACTCCACCGGCCCCCGTAGCAAGTCAAGCAACGCCTCCCTGGAAAATCGCTTTCATGACAAGCGATTTCGCCCGGGAAGCCCAGCTCGGGCGCCTCAAGGCGCTGCTCGCCCATCTGCCGCCGACGCACTTCATCACCACCCTGATCGTAGCCGATGCGCAGAGCCGGCAGCATCCTTTCGCCCAGACCTGCGCATTGATCGCCGACCGCACGCTCGACATCGCCGGACTCGACGATGCCGCGGCGCTCGCCTGCCTCGATGCCGACCCGGCCGACATCCTCATCGACCTCGACTGCTACGGCCCCACCGAGCGGCTCGCCTTGTTCTTGCAAGCCCGCGCCGGGCTCAAGCTGCTCTGGGGCGAAGCGCCGATGCCGAGCCTAGCGCCCGACTGCCTGACGTTGCAAGGCGAGGCGCTGGCCGATACGGCGCTGCTGCCTGGCGTGTTGCTCCCCGGCCTCGGCGAATATGGTGAATTGCCTGATCTACCGATCGTCCCGGCATCTGCCGCAGCCCCAACTCTGGCCTGTCTCAGCCCGGCAATGCGTATTGGCGCAGATGGCTGGCAGCTCTTCGCCCAGGTCCTACGCGCCAACCCCGAAAGCCAACTGCTGCTCAACCTCAAAGACCTGGGCGCCAGCGCCCGAGCCTACATTACCCGGCAATTCACGCAGGCCGGCATTGCCGCCTCGCGTCTGCGCTTCGTACATGCGCGCACCGCGGAAGAACTGTGCCACTATTGGCAAGCAGCTCACCTTGGCCTAGCGCCGCCCGTCGATGCCGGCGACCAGGCCTTGAGCACCTGCTTGTGGATGGGCCGTCCATTCGTGGCGCTCGCCGCGCAGCTACCCTGGTCACGCCGCCCCGCGGCGCTGCTGGAATGCGCCGGCGCCGCCGACTGGGTAGCGGCTGACACGGCGCACTACATCGCGCTCGCCAGCCGCCCACCGCACGCTCCCGACCCTGGCTTACGTCAGCGCCTTAGCGCCACTGGCTACACCGATGCCGCTGCCTTCGCCCAGGGCTTTGCCGCCACCATGACGCGGCTCGTCCAGGCGGCAACCGCCGCATCGAGCCCCGCTCTTTGAGAATCGCCATGCCTACCCGCCCCTCCATTTCCGTCATCATCTGTAGCATCGAGCCGCTCAAGTTCGCCCGCACCTGGATGGCTTATACCCAACTGCTGCGCGACTATCCGCACGAAATCATCGGCATCCATGACGCCAGCTCCCTGGCTGAAGGCTATAACCGCGGCATCGCCCAGGCCAAGGGCGACCTGCTCGTTTTTTCCCACGACGACATCCTCATTCTCGACCCTTGCTTCGCGGACAAGTTGGCGGCGCGTCTAGCACGGCTCGACATGCTCGGTTACGTCGGCACCGACCGACTCATCACCGCCACCTGGTTCGGCGCCGGCCAACCGCACCTGCACGGCGTGGTAGCACATGCCAAACCGGGCGCAAAGACGCTTGCCTTGAACGTCTATGGCGTACGGCACTGGCCGGTGGCCGAGAACATCCAGGCCATCGATGGCTTTTGCATGGCGGCGACGCGCGCCTGCGCCGAGGCCATCGGCTTCGACGCCCAAACCTTCGACGGCTTTCACCTCTATGATCTGGATTTCAGCTACTCGGCCTATCTCGCTGGCTACCGGCTGGGCGTCTGCTGCGATACCCCCATCATCCACGAATCGGCCGGCAATTTCGGGCACACGCATCTCACCTACGCCGAGCGCTTCGTGCTCAAGCACGTCGAGCGCCTGGGCCACACCCCGCCCGAGGCCATCCACGGCGGATCCCCCGGGCGCGGCGCCGTGTTTGCAGACCACCAGGCCCTGCTCGCCGCCTGGCAACCCGATCTCCTAAAACGCGCCACCCTGGCCCTACAGCGCGTCACGGCACGATAACCGGGCGCTAGCCCTGCGGCGCCGCGACAGCAGCAGCGCACCAGCGCCGCCACATGCCCCGGAATGCCTGCTCCAATGCGCGGGCCATGCGCGGCGCATCCATCAAGGGGCTGGCGCGCATCCGCTCGCGCAGCCCAGCACGCAGCGCCAAGAGCCGTTGGCGGTCGGTGGCAAGCGCGACGGCCAGATCGGCATAGGCTGCCGCGCTCTCCACGACCAGCTCCGACAAACCCACGTTTTCGAGGATGATTTTGCCCATGCGCGACACGAGCATATCGCCGGGCCAAGTGATGAAGGGCACCCCCATCCAAATCGAATCGTAGCCCGTCGTCCCGCCGTTGAAAGGGAAAGGATCGAGACACAGATCGGCTTCGTTGTAGCTATCGAAATAGGCGTGCGTAGACATGATGCCGCGAATGTCGAGACGTTCGGGCGCCACGCCATGTTGCGCGAACTGGCGCTCGATATAGCGCACCAAGGTGCCATCCTGGCCGCCACGGGCAACCAAGATCAAGCGTGAGCCGGGCGTCCGCGCGAGAATTTCGGCCCACAGGCGGATGGCGGCCTGACTGACCTTACGAAAATTATTGAGACAGGCAAAAGTAAAGGGCCGCCCCAGCCGCTCGCACGGCAAGCCCGGCTGGATCGGCACATCGGGAATCATGGTGCGCACGCCATAGCAATCAGGCAGCGGCCAGGGTTGTTCGGTACACCACTGCCCACGTTCAAGCACGGGATCGGGCGGAATGAAGATGTAGTCCATCGCCGACATGCCGCTCGTCCCCGGAAAGCCCAGCCACGTCACCTGAATCGGCGCGGGCTTGCGCGCTACCGCCAGCAAGCGATTGCCCTCGGTATTGCCATTCAGATCGACGAGAATATCGATGGCATCGGCGCGGATGAGATCGGCAAGCGCCTCGTCACCCAGGGCGATGACATCGCGCCACTTATCGGCCCGAGCCTTGGCGAGCTCGGTCGTCGCATCCGCCGCCATCGAATTCGAATAGACGATGTTCTCGACCAAAGCCGTATCGAAACACCCGAGAAAAGGCACGACAAAGGCCGCGACTGGATGGTTACGCATGTCGGAAGTGAGCCAGCCGACGCGCAAACGGCGCTCCGGGTCGCGGTCCCGGTCCATAAAGGTATCGGCGCGCCGCAAAGGCTGACACAGATTGCGGTCAAAAGCGCGCGCCATGTCGAGAATGTCCTGCGCCCCGGCCTCGCTCGAATGCACGAGCGCCCACAGCGAATTCGTATACGCGATCATCCGCTTCGGATCGATCTCCAACACCTTGCGAAACTGCGCCAAAGCCTCGTCGCTACGCGCCTGGTCGGCATACCAGCTGCCCAGATTCAGCCGCGCATTGATGTGCTTGGGATCCTTGCTCAGAATGAATTCGGCCGCCTGTCTAGCCTTGTCGCTTTCGCCCAGCTTGGTATAGACGACGATCAGGGTATTCCAGGCGTTCAGATTGTCCGGCTGGCGCTCGACCGCCATCTCTAAGTTTTCCCGAGCCACGTCCAGCTGCCCCCGGGTCGTAAACATCAAGCCCAGGTGTTCGAGGATCCAATCCTCGGCCACGCCCATGGCATGCGCCTTTTCCATGGCCTCCACCGCCTCGAGCGCATCGCCGCTTTGCACCAGCGCCAGCCCGAGCTTGGCCTGCAGCTCTGCAGAATCTGCCGCTTTGCGCAGGCCGGCCCGGAAAAAATTTGCCGCTTCCCGGAAATTGCCGCGCCGCATCGCCAACTCGCCGGCCAAATTCAAGGTGGTAGGCCGCTCTGGGCAAAGCGCAAACAATTTTTCCAGACAGGTCTCGGTCGCCTCGATATTGCCTTTCTGAAAATGCAAATGCCCCAAGGCAAGCCACGCATCGGGATAGCGCGGATTGAGCGTCACCGCCTTCTGTAAGGCGGTCATCGCCGCATCGAGCTCGCCGATCTCCTGCAAAGCGAGGCCAAGCAGACAAAAATGCGGCGCGCCCACCCCGGGACGCCGTACCGCCGCTTGCAGCACGTCCTTCGCCGCGTGCCAGTTCCCGGCGCTGACATAGGCGCCGCTCAAGCTACACAAGATGCCGGTATCGTCAGGCGCCCGGCGCCGCGCCTGTTCGAGCACCTCCACCCCTGCTTCGACCAAGCCGATGCGGCTGTAAAGCTCGCCCAAGCGCTGCAAATAGCGGACACGCTCAGGCGCCAGCTGCACCGCATGTTCGAGGAACTGCACCGCGGTGTCGAGCTGGCCGATCCCCAGCGCAACCTCGCCCAAGCCAAACCAGGCGGCATGATTTTCCGGCTCCTTGCCGACCACCTCCTGAAACAGGCCGCCGGCCTTTTCATAATCTCTTTGCGCCAGCGCCTGCCCGGCTTTGTCCATCATGCGCTTGATTGTTGAAGACATGCAGCACCTCACGGGAAATAGGCGTCCAGTTTAAAGGGATTTGTACTGAACGGGCGCAAAATCCAGAGGCTGGCACGACTTCTGCTTTAAGCCCGGCAAGGTTGCAAGATTGCATGCACAGCCAATGCCCTCTTGCAAAGCTGCTGATCAATTTTTCTCCGAAGGAGAACAAGATGCCACAAGTCATCAACACCAACGTTGCCTCGCTCAACGCCCAACGCAACCTGAATGCATCGCAAGGCGCGCTCAACAACGCCTTGCAACGTCTTTCTTCTGGCCTGCGCATCAACAGCGCCAAAGACGACGCGGCCGGCCTGGCCATCGCCGAAAAAATGAACGCCCAGTCGCGCGGCATGACCGTAGCCATGCGCAACGCCAACGACGGCATTTCCGCCGCGCAAACCGCCGAAGCCGGGCTATCTTCGATCAGCGCCCACCTGCAACGGATGCGCGAGCTGGCCGTGCAAGCCGCCTCGGGGCAATACGACAGCGAAAACCGGCTGGCTCTGGACAAAGAATTCCAGCAGCTCGCCAGCGAAATCACGCGCGCGATGGATGCCACCAATTTCAACAACAAGAAGCTCTTGGACGGCAGCTTCACCAACATCAATTTCCAGATCGGCGCCACCACCTCCTCGGAATCGCAGATCACCGTGAGCATCAGCTCGGTCGCGGCCTCCTCCCTCGGCAGCATCAGCACGGCAGCGAGCGCCACGGACGCCATGAACGCCATCGACGCGGCGCTCAACACCGTAAACGAGAACCGCGCCGCGCTGGGCGCCATTCAAGCCCGCTTCGAAGGCATCCTAACCCAGCTGGCCACTGCCGTAGAAAACACCGAGGCCTCCCGGAGCCTGTCTCTTATACACATCT
>JAOAIO010000085.1 GCA_026414665.1 Azovibrio sp.
GCTCGGAGATGTGTATAAGAGACAGGCGCAGGATCACCCCGGCGAGCGACGAGCGCAGGATTTCCGGATCAGTAAAAGGTGGACGGGCGTTGAAATCGGCCTCGTCATAAAGGCGGATGCACACCCCGGCCGCCACGCGGCCGCAACGCCCGGCGCGCTGCCGCGCCGCCGCCTGGCTAATCTTCTCGACCTGCAACTGCTCGACTTTGTTGCGGTAGGAGTAACGCTTCACCCGGGCCAAGCCGGTATCCACCACGTAGCGAATACCCGGCACCGTGAGCGAGGTTTCCGCCACGTTGGTGGCGAGCACGATGCGCCGGGCGCCGGAAGGCTTGAAGATGCGATCCTGCTCGGCAGCGGAAAGCCGAGAAAAGAGCGGCAGGATCTCCGTATGCGGCGGATGGTGCTTCCTCAAGGCCTCGGCCGCATCGCGGATCTCCCGCTCGCCAGGCAGAAACACCAGGATGTCGCCCGGCCCCTCGCGGGCCAGCTCGTCGCAGGCATCGACGATGGCGGTAAACAGATCGCGCTCGTCGTCATCGTCCTCAGTCTGCACCGGCCGATAGCGCACCTCGACCGGATACAGACGGCCTGACACCTCGATCACCGGCGCACCGTCGAAATGGCGGGAAAAGCGCTCCGCATCGATGGTGGCGGAAGTGATGATGAGCTTGAGATCGGGCCGCCGCGGCAGCACCTCTTTCAGATAGCCGAGCAGAAAATCGATATTGAGGCTGCGCTCGTGCGCCTCGTCGATGATGATCGTGTCGTAGGCCGAGAGCGTCGGATCGGTCTGGGTCTCTGCCAAGAGGATGCCGTCGGTCATCAGCTTCACCCAGGCGTCCGGCGCGGTCCGATCCTGGAAGCGGATCTTCACCCCCACCCCAGCGCCTACCTGGGTGTGCAGCTCTTGCGCCAAGCGGGCGGCGACCGAGCGCGCCGCCAGCCGCCGCGGCTGGGTATGGCCGATCAGTCCCGCCGCCCCCCGGCCCAAATCCAGACATATCTTAGGAAGCTGGGTGGTCTTGCCCGAACCGGTCTCACCACAGACGATCACCACCGGGTTAGCGCGAATTAGCGCGGCAATCTCAGCCCGCTTTTCGTTTACCGGCAGATCGGCCTGGAACTCAGGCCGGGGCAGGCGGCTCCGCCGCTCCTCCAGCGCCGCCTGGGAAGCGGTAAGCAGCGCCGCGAACTCGGCCTGGAGCCGCGCGCGCGCCGCCTCGTCGGCGCGTGCGAGCGCGCGGCGCATGGCAAGAAGGCGGCGCCGATCGCGCGTCAGACAGGCTAGATCCGGCGCATCGGCACGCCCGGGCAGGTGCTTGGCATGGCCTGAAGTCATGCAGGAAAACTCATCGTCAAAGGTGCGCAAAGCGCAACGTTGCACAAAAGCAGCTTCGCCCGTAGCCGACCGAAGTCAGCACAACGCGCGAACCTGCGGATCAAAACACGCTCAAAAGACAAGCTCGCCGCAAGCGCAGGCGGAATGTATGCCGAGTTGCCGTTTTCACCAAATCGATGCACCGCGGCCAGCACCGCATACCGGGCACGGAATGCTGCAAAATTCGATAAAGCCGAACGAAAGCAGTGGATGCACCGAGTTGAAACGAAAATGCCCCTCCCGCATAATCGCCCGGCTCGCCTCAAGCCGGACGTTCCAACCATAACGCCGAGGACCCCCCAAGGACCCCATGAGTACTTTCGATCCCGTCATTCTGTTCTTTCTGTTCGGGCTGGTGGCTGGGCTGCTGCGTTCCGAATTGAAGCTACCCAGCGCCCTGTACGACTCGCTTTCCATTTTCCTGCTCCTGGCCATCGGCCTCAAAGGCGGCCAGGGCCTAGCAACCCAGCCGCTCTTGCCGCTCTTGCCGCAGCTCTGCACGGTCATCGTCCTGGGCGTCTTGCAGACCCTGATCGCCTTTGCGGCGCTGCGCTTCATATTCGGCTTCGACCGCCCGAACGCCGCGGCCACGGCCGCCCACTACGGTTCGGTGAGCGTCGCCACCTTCGCAGTGGCAGCCGCCTGGCTCGCGGCACGCCACATCGAGGTCGAGCCACAGATGGCGATTTTGCTGGCCGTGATGGAGATTCCGGCCATCCTCGTCGGCATCGTCCTAGCCCGCGGCGTCAGCCGGGATACCGACTGGAAGGCGCTTGGCCATGAGGCCTTCCTAGGCAAGGGCGTGACCCTGCTCTTGGGCGGCATGGCGATTGGCTGGGCCGCCGGACCGGAAGGGTTACAACCCATCAAAGGGCTTTACTTCGATCTGTTCAAGGCCGTGCTCGCGTTGTTCCTCATGGAAATGGGCCTGATCGTCAGCCGGCAGGTCGATGAACTCAAACGGCGCGGCCTGTCGCTCATCGTGTTCGGCCTCGCCATGCCCTTGCTCTCGGCCTGCCTGGGCCTAGGCACCGGACTGATGCTCGGCCTCTCGCTAGGCGGCATGACCATGCTCGCGACGCTCGCGGCCTCGGCCTCCTACATCGCCGTGCCGGCCGCCATGCGCATCGCGGTACCCGAGGCCAATCCGGCGATTTCGCTCGCCGGCTCCCTGGGCGTCACTTTCCCGTTCAACATCCTTGCCGGCATACCCCTCTATCACTGGATGGCCAGCCAATTGACAGGAGCGACGCCATGAGCGCCCTACACACAGAAAAGCGCACCCTGCTCACCATTTTCACCGAGGCCACCCTCGAACACGTCCTGATCAAGGACATGGACCGCCTCGGCATTCGCGGCTACACGATCTCGGATGCCCGCGGCAAGGGCAGCCGCGGCGTGCGCGATGCCGCCTGGGATGAGTCCAAGAACATCCGCATCGAGATCATCTGCGCCCGCCAGCAAGCCGAAGATCTGCTCACCCACTTGCAGGAACGCTACTACTCCAACTACGCCATGGTGGCCTGCTGCTCGGAAGTGGAAGTGCTGCGGCCGGGCAAGTTCTAAAGCGTAGCGGCGCATTCACCGCCACAGGCTAAGCGGCGGATCGGTCATCACGGCGCGCAGCACGTCGCTGCGCGACACGATGCCGATGCAGCGCTCCTGTTCATCGACGATGGGCACGGCGCTCAATCCGGCCTCGAGGAGCACTGCCGCGATGCGGCGGATGTCGGTCACTGGCGCGGCAGCCAGGACCGGTGAAATCATCACGTCGCGCACCTGGCGCGCCAAGTGCTCCAAGATGCGCCCGGCGTCGATGTCGAGCGCCATGAGCAGCTCCCGCTCGCCAACCATGCCGACCAAGCGCCCTGCCGCATCCAAAACCGGCGCCTGATGAATGCGCCGCGCCTGCAAGGTGCGCCATGCTTCGGCGACTGCGTCATCCGCACGCAGCAACGTCACCGGGCGGCTCATGATCTGCGCCGCATGCAGCAAAGGACCGCGTTCGAGGGCTTGCGGCAACATGCTGCGGTAAGCGCGCACGGCTGCCGCACCCGGCGCCGTGCCTTGCGCCTCGACGCCGAGCTCCTCGCCCTCACGGGCGATGCCACGCGCCGCCCGAGCAGATGCCAAAGGATGCACGCGCCGCAAGGCTTCGAGGCTGCCCTGGAATACCTGGCCGGTAAGCCCGTAGATCGAGAACATCGTCACGCCCTCACGCCGCCGGCTCGACGCCGAGCTGCAAGGCGCCACAAGGCCAGGCCAAGCTTACGCGCTTCTTCGAGGAGGAGCACCGAGGCTGCCACGGCCGTGGCGAGAAGCCATTCGGCCAGCGATAGATCCACCGTGTCGAAGATGGCTTGCGCCGGTGTCCAATGCACGGCCACCGCTTGCAAGAGCACGACCCCCGCCAGAGCCGCCCAGAGCTTGCCGTTTTGGAAGAACTGCCGATTGAAGGCGCTACCGAATTCGGCGCGGGCGTTAAAGATGTTGAAGAATTGGAAGAGCACGAAAGTGGTGAAGGCCAAGGTCATGGCCTTGGCTTCTCCGCCCGTTTGCATGGCCCAGGCATACACGCCCAGGGTGCCGACCGCCATGGTGGCGCCATAAAGACCGATGCGCCACAGCCGCGACAGCGACAGGATGGCAGCATCGGCACGCCGCGGCGCCTCGCGCATAAGGCCGGAACGCGCCGGCTCGACGCCCAGCGTCATGGCCGGCGGACCGTCCATGATGATATTCACCCAGAGGATCTGTATCGCCGTAAAAGGCGTGGCCAGACCAAGAAAAGGCGCGCCCAGCACGGTGAGGATGGCGCCGACGTTGGTCGAGAGTTGAAAGCGCACGAACTTGACGATGTTCTCGTAAATGGTGCGCCCCTCCTCCACCGCCCGCACGATGGTGGCGAAGTTGTCGTCGGTGAGCACCAGAGTGGCGGCCTCTTTGGTCACTTCCGTGCCGGTGATGCCCATGGCCACGCCGATGTCGGCGGTCTTCAGCGCCGGGGCGTCATTCACCCCGTCGCCGGTCATCGCCACCACGTGGCCCTGGCGCTGTAGCGCTTCGACGATGCGCATCTTGTGCTCCGGCGCGACCCGAGCGAAAACGGCGCTGCGTTCGACGAGACGGGCCAGCGCCTCGGGCGTGAGGCCATCCAGCTCGCGCCCCTCGCGCGCCTCGCCCTGCAAACCGAGCTCGCGCGCGATGGCGGCGGCGGTCACGCGGTGGTCGCCGGTGATCATCTTCACCTGAATGCCGGCGGCGTGGCAGGTAGCGATGGCATCCCGCGCCTCGGCCCGGGGCGGGTCGATGATGCCGACCAGCGCATACAGCGTGAGATCCTGCACCCAGGGCAGCAAATCGCCGGCAGGATCGAAGGCTACAGCCGGAATCTCGCGTCCTGCCAAGGCCAATACGCGTAAGGCCTGATCCGCCAAAGCCTCGTTCTCGGCGCTCAAAACCGCCCGGCTCTCGCCATCGAGCGGCACGACCGCCATATCCGCATCCACCCACGTGCCGGCCCGGGCCAACAGCACATCGGGGGCGCCCTTGACGCAGAGCAGCACCCGATCCCCCGCGTGGTGGAAGGTGGCCATGAACTTGGTGGCCGAATCGAAGGGAATCTCGGCGATGCGCGGCCACTTCGCCTGGGCCGCGTCGGCATTCAGCCCAGCCTTGGCCGCCAGCGCCAACAAAGCGCCCTCGGTGGGGTCGCCGATCAACTCGCCATCCTTGATCCGCGCATCGACGCAAAGCGCCGCCGGCAGCAAGAGCCGCTGTAGGGCCTCGGGCGCCGCCGGCACGCCCTCGATGCGGCCATCCCCGCCATAGCCTTCGCCGCTCACGGCGTAGCGCCGGCCGCCGCTGTAGAAGGCTCGGGCCGTCATCTGGTTCAGGGTCAAAGTGCCGGTCTTATCGGAGCAGATCACCGTAGTGCACCCCAAGGTCTCGACCGCGGCCAACTTCTTGACGATGGCGTTGCGCTTGGCCATGCGGTGCATGCCCAGTGCGAGCGTCACCGTCACCACGGCAGGCAGCCCCTCGGGAATGGCGGCCACGGCCAGAGCGATGGCGGTCATGGCGGTCTTGACCAGCTCGTCGCCCCGCATCAGCCCCATGACGAACATCAGCCCGACGACGATGCTGGCGATGATGGCCAGCCGCTTGCCCAGGCCATCGAGCTGGAGCTGCAGCGGCGTTTCCCCCTCCGCCGTCTCGGCCAGCAAGCCGGCCAGGCGCCCCATCTCGGTCTGCATGCCAGTCGCCGTGACCACGGCCTCGAGCCGACCGCGCGTGACCACCGTGTTCATGAACACCATGTTGTGGCGTTCCGCCAACGGCGCCGATTCCGGCACCGGCTCGGGCAGCTTGGCTACCGCATGGGATTCGCCGGTCAGCGCCGCTTCCGCCACTTCGGCGCCGTGCGCCGCCAAAACCCGTGCATCGGCGGGTATCCGGTCGCCCGCTTCGAGCAGCAGGATGTCGCCGGGCACCAGACCGGCGGCCTCGATCTGCTTGACCTCGCCGTCGCGCCGCACCCGCGCGGTAGGGGCCAGCATGTTCTTCAGGGCGGCCAGAGCGGCCTCGGCTCGGTGTTCCTGGAAAAAACCCAAGGTGGCGTTGAGTAGCACCACAATGCCGATCACGATGGCGTCCTTGATGTCGCCGATGGCACCGGCCAACAGGGCAGCGCCTATCAGGATCAGCACCAGCAGGCTCTTGAACTGGTCGAGGAATTTCAGCCAGGCCGGACGCGGCGCTTTCTCCGCCAGACGGTTAGGCCCATGCGCGGCGAGCCGGGCGGCTACGGCAGTGCCATCGAGCCCGCGTACGGCATCGCTTTGCAAGCGCTTAAGGCAATCCTGCGCGGCCACGGCGTGCCAGTTTTGCGGCGCCGGCTGGCTCATGCTCGCCCCCTTACGCCCACCTCTCGGACGCAGCCCCCGTAACCAGCCGCCCGACCCCTACCTATCCAACCATGCCTCATGCTGCCCTCTCTCACCACATGTCGATAGCGGTGCAGCATAAAGGCATCGGCGCACTTGGCGAAGCCCTTGCGACCGAAGGGCATCGCAAAAAATTCCGAACCTTACCTACCCCGTGCGCAAACGCTGTGTCAGACATCCCCACAGTCGCCACAGAGATCAGCAAGCAAATCGACCCCAGTCATCTCGTCTGCATCGACACCACGCGCAGCGAAGCTAGGACAGTCGCCGCCTGTGCGCTACTTATGAGACAGACCCAGACGCACTCAAAGCACGCAACAACTCAGCTTGCAATATGCCCCAGACGCGGTCTTCTATGTGCACCAACCCGAAGTAACGCAACATGAATGCGCCTTCGGTGGCCAAGAAGGCCAGCCAGGCTTGCCGCTGTTCGGGATCGTCGAGACTCAAGCCCGCCAGCCGCTCCTGATACCACGCCCGGGTGCTGTCCAGGTCCTGCGGCGATTGCAGCAACGCAGCCAACAAGCCCGCCGCCTTGGCGCTGGACACTTCGTCCGAGCAAAAAGTGGCCTCCACATGCGCCCGCACCTTGGCCAGCGGCGTCGGGTCGTGATCCACCAGCGCTCGATAACGTGCATCGTAAGCATGTCCAAAGCGCTCGAACAGCGCGTCGATCAAGGCGGCCTTGGTGCCAAAGCACGATTGCACACCGCCCTTGCTGATACCCGCCGCCTGCGCCACGGCCTCGATGGTGAGGCCCAGCAGGTTTGTGGATGCGTTGTTGGTAAGCACGATTGCCAGCGGCTTCTGGGCGGTGGTGAGGCTGTTGTAAACGGCCGGCGGACACACAATCAGACAG
>JAOAIO010000086.1 GCA_026414665.1 Azovibrio sp.
TTTCCATGGCGTCTTTAGCGAGGCTTTAGCGCAGCACGAGCTTGATGGTATTGAGCAGGTCGTCAGCGGTGGCGGGCTTGACGATCCAGCCGGACGCGCCGGCGGCCTTGGCTTCGAGCTTGCGCGATTGCTGCGATTCCGTGGTGAGAAAGAGAATGGGCATGAACTTGTAAGCCGGCAGCTTGCGCACTTCCTTGATGAGCTCGATGCCGTTCATGCCCGGCATGTTGAGGTCGGTGATGAGCAAATCCACCTTGATGCCGGACTGGAATTTTTTCAGGGCCTCCTCGGCGTTGGCCGCTTTTTCGGTCGCGTAGCCCGCCTTGTTGAGAATGTTGGCGATGCTTAGCAAGATAGTGGCGGAATCGTCTACGAGAAAGATGGTTTTCATGGCGTTTGTGCTGTTCTGTAAGAAAGATTGTGAGGGGAAGTTACCAGTTAAGCGCGTTGGCAGCAATCGGGCTTGCATGACAGTTGCTTGACTTTGTCATGGCGCAGGGCAGGGGTGTTCGCGGGGGTTGTGGAGGCGTCTGTAATTATGAATTTTGCGCCGTTTTCGCGCTCTGGCTTTGTGATAATATCGTCGGTCGACATGACACCTTCGACAGATGGGTGGAGGTCAGCGGCGGTGGCTGGGCGTTTCTGTCCTGGCCGCAGTCCTGGGAAAGGGTGGGAGATTGGCTAACGGCGCCGGGCACGCTACCCGGGCCAATGGCGGTGAAGGTCTCGCCTGGTTGCTCGCAAATCCAAATCAAGCAAGGAAACCGCATGAAGATCCATGAATATCAGGGTAGGAAATCCTGAGGAAGTTCGGTGTGAATGTTCCGCGCGGGGTGTTCTGCCCGACCGCCGATGACGCGGTCGCCGCGGCGCAGTCCCTGGGCGGCAATGTCTGGGTGGTGAAGGCCCAGATTCACGCCGGTGGCCGGGGCAAGGGCGGTGGCGTGAAGGTCGCCAAGTCCCTCGACGAGGTCAAGCAATACGCCCACCAAATCATGGGGATGCAGCTCGTCACCCACCAGACCGGTCCCCAGGGCCAGAAGGTTCGCCGCTTGCTGATCGAAGAAGGCGCCGACATCAAGAAGGAATACTACGTGGCCGCGCTGACCGACCGCGCCACGCAGAAAGTCGCCATGATGGCCTCCTCCGAAGGCGGCATGGACATCGAGGAAGTGGCGCACAAGACCCCTGAGAAGATCATCAAGGTCTTTGTCGATCCGCTCGTCGGCCTCACCGACGCGCAAGCCAAGGAGCTGGCGGTGGGCATCGGCGTGCCGGAAGCCTCGCAAGCCCAGGCCATCGACACCTTCAAGAAGCTCTATACCTGCTACATGGAGACCGATGCCTCGCTCGCCGAGATCAACCCGCTGATCTTGGAAGGCAACGGCAATATCAAGGCGCTGGATGCCAAGTTCAACTTCGACTCGAACGCGCTCTTCCGCCACCCCGAGATCGTCGCCATGCGCGACCTGGACGAAGAAGACCCGGATGAGATCGAAGCCTCCAAGTACGATCTCGCTTACATTTCGCTCGATGGCAACATCGGCTGCCTGGTGAATGGCGCGGGGCTTGCCATGGCCACCATGGACACCATCAAGCTGTTCGGCGCCGAGCCGGCCAACTTCCTCGACGTGGGTGGCGGCGCCACCACCGAGAAGGTCACCGAAGCCTTCAAGATCATGCTCAAGAACCCCAAGGTCAAGGGCATCCTGGTCAACATCTTCGGCGGCATCATGCGCTGCGACACCATCGCCACCGGCGTCGTCGCGGCGGCCAAGGAGGTCAAGCTCTCCGTGCCGCTCGTCGTGCGCATGAAGGGCACCAACGAAGAACTGGGCAAGAAGATCCTCGCCGAATCGGGTCTGCCCATCATCTCCGCCGATTCCATGGCCGAAGCGGCCACCAAGATCGTCGCTGCGGTCAAGTAAGGAGAGTTTGCATGTCCATCCTGATCAACAAAGACACCAAGGTCATCACCCAGGGCATCACCGGCAAGACCGGCCAGTTCCACACCGAAAAGTGCATCGAGTACGCCAACGGCAAGAACTGCTTCGTCGCCGGCGTGAATCCCAAGAAAGCCGGCGAGAAAATCTTCGACGTGCCCATCTTCGCTTCGGTGAAAGAGGCCAAGGAGGCTACCGGCGCTACCGTCTCCGTCATCTATGTGCCGCCCGCTGGCGCTGCCGATGCGATTTGGGAAGCCTGCGAGGCGGATTTGGATCTCGCCATCTGCATCACCGAGGGCATCCCGGTGCGTGACATGCTCATCGTCAGGAACAAGATGAAGCAAAAGGTCGCCAATGGCGGCAAGGAAACCCTGCTCTTGGGCCCTAACTGTCCCGGCCTCATCACCCCCGATGAAATCAAAATCGGCATCATGCCCGGCCATATTCACAAGAAAGGCCGCATTGGCGTCGTGTCGCGCTCCGGCACGCTCACCTATGAAGCCGTGGCGCAGCTTACCGAGCTGGGCCTGGGCCAATCCTCGGCGGTGGGCATCGGCGGCGACCCGATCAATGGCTTGAAGCACATCGACATCATGAAGATGTTCAACGACGACCCGGATACCGACGCGGTCATCATGATCGACGAAATCGGCGGCCCCGACGAAGCCGAAGCGGCGCGCTGGTGCAAGGACAATATGAAGAAGCCCGTGGTCGGCTTCATCGCCGGCGTGACGGCCCCTCCGGGTAAGCGCATGGGCCATGCCGGCGCGCTGATTTCTGGCGGCGCCGACACCGCGGATGCCAAGCTCGCCATCATGGAAGAGTGCGGCTTCAAGGTGACGCGCAACCCGTCGGAAATGGGCAAGCTCTTGAAATCGCTGCTGTAAGCGCCTAACGGCGTGGCATACTCGAGGCGGTCGGTAAGACCGCCTTTTTTTTGCTGCGCCCATGCGCTGGTATGGAGGCGCAAGGATGAGTGAGGAGGGGGCATGGATCTCAACGACGCGCTCGAAATGTTTGCCCTGACCGACACGGGACGGGTGCGTGGCCACAACGAGGATGCGGTATTCGCCCAGCCTGGCCAGGGGCTTGCCATCCTGGCCGATGGCATGGGCGGCTACAACGCGGGCGAAGTCGCGGCGGGCATGGCGGTGACGCTGCTCGCCGACAGCTTGGCCCGGCTCGATCTCGCCGCGCTGTCCGCCACCCAGCTCGAAGTCTGCGTGCGCGACGCCATCCAAGCGGCGAACCAGGCCATCTACGCGGCTGCCGCTGGCCAGCCCCAATATGCCGGCATGGGCACGACCTTGGTGTTGGGCGTCTTACATGCCGGGCGCCTTTTGCTTGCCCATGTCGGCGATTCGCGCGCCTACCGATGGCGCCAAGGCGAGCTCGCGCGGCTCACCCGCGACCACTCGCTGCTGCAAGCGCAGATCGACAGCGGCCTTTTGAGCGAAGCCGAAGCGCGCCACGCGCACAACCGCAATCTGGTCACGCGCGCGCTTGGGGTGGAGGCCGTGGTGGAGCCTGAATTGAATGGCTATGATGTCGAGGTCGGCGACATTTACCTGTTCTGCTCCGATGGCCTCCACGACATGGTGGAAGAAGAAGACATCGCGCTCACCCTTGCCACCTTGGGCGTCAACCTGCCCTTGGCCGGAACGCAGTTGGTGCAGATGGCCAACGACAACGGTGGGTGCGACAACGTTTCGGTGATTCTGGTCAAGGTCAAGGCCAGCCTCGCGCCGCCGCTATCCGGGTGGCACAAGTGGCTGGACTGGTTAAAGTGAGACGTGAAAATGGCAAAACTGATACTTTCCATGGATGGCCTGGTGCTCAAGGAAATCAATCTGAACAAGGAGCGCATCACCATTGGCCGCAAGCCGCACAACGACATTCAGATCGATAACCTGGCCATTTCCGGCGAACATGCCGCGGTCGTCACCATCCTCAACGACTCGTTTCTCGAAGATCTGAACAGCACCAATGGCACGCTCGTAAACGGCCAGCCCATCAAGAAACACTTTTTGCGCCATAACGATGTCATCGAGCTGGGAAAATATAAGCTCAAATATCTGAACGAAGCCGCCGCCCCGGTAGCTGAGGATTACCAAAAAACCATGCTCATTCGCCCCGGCGGCATCAAGCCGGCGCCGCCCGAGCCTGCCCCGGCCGCCGCGCCGCATGGACAGCCGCCGCAGGCGCAAGCGCCGGACGTAGCCGCCGCCGTGCCGAATGCGGCCATCCAAATCTTAAACGGCGCCAATGCTGGCAAGGAGCTGCCGCTCGTCAAGACGCTGACTTCGCTCGGCAAGCCGGGCGTGCAGGTCGCCGTGATTGCCCGGCGCCCGCAGGGCTATTTCATCACCCATGTCGAGGGTGCCCAGTTTCCCGTGCTCAATGGCCGCACGCTCGATGCCCAGGCGCACCCGCTCAAGGATCACGACGTGATCGAGATTGCCGGGGTGAAGATGGAATTCTTCCTCAAGGCTTGACCGCCCTCGGCGCGGCCCATCTTGAAAGCACAGCGGCACATGCGAATCCGTGTTCTCGGTTGCAGCGGCGGCATTGGCGGCCGGCACCTACGCACCACCGCCCTGCTGGTGGATCACGACGTGCTCATCGATGCCGGCACCGGGGTCATGGATCTTTCGGTCGATGAGCTCATTGGCATCGAGCATGTCTTTCTCACCCATGCCCACCTCGACCACATCGCGGCTTTGCCGCTCATGGTCGACACCGTCGGTGAGCGGCGCGCGCGGCCGCTCACCGTCCATGCCAGCGAGGCGGTGCTGGAAAGCTTGCGGGCGCACATCTTCAATGGCTCGATCTGGCCCGATTTCAGCGAAATCCCTAGCCCCGAGCAGCCCTACCTCCGCTTTCAGCCCATGCCGCCCGACGCCCGCTACGATCTTGGCCAGGGCCGCCACATCGCGCCGCTGCCGGCGCGGCATACCGTGCCGGCGGTCGGCTATCTGCTCGAATCCGGCCGGGCCAGCCTAGCCTTTAGTGGTGACACCGGCGCGTGTCCGGCGCTCTGGCAGCGCCTCAATGCCCGTGCCGATCTCAAGGCCCTGCTCATCGAATGCGCCTTTCCCAACCGTGAGCAGGCCCTGGCCGAGCGCTCGGGCCACCTCTGCCCGCGCACCCTGGCGGCCGAGCTGCGGCAATTCGCCCATGCCGGGCGCTGCGACATTTACATCACCCACCTCAAGCCCGGGCAGGTCGAGCTCACCATGGCCGAAATCGAAGCCGGCCTGGGCGATTGGGAGCCGCGCATGTTGCAGAGCAACCAGGTCATCGAATTCTGATGCCGTGCCCCGCTTTCGTCTTTCGCCGCGCCGTCGGCTTTTCTCGTCGAGCCCGCCCATGAGCACCTCGCTTGCGTCCGAAAACGGCGCCGCCAGCCCCGTGGCCCGGCGCCTCTGGTTTCTCAAGGAACTCCAGCGCGTCACCAACCGCATTCACGCCACGCACAATGTCGATGAGCTGATGTTGGAGCTCTCCCAAGACATCTGCACCCTCTTTAACGCCGACCGGCTTACCCTCTACGTCGTGGCTGACGATGGCCAGGCCATCGTCTCGCGGGTCAAGACCGGGCTCAACACCGCCGCCGAAATCAAGTTGCCCATTGGCGAGCAGAGCATAGCCGGCTACGTGGCGGCGACGCGCAGCCTCGTCAATCTCCGCGACGTGTATGACGAGATGGAGCTGCGCCAATACAGCCCGCACATGCGCTTCTTGCAGGAAGTCGATCGGCGCACCGGCTACCGTTCCAAGCAAATGCTGGTGAGCCCCATCCTCGATGCCGACGGCGGCTTGCGCGGTGTCGTGCAGCTCATCAATAGCAAGGACGACCAGCCCTTCTCGGAACTAGCCGAAGAAGGCGTGCGCGACCTCGCTGCCACCCTGGCCGTGGCCCTGGCGCAGCGTCAGCGCGGCGTCCAGATGCCGCGTTCGCGCTACGACGGCCTGGTGCGCGCCGGCGTGCTCAGCGGCGCGGAGCTGGAGGCGGCGCAGCGCCATGCCCGTGAGCACGACCTCGACCTGGAAAGCGTGCTCACGGAGCGCTACAAGGTCAAGCTCGCTGCCATCGGCGATGCTCTGGCCGATTTCTTCGGCGTGCCCTACGAACCCTTCCGGCCTGATCGCATCAAGCCGGGCGAGCTGCTCAAGCGCCTCAAGCGCGACTATCTCGAAGAAAACGCTTGGCTGCCGATCGAAGAAAACGCCGCCGGCCTCGTCATCCTCACGCCCGACCCCGAGCGGGTGCGTAACGCCAAGATCGTGCAGCACGTTTTCCCCGGTAAGCCGCTGGCCTACCGCGTGACCACCGGAGAGGAATTTCGCCAGAGCCTCGACCAGTTCTTTGGCGCCCTAGCCGAACTCGGCAGCGTCGGCGAGCTGCTCTCCGAACTGGGGGATGACGAAGGCGAAGCACCCCGCGACGACGTGGCCGCCGCTGCCGACAACGAACTTGTGCGCCTCGTCAACAAGATCATCGTCGATGCCCACCAGCAAGGCGCTTCCGACATCCACATCGAACCGAGGCCCGGTAAGGAAAAAACCCTGGTGCGTCTGCGTAAGGACGGCAGTCTCGTGCCTTACATCGAAATCCCCGCCAGCTTGCGAGCGCCCTTGGTGACGCGTCTCAAAATCATGAGCGACCTGGATATTTCGGAAAAGCGCAAGCCCCAGGACGGCAAGACCAAATTCAAAAAATACGGCCCGCTCGACATCGAGCTGCGCGTTGCTACCCTGCCCACCGCCGGTGGGCTAGAGGATGTGGTCATGCGCATTCTCGCCGCGGGCGAGCCCATCCCGCTCGATCGACTCGGGCTCTCGCGCAGCAACCGCGAGCGCCTCATCGAATGCATCGAAAAGCCCTACGGCCTCTTCTTCGTCTGCGGCCCCACCGGCTCTGGCAAAACCACCACCTTGCACTCGATCTTAGGACATCTCAATCGGCCCGACACCAAGATCTGGACCGCTGAAGACCCCGTCGAAATCACGCAAAAGGGCTTACGCCAAGTGCAGATCAACAAAAAAGCCGGGCTCGACTTCGCCAGCGTCATGCGCGCCTTTCTGCGCGCCGACCCCGACATCATCATGGTAGGCGAGATGCGCGATGCCGAAACGACCGGCATCGGCATCGAAGCCTCCCTCACCGGCCACCTCGTGCTCGCTACCTTGCACACCAATTC
>JAOAIO010000087.1 GCA_026414665.1 Azovibrio sp.
GGCTGCGCCCTGTTGCAGCCCTACGACATGGAGGTGGGGGCCGGCACCAGTCACACCGCCACCTTCTTGCGCGCCATCGGCCCCGAGCCGTGGAAGGCGGCCTATGTCCAGCCCTCGCGCCGCCCCAAGGATGGCCGCTATGGCGAAAACCCGAACCGCATGCAGCATTACTACCAATATCAGGTGGTCTTGAAGCCGGCGCCCGCCAATATTTTGGATTTGTATCTGGGCTCGCTCGAAGCCCTGGGGTTCGATCTCAAGCAAAACGACGTGCGCTTCGTCGAGGACGATTGGGAAAACCCGACGCTCGGCGCTTGGGGCCTGGGCTGGGAAGTGTGGATGAATGGCATGGAAGTGACGCAATTCACCTACTTCCAGCAGGTCGGCGGCCTCGATTGCAAGCCCATCACCGGCGAGATCACCTATGGCCTGGAGCGCCTGGCCATGTATTTGCAAGGTGTCGAGAATGTCTATGACCTTGTCTGGACCGAGGGCCTCACCTATGGCGATGTCTATCACCAGAACGAAGTCGAGCAGTCGGCCTATAACTTCGAGCATTCCGATGCCGAGTTCTTGTTTACCGCGTTCGCCGCGCACGAGCGACAGGCCCAGCATTTGATGCAGGCGCGGCTGGCGCTGCCGGCTTACGAGCAGGTCTTGAAAGCGGCGCACACGTTCAATCTGCTCGATGCCCGTGGCGCGATTTCCGTGACCGAGCGTGCCGCCTACATCGGTCGTATCCGGGGCCTGGCCCGCAGCGTGGCGCAAAGCTACCTCGAATCGCGCGCCCGCCTGGGCTTCCCGATGGCGCCGCGCGCCTGGGCCCATGAGGTGCTGGCCAAGCTCGAAGAACAAAATGCCAAGAAAGCCGCCTGAGATGACCGCCAAGAATCTGCTCGTTGAACTCTTCGTCGAAGAACTGCCGCCCAAGGCGCTCAAGCAACTCGGCGAAGCCTTTGCCGCCGCGCTCGCGGCGGCCTTGCAAAAAGACGGCCTGGCGCCTGCCGATGCCGTGGTCACGCCCTATGCCTCGCCGCGCCGCTTGGCGGCGCATGTCACCGGCGTGCTGGCCGTGGCGCCGGATAGGCCCGTGGTGCAAAAGCTGATGCCCGTGGCCGTCGGGCTCGATGCCGCGGGCAAGCCCACGCCGGCACTTTTGAAAAAGCTCGCCGCCCTGGGGGCGGATGCCAGCGTCGTCGCCAGCCTACGGCGCGAGCACGACGGCAAGGCCGAGGTGTTGTTCTACGACAGTCTCGCCAAAGGCGTGACGCTCGCCGAGGGCTTGCAGCGCGCGCTCGAAGCCGCGCTGGCGGCCTTGCCGATTCCCAAAGTGATGAGCTATCAGCTGGCCGATGGTTGGCAGAGCGTGCATTTCGTGCGCCCGGCGCATGGTCTCGTGGCGCTCTATGGGAGCGAGGTGGTGCCGGTGTCGGTGCTTGGGCTTGCCGCTGGGGACACGACCCGGGGACACCGCTTCGAGGCTGCCGTCGATCCGGTGCGGATTCCTTTTGCCGATGCCTATGCCGATACGCTCGCGCAGGCCGGGGCGGTGATCGCTGCCTTTGCCGAGCGTCGCGCCGAGATCGTGCGTCAGCTCGCCGCCGTTGCCGCGCAGGCCGGGCCTGGCTTACAGCCGATCGAGGATGCCGCCTTGCTCGACGAAGTCACGGCCCTGGTCGAGCGCCCGAATGTGCTATTGGGGCAGTTCGAGCCCGAATTCCTCGCCGTGCCGCAGGAGTGTCTGATCCTGACGATGAAGGCGAACCAGAAATACTTCCCGCTCCTCGATGCGGACGGCAGGCTCACCAACAAATTCCTCGTGGTGAGCAATGTCGCGCCGGCTGATCCGAGCGCGGTGATCGGCGGCAACAAGCGCGTCGTGCGGCCGCGTCTTGCCGATGCCAAGTTCTTTTTCGACCAGGATCGCAAGAAGTCGCTCGAGTCACGCGTTCCGGGGCTGGCCAAAGTGGTCTATCACAACAAGCTTGGCACCCAGGGTGAGCGCGTGCAGCGCGTCGCGGCGATTGCCCGCGCCATCGCCGAGCGCCTAGGGGGCGGGGAGCTGGCGCACAAAGCCGAGCAGGCGGCGGTGCTCGCCAAAGCCGATCTCTTGACCGACATGGTCGGGGAATTCCCCGAGCTGCAAGGCATCATGGGGCGCTACTACGCGCTGCACGACGGCCTCGATGCCGAGGTGGCCGATGCCATCGAGGACCACTACAAGCCCCGCTTCGCCGGCGATAGCCTGCCGCGCGGCCGCGTCGGCACGGTTGTAGCGCTTGCTGACAAGCTCGAAACCTTGGTTGGCCTGTTCGGCATCGGGCAGATGCCCACCGGCGACAAGGACCCCTTCGCGCTGCGCCGTCATGCCCTGGGGGTGATCCGCATGCTGACCGAAGGCAATCTCGATCTGCCGTTGGAGCCGATGCTCGCCGCCGTGGCCGAGAAGTTCGCGGCGGTCGACGGCTTTAAGCCTGCCACTGCGGAATTGGCGGCCTTCATCTACGAACGCTTGGCCGGCAGCTTGCGCGAGCAGGGCTATTCGGCGCAGGAGGTGGATGCCGTGGTCAGCCAGCGGCCACAGCGCTTGGGCGATATTCCGAAACGCCTTGCCGCGGTGCGCGCGTTTGCCGCCTTGCCCGAGGCCGCGGCGCTCGCTGCCGCCAACAAGCGGGTGGCCAACCTGCTCAAGAAGGCCGACAACGCCGTCGAAGCCGGCGTGGATGTGGCGCTGCTCCAGGCGCCGGCCGAGCAGGCGCTGCACGCCGCCTTGGTGGACGTGGTGCCGCGCGCCGATGCCGCTTTCGTCACGGGCGATTACACCGAGTCCTTGCAAGCGCTCGCTGCGCTACGCGGGCCGGTGGATGCGTTCTTCGACCAAGTGCTCGTCCATGTCGACGATCCGGCGCTGCGCGCCAATCGGCTGGGCTTGCTGGCCCGCCTGCACGCGGCGATGAACCGGGTGGCCGATCTGTCGCGGCTGTCCGTCTGATCTTGGGGCTGTGTCGATGAAGCTCATCATCCTCGACCGGGATGGCGTCATCAATTTCGATTCGGCGCAATACATCAAGAGTCCGGCCGAATGGCGGCCCATTCCGGGCAGTCTCGAAGCCATCGCCCGGCTCAACCAGGCCGGCTACAAGGTAGTCGTGGCCACCAACCAATCCGGTGTCGGGCGCGGCCTCTTCGACATGGATACCTTGAACGCCATTCATGTGAAGATGCACAAGGCCCTGGCTGATGTCGGCGGACGCATCGACGCCATTTTCTATTGCCCGCACGCCGCCGATTCCGGCTGCGAGTGCCGTAAGCCCAAACCCGGCATGTTCCGGCGCATCGCCGCCTGCTTCAATGTCGATTTGCGGGGCGTGCCGACCGTTGGCGATTCCCTACGCGACCTCCTGGCCGGCGCGGCCGCTGGCTGCCTGCCGTTCCTGGTGCGTACCGGCAAGGGCGAAAAGACCCTGGCCGAAGGCGGCTTGCCGGAAGGCACGCAGATATTCGCCGACCTCGCGGCGGTCGTGGCGCATCTTGTGGAGCGCACATGATCGTTCTGCGCGCGTTGCTGTTTTGGTTGTTGGTGGTTCTCCTCACCATTCCCTTCGGCCTGGCGCTGGTGTTGCTGACCTTGATGCCGCTCAAGGCGCGTTTTTTTACCGTGCACCTGTGGCGCATGGGCTTCATGTTCCTGGTGCGTTGGGTGCTGGGGGTGAAGATGGAGGTGCGAGGGCGCGAGAACATCCCGGCGCGTCCCGTGCTCGTGCTGGCCAAACACCAGTCGGCCTGGGAAACCGTGGCCTTGCAGGAAATTTTTGTCCCCACTGTGTTCGTGCTCAAGCAGGAGCTCCTCAAGATTCCTTTCTTCGGCTGGGGGCTGGCGGCGCTGCGCATGATCGCCATCGACCGTAATGCCGGCAAGGAGGCGTTGCGGCAAATGCTCGAGCAAGGTAAGGAGCGGCTCGAACAAGGCATTTGGGTGGTAGTGTTCCCGGAAGGCACGCGGGTGCCGCCTGGCGAGCGGGTGCGCTATAAGCCCGGCGCGGCTTATCTCGCTACCAAGACCGGCACGCCAGTGCTGCCGGTGGCCCACAATGCCGGCGAGCTCTGGCCGAAGCGGGCGTGGATCATCCGGCCCGGCACCATCACCGTGAGCATTGGCCCGGCGATTGCCACGCAAGGACTCAAAGATGCCGAAGTCAATGCCGCGGTCGAAGCTTGGATCGAGGCCGAGATGCGTCGCCTTGCCCCGCATCGCTATGCGCAAGCGTCAGGCGGAGCGGATGCCGGCGCGACCTGATGCCGGCGCGGCCGTGCGCACGCATGCTATCGAGCTGCGCGGCGAACAGGTCATTTACCGCCTGCGCCGCAGCAGCCGGCGCCGCAGCGTCGGTTTGCAAGTCGATGCCGCCGGCCTGTGTGTCGCGGCGCCGCAGCATCTGGCGCTCGCGGATATCGAGGCGCTGTTGCGCCAGCACGGCGCCTGGGTGCTGGAGAAGCTTGCCCGTTGGCGGGCGCAGCCGAGCCCGGCGCCGCTCACCGATGGCGCCGAATTGCCTTGGCTTGGCGCGCCGTTGCGGCTGCGTGTGGCGCCCGAGCTGCGTCGCTCGCGCTGGCAGGCCGGCGAGTTGTGGCTGGCCGTGCCGCCCGGCGGCGAGCTGGCTCCCGTTCTGCGCCGGGTGCTGCAACAGCGCGTGCGCCCGGTGCTCGCGGCGCGTCTAGGGATTTACGCAGCGCGCCTGGGAGTGGCCACGCCGCCTTGGTGCTTGTCCTCGGCGCGCAGTCGTTGGGGAAGTTGCAATAGTCGGGGCGAGGTGCGTCTTTCCTGGCGGCTCGGGCATTTTGCCCTGGATCTGATCGACTATGTGGTGGCGCACGAGCTGGCCCACTTGCGCGAAATGAACCACAGTCCCCGCTTTTGGTCGGTGGTGGAAGGTCTGTATCCCGACTGGCGCCGGGCCCGGGCCGAGTTGAAACGGCAGGCGGCCGGCCTGCCCCTTTTGTAAGGAGATCGCATGCGTATTTTGCATACCATGATTCGGGTCGGCGATTTGGAGCGTTCGATCCGCTTTTACACCGAAGTGCTGGGGATGCGGCTATTGCGCCGCCAGGATTATCCGGGTGGCCGCTTTACCCTGGCTTTCGTCGGCTATGGTCCCGAGTCCGAGGGCGCGGTGATCGAGCTCACCCACAACTGGGATACCGCCTGCTACGACTTGGGCAATGGCTTTGGCCATATCGCGCTAGAGGTGCCAGATGCGGCGGCGGCGTGCGCCGAAATCAAGGCCAGGGGCGGCAAGGTGGTGCGCGAAGCCGGTCCCATGCAGCATGGCAGTACCATCATTGCCTTCGTCGAAGACCCAGACGGCTACAAGATCGAGCTGATCCAGCGCTAACCTGCTCCGCCCTGGTTGACGTGCGCGGCTCGACCGGCATAATCCAAAGCTTTGGTCGGATTTTCGGGCAGGCGAGGCATGAAGGTTCTGGTGGTAGATGACAGTAGGGTGGCGCGCGCCATCATCCGCGCCGTGATGCTCGACAAGCATCCCGATTGGAGCGTGCAAGAAGCCGCCAATGCCGACGAAGCGCTGCGCTTGGCCGCCGATCAGGACTTCGACATTTTCTCCATCGACATCAACATGCCGGATGTCGATGGCTTCACGCTGGTGGAAGCGCTGCGCGCGCGCGGCGCCAAGGGGCGCATCGCGCTCTTTTCCGCCAATGTCCAAGAGCCGGTGCGGCAGCGTGCCGCCAGTCTCGGGGTGGCCTTCATCGCCAAGCCGGTGACCCCGATTTCGGTGGCGGCCCTGCTCGCGGCGGTGGGGTGCGAAAGTCCATGAGGCATTGGAGCGAGCTCGAGCTCGATGCGCTCGCCGAAGCATTCAACGTTGGGGTGGGAGCGGCCGCGGCCGTGTTGAGCCGCATGGTGGGCGCCGAGGTGGTCCTGTCGGTGCCCGAGCTCAAGGTGGTCGACGCGGCGGCGGCTCTCGAAGCCTTCGGCATCGCGGCGCACGATCGCGTCTGCGCCGTGATCCAGCCTTATGGCGGCGCCTTCGATTCGCGCGCCTTGCTCATGTTTACCGAAGCCAGGAGCTATGACTTGGTGCGCGCCGTGGTGCCGGCGCACATGACCGACATGCGCATGGGCGACATGGCCCAGGATGCGCTCACCGAAGTCGGCAATCTCGTGCTCGATGCCTGTCTGACCGCAGTCGGGGATTTGCTTGCCGCGCCTTTGAGCACGCGGGTGCCCTATCTCGTCAAAGGCGAGGCCGCCGAGGTCATCGGCCACATGCAGGGGGAAGAGATGATGCTGCTGCACATGCTGTTTTCCATCGCCGACAGGAACATCGACGGTTATGTCGCGTTCCTGCTCGAGCAGCGCGCCATGCAGGCCTTGCAAGAGGCTGTGGGTCGCTTTTTGTGCGCTCACCTTTGAAGCGCGGGAGTCGCCGATGTCGCTTGCAGCCGATCCTGCTTGCGCCGATCTAAACACCCGGCTAGCCGCGGCTGCCCTCGAACAGTCGATGACCGGCCAAGTGGTGTTCGACCAGGATTTGCGCGTCTGTGTCTGGAACGAGTGGATGGCCAAGACCAGTGGCATCGACCGCGCTGCCGCCTTGGGGCAGCGGCTCGATGTGCTGTTCCCTAGCCTTGTCGGGGCTTACCTACTGGCGGTGCTCGAGCAAGTGGGGCGTCAGGGGCGCTCCTTCTTGCTCTCGTCGATGTTGCCCCGCGAGCTCTTTCCCTTGTATCTCCCTCAGTCCGGCGGCCGCCGTGAGCCGATGCGCCAGCAGGTCTTCGCCTTGCCCTTGGATCAGGGTGAGGCGGGCGTGTTTGGCATGGTGCAGATCGTCGATGTGACCCAGGCCGCTCGCCGCGAGGCCGCCATGTACGAGGCCGAGCAGCGCTTGCGCACCTTGATCGACAACATGCCCGACGTGGTGTTGTTCAAGGATGGCGAGGGGCGTTGGGTGGAGGCCAACCCTGCCGCCCAGCGCCTGTTCGAGCTGGCGCCGATCACCTATCGCGGCCAGACCGAGGCCGAAATCGCCGGGCGCAACCCGGCGCAGGCCTATCG
>JAOAIO010000088.1 GCA_026414665.1 Azovibrio sp.
CCCTACGGCAGCGCTATCTCGAAGAAGGCGAGAGCCACATCGACATCATCGAGCAGGCGATGGCCAAGGCCCAGGAAAAAGGCCAAATCGGGCGCGGCCTAAGCCCGCGCCAAGCCACCATCGGCCTAGTCGCGGTGGTCGATGGGCTGGCCTTCAATTGGACCAAGAATCTGGGGCTCTTTCCTCTCGAAACCTACGGCATACCCATCGTCGAAGCCTACCTACGCGGCCTCATGCGCGCGTGCTGAACGCGTGCGTCCAGCCGTTTCAGCGCAAGCTGAAAGCCACCCGGTTCGCTGGGTTGGCCGCATCGCCCGTGCCCACCTGTGGCGCCATGACGAAGATGCGCTCGACGGGCACCTGTCCCTGCTCCACCAGCCAGTCTCGCACCAGTCGGCCGCGCCGCGCCGCGAGCTCGGCGAAGGCGCGCTCGTCAAGCGGCATGTGGCGTATGAGGAGGGCTTCCATTTCCGCCACGGGCAGGCGCTTATTCAGGCCCAGCACATTCCTTGGCTTGTCGAATTTCGCCTCTTGATAGACTTGGGCAAGATAGCGCTCATACTCCTCAGGCGTCAGACTTACCTCGCCGATGCGGCTTGCCGACTTGCCTGCCGCCACGTCGGCGGCCACCTTCTTGGCTTTGACCTGGCGCAGCAGCAGGGCGCGCCGATAGCCTTCGGCATCGGCCACTGGGTCGGCCATGCCCGTGACTTCGAGCGTGAGCGCAGGCCGCTCGGTGAGCGCCTTGGCCAAAGCCTGCAGACGCTGCTCGCCGGCTGGCGCGATGGCCGCCTGCCCCGATTCGAATTCGAGATAAGACAGCTCTTCGCCGCCGCCAAACAGAGAGCCCAGCAAGGTAAAAGGCGAAGCGACCGCTTTCACCAAAAGATTCATGATGGCCTTGAAGACGATGCCACCGATGCTGAATTGCGGATCGTTGATCGAGCCGCGGATGGGCAGGTTAATGTCGATCTCGCCGCGTGAATTCTTGAGCAAGGCCAAGGCGAGCTTGATTGGCAGCGCGAGCGCATCGGGGCTCTCCACCGCTTCGCCGAGCGTGAGCTGATCGAGAAAGATATGGTTGTCGGCCAAAAGCTCGCCGTTCTCGATGCGGTAGCTGACATCCACCGAGAGCTTGCCCTTCTGGATGCGGTAGCCCATGTAGCGCCCCGAATAAGGGCTGAAAGTCGGCATGTCGATGCCGCGGGCCTGGGCCTTGAGATCAAGATATAGCGCCGCGCTAAAAGGCTCGAGCGTGCCGCTGATGTGTAGCGGCGCGCTGCGATCGACCTTGCCCTCGATCTTGAGGCTGCCGCGCTGGCCTGGCGCGAGCGGGCCGATCTGACCGGTCAAGCCGGTGAGCATGGCGTTGTAGTTGGGTTTGATGAACAGGTCGTTGAACAGCACCGTGCCCGCATCGAGACGGATGCGGCCGATGCGCACCGGCAGAGCGGCATCCCGCACATGCGCCTCGGCCGTCTGGGTCGCGCCGGCCGTGACCTCAGGCACAGGCGCGGCCAGGGCTTGCCCGGCCGCAGCGGCCGGCGGCCCGACATCGCCGCCCATGAGGCGATCCAGATGCAGCTGGCCCTGCGGCGTGATCATGAGCCGGACGAAAAAGCGACTTAGGTCGACATCATCGAGCCGGATGCGAAACGGCTGAGTCTGCATGTCGATGCCGGCCAGGTCGAGCCGTTGCCAGCGCAGGAGAGACTGCGCGCTTTCCTTGTCGAGCACGGACAGCTCGGCAAGCTGGGCATCGCCCTGGTAATGCACGCCGAAGGGCTGGCCACCAAAGCCCAGCTGGCCGCGCCCGGACAAAGCGCCCTTGCTTAGCACGAGGTTGAGG
This sequence comes from Azovibrio sp., assembly GCA_026414665.1. Lineage (GTDB taxonomy): Bacteria > Pseudomonadota > Gammaproteobacteria > Burkholderiales > Rhodocyclaceae > Azovibrio. The sequence goes on from JAOAIO010000088.1 coordinate 1,850, forward strand.
CGCTGCGGCAGCCAGCCTTGCAGCGGCACCAGGTCGAGCCCGCTGACTTCAATGGCCAGCTGACCGGCCGGCGCCAAAGGCTGCACCTGGCCGGCCAGGCTAAGCCGGCCCGCCGCGTTGATGCGACTCGTCAAGTTAAGCGGCACCGCGTCGCTGCTAGTAGCGCTAAGCGCGCCCAGCTCGATGCGCATGTCGTCAAGACGCAGCGGCACGGCTTTATCGAGCGTGCGATCTACGAATTCGAGGCTGCCCGTTACAAGCTCAAACCCGGCCAGACGCCAATTCCAAGGCCGGGCAGGCGCGCTGCTACCCTCGCCACTACTGGCCGAACCCACGAGCTGGCCCAGGCTATCGAACAGGTCGAGCCGTTCCGGGCCGGTGCGCGCGAGCCGCACATCGAGGCCGTTAGCGCTGAGCCGGCCCAATTCCAGCGCCGCGCGCTGCGCATCGACATGGCAGGCCTCGAGTCCGGCGCGGGCGAGGCTGACATAAGGCGCCGCCGCGCCAAGCCGGCGCACGTCGAGCCGATCGAGCTCGACCCCTAAGAGCCGAATCGGCGCATGGAGCAGATCCGGCGCATCGAGCCTGGCGCGCAAGGCGGCGAAGCGCAGCGCCAGGGGCTGCAGCGCCGCCTCGAAGTCGCGCACGGCCCAATCCCCGTGTAGCCCCAGCTCGCCCGCCGCGCCGAAGCTAAGCGCCAGATCGGCATCGAGGCGGGCGGAAACGAGCTTGAGCGGCAAAGGCACCGGGGAAAAGCCGGCCAGGCGGGCGATATCGAGGCCCTCCAGACGCAGGCTCAAGCGCCCATCGGGCGTGCCGGCAAACGGGCGCAGTTCCCCGGCGCCGTTGATCGGCGCGCCATCGAGACGGGCCGAGAAACGCGGCTGCACCGCGTGTTCCACCTCGCCAGGAAATGAGGCGAGGCGCGGCAGGGCAAGGTGCAGCTCGCTAATTTCGTGCCGCCCGCCTCCGGCTTGGTCTTCCAAGCTGAGGCGGCCATCGACGATTTCCAGATTGTTAATGGCAAACGGCGGTGGCGGCCTATCTTCCGAGCTAGGCTGGGTGAATTTCTGCACCCAATCGGCCACGTTGGTGCTGCCATCCCGATACCGCACCAAGTGGCCATACGGCCCCTCGAGGCGCAAGGCGTCGAATACCAGGGCGCGGCGCGGCAAGGAGGCGCTGCTCAAGTTGAGCGCGAGGCTGGCAAAACCGGCCAGCGGCGCCTCCCCCTCGCGGTTGCCGATGCGTAAATCGCGCACCGTCACGGCCAGGCGATAGGGCTGCGTCTCGACGCTGCCAATGCTGACCGGCCGCTCCAAAAGATCCGACAAGCTCCGTTCGAGCTGGCCATGCAAGAAGCCGGGCAGCCAGAAATACCCCAAGCCGCCGAACGCCACGACGAGCATGACAAGCGTCGCGCCGCCCCAGCGCACGCGCCGCGAACGGGCAAAGGCCGCGACGGCGGATTTCAGACGGGCAAAGCCGGCGGCAAAAGCCGGCGCAGCAAGCGAGGCACGCAAGGTCATGGCGAACAAAATACGAACTCAAGCCGCCAGTTTATAGCAGGCCGTCAAAAAACGATGGGCGTAGGCAGTGCTAGGGCGGAGCGCACCACCCTCACCCGTGGCCAGCACGCAAGGCGCAAGATCTAAGACGCGCGCCCGGCGCAGGACCCAGCCCAACCGCATCAAGCGCGCCGGCGGCGTGCCTCGAACAAGCAGACGCCCGCGGCCACCGAGACATTCAGGCTATCCACCGTGCCGTGCATGGGAATGCGCACGAGCTGATCGCAAGTTTCCCGGGTCATGCGGCGCATCCCTTCCCCCTCGGCGCCCAGCACCCAGGCCGTGGCCGCCGGCCAGGTCGCTTGATAGAGGTCCTGCTCCGCCTCGCCGGCGGCGCCGATCACCTGGATGTCGCGTGCTTTGAGCTGCCGCAAAGTGCGGGCGAGATTGGTGACCATGACATAGGGCACGCTCTCAGCGGCGCCGCTCGCGGCCTTGGCGGCCACATCGGTCAGGCCTACGGCTCGATCCTTGGGAGCGATCACCGCATGGGCGCCGGCAGCATCGGCAACGCGCAAGCAAGCTCCAAGGTTGCGCGGATCGGTGACGCCATCGAGCACGAGCAAGAAAGGAGGCTCCTCCAAGGTGTCGAGCACATCGTCGAGATGCAGCGCCTTGCGGCCGCCGCGTACCCGCGCCACCACGCCTTGATGCCGCGCCCCCGGGAGCATGGCGTCGAGCCGGCGGCCGTCGACCAAGCCGAGCCGCACGCCTTGCGCTTCGATGTGCCGCAACAACTCCTGGGCGCGCCGGTCCTGACGGCTGGCATCGAGCAGCACTTCCTGCACCGCCTCGGGATCATGGCGCAGTTTGGCGGTGACGGCATGAAAGCCGAAAATCAGGCGACTGGAAGACATAGGCAGAGCTGACGGCAAAAACGTCGTGGGCCGGCATTCTAACCCGCAAACACAGGGCGAGGCTGGCCAGATGCGAAGCACGCCACGCGCCGCGGCTAGGCCCTATCCATAGATAGTAGGCGAAGGACCCACCCAGCGCCGCCGCTGGCCTACTGCCGTCGGTATGCGACAGCTTGCCAGGCCGGCTACTTTTTCTTGCGCTTGGCCGCCTTGCCCCGCACCTTGTCGGCTGCCTTACCGGCAGCCTTCTTCACGGCCTTGCCCACCTTGTCCATGCAATCGCCGGCCGCTTCGGCCATGCGCTGGGGAGCGCCTTTGCGCGCCAACGGCGCAACGGCAGCCGGCGCCGACTCCGTGGCTTCGGCATGGGGTGCGAGAGCCGGCTGGCCGCCCTGGCGACGACCGCGGCGGGCATCGCCGCTGTCGCGCGCTGCGGATGCCAGCACGAAATCGATGCGATTCGTTTCCAAATCGGCCTTGACCAGCTTCACCCGCACTCGGTCGCCAAGACGGAAACGCTGGCCGGTGCGCTCGCCCAGCATCTGGTGCTTGATCGGATCGAATTGGAAGTAGTCGGCGCCCAGCTCCGACACGTGCACGAGCCCTTCGACATAAACCTGGTCGAGCGCAACAAAGATGCCAAAGCCCGTGACGGCGGAAATGGTGCCATCGAACACCTCGCCGATGCGCTCTTTCATGTAGTAGCACTTGAGCCAGTTCTCGACATCGCGCGTGGCCTCGTCGGCGCGTCGCTCGGTTTGCGAGCAGTGCAGGCCGATCGCCTCCCAATCCCCGGGGTTGTAGCGTTCGCCCGCGAGCACCGCCTTGATGGCGCGATGCACGAGCAAATCGGGATAGCGGCGGATAGGCGAAGTGAAGTGGGTATAGCGCTCATAGGCAAGACCGAAGTGGCCGACGTTGTCGGGGCTGTACATGGCCTGCTTGAGCGAGCGCAGCATCACCGTCTGCAACAGCTGGGCATCGGGCCGGGTCTTCACTTTCTCCAGCAACTGGGCGTAATCCTTGGCCTTGGGCGCGTCGCCGCCGCTTAGGGCAAGACCGAACTCGGCGAGAAAACTCCTGAGATTTTTCAGCTTTTCCTCATCCGGGCCGGCATGGACGCGGTACAGGCAAGCCTGCTCGTGCCGCGCCAGAAAATCGGAAGCGCAGACATTGGCCGCCAGCATACATTCCTCGATCAGACGGTGCGCGTCGTTGCGCGCCACCGGCACGATGCTCTCGATCTTGCCCTCGGCATTGAAACGCATCTGGGTTTCGATGGTCTCGAAATCGATGGCGCCGCGCTTGACCCGGGCTTTGGCGAGGATCTGGTAGAGCTTGTAGAGATTCTGCACATGCGGCAGGAGCGCCTTGTGGGTCGCGCTTTCAGGCTGGGCCGCGCCGGATAGCCAGTCCCACACCTGGTTGTAGGTGAGCCGGGCGTGCGAACGGAACACGGCCGGATAAAAGCGGTACGACTTGATCGCGCCGCTCGAACTGATGCTGGCATCGCAAACCATGGCCAGGCGCTCGACCTCCGGGTTGAGCGAACAAATGCCGTTCGAGAGCTTCTCCGGCAACATCGGAATCACCCGGCGCGGGAAATACACGGAATTACCGCGGGCGAAAGCCTCCGCGTCGAGCGCCATGCCAGGCCGCACGTAATGCGACACATCGGCAATCGCCACCACCAGGCGCCAGCCGCGGCCCTGCTTTTCACAGTAGACCGCGTCATCGAAGTCGCGGGCGGTTTCGCCATCGATGGTCACCAGGGGCAGGGCGCGCAAATCCTCGCGCCCTTTCAGGTCAGACTTCTTCACCTTATCCGGCACCTTGGCGTTCTCGGCAAGGCACGCCTTGGAAAACTCGAAAGGTAGATCGTGCTTACGCAAGGCGATTTCGATTTCCATGCCCGGATCGGCATAGTTGCCCAGCACCTCGGTGATCCGGCCGATAGGCTGCGAATAGCGCGAAGGCTGCTCGATGATATCCACCATCACCACCTGGCCCGACTGCGGCTTGAACTTCGCTTTCTTCTCGGGCGGCACGATGATGTCCTGGGTGATGCGCCGGTTTTCCGGCACCACGAACACCACGCCATGCTCGACGAACACCCGGCCAACGACGCGGCGGTTGGCCCGGTCGGTGACTTCGACGATGGCGCCCTCGGGCCTACCCTTCTTGTCCTTACCGGTGATGCGCACGAGCGCCCGGTCGCCGTGCAGCACCTTTTCCATCTGGCGCTGCTCCAGGAAGATGTCGGGGCTACCGTCATCGGGAATCAAGAAACCGAAACCGTCGGGATGGCCTTGCACCCGGCCGGCGATGAGGCTGGCGCGCTCGGGCAGGATATAGGCATTCTTGCGGTTTCTAAGCAGCTGACCCTCGCGCTCCATGGCGGCCAAGCGGCGCTCGAACATCGGCCGCTCGGCGGCGCTGATATCGAGGAGCGTCAGCAATTGCTCAAGGGCCAGCGGCTGGCCCTGCTCTTCCAGCACTTGGACGATGTATTCCCGCGATGGCAGGGGCAATTCGTAGCGCTGACACTCACGCTCGAAAAAGGGATCGGCCCGGCGGACCTTGGAGATTTTTTTTGTTGACATCAATTCGTCTTTCTTTAGAATACGGCGCTCTTCGCACCTATGCCCAGGTGGCGGAATTGGTAGACGCACTAGTTTCAGGTACTAGCGCTGCAAGGCGTGGAGG
>JAOAIO010000089.1 GCA_026414665.1 Azovibrio sp.
GCGTGGTGTGCTCGCTTATACCGTGCAAAACGCCTTTTGGAACCACGGCGAGTTCAAGGCCTCGGGCGAGGACCCCGCCGACCGGGTGGTGAGCGAACGCCACTGGCTGTCGCTCCGCCTTGATTACTAAGCCATGCGCACGCTGACCGGCGCCTTGTGCGTACTTTGCCTGCTCGCCGGCTGCGCCCCGGTGGCGCCGCGCTTAGGCAGTGCCATGGCGGAATGGGCGCCTTCACCCAACTTCGAGCCGCGCCGAGCCAACTACGTCATCCTGCATCACACCGGCAGCGATCGTCTTGAACGCGCCTTGACCACCCTCACGAGCCCGGCCCGGGGCGTGAGCAGCCACTACCTAATCGGCCGCGATGGCCGGGTGCTGCAACTCGTCGACGAAAGCCAGCGCGCCTGGCACGCAGGCGCCTCGTGGTGGGGCGGCCAGACCGACATGAACTCGGCCTCGATCGGCATCGAGCTCGACAACAACGGTTTCGAGCCCTTCCCGCCAGCGCAAATCGACGCGCTGCTGGCGCTTTTGGCCGACATCCAGGCGCGACACCGCATCCCCCGCGCCAATTTCCTCGCGCATTCCGACGTGGCGCCGGGCAGAAAGGCCGATCCAAGCGTTTTCTTCCCCTGGCGGCGCTTGGCCGCCGCCGGCTTCGGTCTGTGGTGCGAGCCTCCCTTCACGCCGCCGCCGGAAGGCTTCGACGCCATGCTTGGCCTTGCCGCCTTGGGCTACGACACGCGCCAGCCGGAAGCCGCCAGCGCCGCTTTCAAGCGCCGCTTCGCCCCGGACGATCCCGACCCGCGCTTGAACGACACCGACCGGGCACGCCTGTTCTGCTTGCTGCAAAGACGCGCCGACTAAACGCGCGCCGTCAATCCTCGACGCGCTTGGCGAGCACCTCGTCTACCCGGTTCTTCTCCATATCCATCACCTCGAAGCGCCAGCCTCCCCAGACGAAGGATTCGGTCTTTTTCGGAATGCGTCCGAGCTGAGTCACCACGAAACCGCCGAGTGTGTGGTAATTGCCCAACTCTTCTTCCGGCAATTCCGGCAAGCCGAGTAGCTCTTTCAGCTCATCGATGGGCAAAAGACCGTCGAGCAGCCAGCTACCGTCCTCCCGCGGCAGGGCGAGCGGTGATTCGACCGCGCCCGACAGCACATCCCCCACCACGGTGCCCATCAAGTCCGAGAGCGTCACCAAGCCCTCGGTGGCGCCGAATTCATTGACGACCAAGGCGATTTGGGTGCGCTGCGCCTTAAAGAATTCGAGTAGGCCGATCAAGGACAAGCTACTTGGCACGTAATGCGGCGGCGCCGGTGACAAGGCGCCGAAATCCAGCCCCTTGCCGGAGAGCACCAGGCGCAACAAGTCGCGGCTTTCGACGAAACCCAAAGGATTGGCGAGCCCACCCTTACACACCAAGAAGCGCGACACCCCATGCTCTTGCAGCACCGCCATGTTCGCTTCTTGCGGCTGAGCCAGATCGAGATAGGCGATGTTGGCGGCCGGCGTCATGATCGCCGCTACCCGGCGGTTGTCGAGCCGGAAGACGTTGCCGAGGATCTCGCTCTCGGTTTCATCGAGCGCCCCTTCCTTGCGCCCGGATTCGATCAGGAGACGAATTTCGTCGGCAGCCGAGGCTTCGGCCGTGCCCTTGAGCGGGAAAAAACGCAATACCGCATCCGCGGTGTGCGATACCACCCACACCAAGGGCGCCGTCAGGCGCAGCATCCAATCCATCAGCCCGGCCATGGCCACCGCCACCGCCTCGGGACGCGCCAGCGCCAGACGCTTGGGCACGACCTCGCCGAACACCAGGCTAAAGAACGTCACCCCCGTGACCACCACAGCCAAGGCCAGTCCATACGCCACGCCGGCAAGCCCTGGCAGATGCGCGCCGATCCAGGCTGCCAAGCGCGGCACCCAGAGCGCCTCGCCGAAAATGCCGGAAAGCATGGCCAAGGCGGTAATGCCCAATTGCGTCGTCGCCAGGATGCGGCTTGGGCTTGCGCGAAAATGCAGGACGGCGCGCGCGCCTTCGCTGCCCGCTTCGGCCAACACGCTCAACCGCGCCGTGCGGCTCGCGCCCACGGCCATTTCCGCCATGGAAAGCGCGCCGCTCGCCAAAATGAGAAAGATTAGAATCCAAATCTCCATGTCGTACTCCCAAAGTCTGCCGCCGCGCGGCGGCATTCTCACCCGGACATTGTACGCAGAGCCGTCATGACCACGCCATTAGATACCCAAAGTAAAAGATACCTTGCAGATTTTCGCGCTTATCGGCGCCGGCCGGCCGGCCTACACTGATACGCACGATGTTTGGAGATCCACGATGCTTGCCGCTTTCACCCAAATCATCCTCTTTCAGCTCGCCGGCGAAATCCTCACCCGCAGCCTAGAATGGCCGATGCCCGGCCCGGTGCTCGGCCTGCTGTTGCTATTTCTATACCTACTCGCCCGGGGCGGGCCTGGAGTCGAACTGCAACAGACCGCGCAGAGCCTGTTGCAGCACCTCTCGCTCCTGTTCATTCCGGCCGGCACCGGCTTACTCTTGCACCTACATACGCTCGAACGCGAATGGCTAGCGTTGGGCATCGCCTTGATCGGCAGCACCTTGCTGGCCATGGCCGTGACCGGCCTCGTGCTCAAAGGGCTCGCCCCCAGGAAAGAGCTGCCATGAGCCCGCGACTCGAAGCCATCTGGGTGTATCTTGCCGCCTCGCCGCTCTTGGGGCTGGCGCTCACCCTGCTCGCCTATCTCGCCGCCTTGCGCATCTACCAGCGTTCCGGCAATCACCCCTTGGCGAACCCGGTGCTCATCGCCGTGGCTTTATTGATGCTATTGCTGCAACTGACTGGCACCCCCTACACAAGCTATTTCGACGGCGCGCAATTCGTGCATTTTCTCTTAGGGCCCGCCACCGTCGCTCTGGCCATCCCCCTCTACGCCCAGTTCCGCAAGGTCAAAGCCATGCTGCTCCCCTTGCTGGCGGCGCTCTTGGCCGGCTCCCTCACCGCCATCGTCTCGGCCATGGCCATCGGCAAGCTGCTCGGCGCAAGCCTCGCCTCCGTCCTTTCCCTCGCGCCCAAATCGGTGACCACCCCGATTGCCATGGGCATCGCCGAGCGCATTGGCGGCATTCCCTCGCTCACGGCCGGACTCGTCATCGTCACCGGCATTTTCGGCGCCGTAGCTTACCGCGGCCTGTTCAGGCTCATCCAGGTGCGCGACCCAGCGGCGCAAGGCTTCGCCATCGGTCTCGCGGCACATGGCATCGGCACAGCCCGGGCCATGCAGATGGACCAGCAGACGGGCGCCTTCGCCGCTCTGGCGATGAGCTTGAATGGCCTGCTCACGGCGCTGCTCATCCCGCTCCTGCTGCCCTGGATCAAGCCCCTGCTCGCATGAGGCGCCCAGCAGACGCCATGCCTTGCGCCTATCGCGCCCCCCCGCTCGCAAGCCCTTGCCAAGCGTAGCGAAGATGCGCGGATGCAAGGCGTTCGCCGCGTAGCAGCGAAGCCATCGCGAATGGACGGCGGCGCCCGCGCCACGCCGCAGATCGCCGACCGTCGCCGTTTTTCAACCGTCTTCTAAAGGGGCATAATCGTCCCCTCATACCAAGAACAATCATCCCAGGGAGGAGTGAGACACCATGCGTCTCAATTCCAAGATCACACTCTTTTTTCTCGCCATCTCGGCCGCCCTCATCGCCGTGCTCGTGGCGATCAGCCTGTACGCTTTCCGCAGCTTTTCCATCGCCACGGCCACCGAACACATCCGCACGGCGGCGGAAATCGTCCGGGTGCATCTCACCGAGGCCATGATCACGGGCGTGATCGATCAGCGCCAGCAGTTCTTGAAGCGCTTGACCGAAGTACAGGGGCTAAAATCCGCCTACGTCATTCGCTCGCCGCTCGTCGATCAGCAATTCGGCAAGGCCAGCAAGGGCGAGGCGCCGCCGGACGAGATCGAGCTACAGGTCCTGCAAGATGGCAAACCGCAGTTCCGGGTCATGGAGAACGGCGACGACCTGATCTTTCGCGGCACCATTCCCTATGTCGCCAATGCCCGCGGCACGCCCAATTGCCTACAGTGCCACCAGGTGCGTGACGGCGACGTGCTCGGCGCCGTGACCATGACTATGTCGATTGCCTCGCTACGCCAGCAGGCCATTCTCACCGTGGCCGGCATCGTCGGCGCCGTGACCTTGTTCGTGCTCTTGCTGTTCGTGCTCTTGCGGCATCTGCTGCGTCCCATTTCCGATACCGCGAACGCCGTCGAGGCGGTCGTGCACCAGGCCATCGAGGGTAATTTCAAAGGCCAGGTCACGAAGCAGACCGAAGACGAAATCGGCCAGATCGCCACCGACATGAATCGCCTGCTCGGCTTTCTCGATGCCGGCCTGAACCGCATTGGCCGCGATGTGGCAGAGCTTACTGGCCGAGCCCCCAAGCCTGGGGAAAACCTGCTCACTGCGACCATCGACATGGTCGAAGGGCTAACCAAGGCGTCCCATTTCAAGCAGGCCATCGAGGAGGATGAGGCCAAGATCGAAATCTACCAGCGCCTGGCGACCACCTTCCAAGACGAATTCAAGCTCGGAGAGTTCTCGATTTACGAAGTCGCCAGCAACAAGAACGAGATGAGCACCATCATCGTCGATGGCGCGCTAAACGCGCCCTGCCGCTGGTGTAATCCGCAGATTCTCGACCGGCCAGAAACCTGCCGAGCGCGGCGCACCGGACACCTCGTCGATGGCATCTTGCAAGAAGACATCTGCTATGCCTTCAATCCCCCCGCGGATGCAGCGGGGCTTGGCTATCTGTGCTTTCCCATCATCCAATCCGGCGTGGTCGGCAGCATCGTCCAACTCGTGGTGCGCGCCGAAGACAAGGAACGCATTCGCGCCGCGCTGCCTTACATCCAGGTTTATCTGCGCGAAGCGGCGCCAGTGCTCGAAGCCCGCCGCCTCATGGAAACGCTCAAAGAATCCACCCTGCGCGACCCGATGACCGGGCTCAACAACCGCCGCTTCCTGGAAGAATACGTCGAGACCCTGGTAGCAAACGTGCGCCGCAAGCGCAGCCACCTGGCGATTTTGATGCTCGATCTCGATTACTTCAAAATGGTAAACGACACCTACGGCCATGATGCGGGCGACAATGTGCTCAAAGCCATCGCCCAGATCATGAAGCAATCGGTGCGCGCCTCGGACATGGTGATTCGCTACGGCGGCGAGGAATTCCTGATCGTGCTGCAAGACACCTGCGGCGAGAGCGCCATGCAAGTCGCCGAGAACATCCGTCAGGCGGTGGAGAAGCTGCGCATCAACGTCGGCGGCACGGTGCTGCAAAAAACCATTTCGATCGGCATGGCCGACTACCCCGACGATAGCGACACCTTCTGGCAAACCGTCAAATTCGCCGACGTGGCGCTGTATCGCGCCAAGGAAGGCGGCCGCAACCGCGTAGTACGCTTCGAGCCGAGCATGTGGACCGATAAGCACGAATACTGAAAACGAGCGCGCCGATGTCAGCCCGCATTTTTCTCCCCTTCCTCCTGGCCGGCTGCTGCCTCTTTCCCACCAGCCAGCTCATGGCCCAGGCGGGTGTCGAGGTGGATAAGCCCTCCGCCTTGCGTAAACTCGTGCCGGCTGCCGAGCTGGAACGCCAGGCCAACCTCGAATACCGGCAGATCCTACGCGAAGCCCAAGCCAAAGGCGCCCTGGCGCCGCCCGATCACCCGCAGCTACAGCGTCTGCGCGGCATCGCAGCGCGACTCATCCCGCACGTCGGCCGCTTCAACCGCGATGCGGCCCGCTGGAAATGGGAAGTGAACCTGATCGGCTCGAAACAGATCAACGCTTTTTGCATGCCCGGCGGCAAGATCGCTTTTTACACCGGTCTCGTCGATGGCCTTAAGCTTAGCGACGACGAAATCGCCGTGGTCATGGGACACGAAATGGCGCACGCTCTGCGCGAGCACGCCCGGTCGCGCATCGCCAAAGCGCAACTCACCCAATTGGGCGCCGGACTACTCGGCAGCTTCATCGGCGATGGCCGCTATGCCGAGGCTTTTCGCTTCGGCGGCAACCTGCTGACGCTGAAGTTCTCCCGCGATGACGAAACCGAGGCCGACATCATCGGCCTCGATCTCGCCGCCCGCGGCGGCTACGACCCACGCGCCGGCATCAGCCTGTGGCAGAAGATGCAGCGTGCCAGCCAAGGGGGCGGCATCCCCTGGTTCTCCAGCCACCCCTCGGGAGAAAACCGCATCGAGGAAATCCAAGCACAGCTCCCCAAGGTCATGCCGCTCTACGAAGCCGCCCGCGCCGGCCAGCCGCGCTAGCGCTCTTAGCGCCCCTGGGGTCGCGCCTTGCCCGGCGTGGCTCCTGGCCAGTTAGAATGCCGGCCCTTGCCCGCGCCTGCCCCTCGCCATGCCCCAACGCCCTGCCCCCGCCACCCGCGCCGATGCCACGACCTACCGTCAGGTCGCCCGCGCCGCTTGTTTCGGCACCTTCCTCGAGTGGTACGACTTTCTCACCTTCGCCGCGCTTGCCGCGCCGTTGGCGCAGAGCTTCTTTCCCCAGACCGACCCCGTCGCCGCCTTGCTCGCCAGCTTAGCCACCTTTGGCGTGGGCATGGTGGTACGCCCGCTGGGGGCCGCCTTGTTCGGCTCGCTCGGCGACCGTATCGGCCGCCGCACCGTGTTCATGATCACCATCGCGCTCATGGGCGGCGCCACCTTCTTGGTGGGGCTCTTGCCCACCTACGCCCAAGCCGGACTGCTGGCCCCGGTCTTGCTGGTGCTGCTGCGCCTGGCCCAGGGGCTGGCCGTAGGCGGGGAAATCGGCGGCGCCGCCGTGTACCTGACCGAACACGCCCCAGCCGGTAAGCGCGGCGCCTATACC
>JAOAIO010000008.1 GCA_026414665.1 Azovibrio sp.
GGTGGGAATGTCGCTCTTGCCATCGAGCACCTTGCCGGCGGCGCGGAAGTGGCCAATGTTAGTCATGCAAGAACCGATGAACACCTCGTCGATCTTGTCGCCGGCAACCTCGGAGAGCAGCTTCACATCGTCAGGGTCGTTCGGACAGGCAACGATCGGCTCCTTGATCTCGGCCAGATCGATCTCGATCACGGCAGCATACTGGGCATCGGCATCGGCCTTCAGGAGCTCGCCATGCTCGATCCAGTCCTCCATGGCCTTGATGCGGCGCTTCAGGGTACGGGCATCTTGGTAGCCTTCGGCGATCATCCACTTCATGAGCGTGATGTTCGAGCGCAGATATTCGACCACCGGCGCTTTGTTGAGCGCCACGGTACACCCGGCGGCAGAGCGCTCGGCGGAAGCATCGGTGAGCTCGAACGCCTGTTCGACCTTGAGATCGGGCAAGCCCTCGATTTCCAGGATGCGCCCGGAGAAGATGTTTTTCTTACCCTTCTTCTCGACGGTGAGCAGACCTTGCTTGATGGCGTAATAAGGAATGGCGTTCACCAAATCGCGCAGGGTAATGCCCGGCTGCATCTCGCCCTTGAAGCGCACCAGCACCGATTCCGGCATGTCGAGCGGCATGACACCGGTGGCGGCGGCAAAGGCGACCAGGCCGGAACCGGCCGGGAAGGAGATGCCGATCGGGAAGCGGGTGTGCGAGTCGCCACCGGTGCCGACGGTATCCGGCAGCAGCAAGCGATTGAGCCAGGAGTGGATGACGCCGTCGCCCGGACGCAGCGAGACGCCGCCACGGGTCGAGATGAAGGACGGCAGTTCGCGGTGCATCTTGACATCCACCAGCTTTGGATAAGCCGCGGTGTGGCAGAAGGATTGCATGACGAGATCGGCGGAGAAGCCGAGGCAGGCCAGATCCTTCAGTTCGTCGCGGGTCATCGGGCCGGTGGTGTCTTGCGAGCCGACGGTGGTCATCTTCGGCTCGCAGTAGGTGCCGGGCAGAACCCCCTTGCCTTCGGGCAGGCCACAGGCGCGACCGACCATCTTCTGCGCCAGGGTATAGCCCTTGCCAGGATCATTCGGTTGCTGCGGCAAACGGAACAGGGTGGAAGCCGGCAGACCCAGGGCTTCACGCGCCTTAGCCGTGAGGCCACGGCCGATGATGAGCGGGATGCGGCCACCGGCGCGCACTTCGTCGAGCAGCACCAGGGTCTTCAATTGCGCTTCGGCAATCACGGCACCGTTCTTCATCGCCGTGACCTTGCCGCTCGTCTGGTCGATCTTCAGCTCGATTTCGTCACCCATCTCCATCTGGGTCACGTCGATTTCGATCGGCAGCGCGCCGGCATCTTCCATGGTATTGAAGAAGATTGGCGCGATCTTGCCGCCCAGACAGACGCCGCCGAAACGCTTATTGGGCACGAAAGGAATGTCCTGACCGGTAAACCACAGCACCGAGTTGGTAGCCGACTTGCGCGAAGAACCGGTCCCCACCACATCGCCGACATAGGCGATCTGATTGCCCTTGGCAGCCAGCCGCTCGAGCTGCTTCACGGGGCCGCGCACGCCCGGCTCGTCGGCCTCGATGCCAGGACGCGGGTTCTTCAGCATGGCCAGGGCATGCAAGGGAATATCAGGCCGTGACCAGGCATCGGGCGCCGGCGACAGATCATCGGTGTTGGTCTCACCGGAAACCTTGAACACGGTAAGTTTCAGCGAGGCCGGCACTTCCGGACGCGAAGTAAACCACTCGGCATCGGCCCAAGATTGCATCACGGCCTTGGCATTGGCATTGCCGGCCTTGGCGAGCTCGGCGACATCGTGGAAGTAGTCGAACACGAGCAAGGTCTTCTTCAAGCCATTGGCCGCCACTGCGCCGACTTGAGCATCGGCGAGCAGCTCGATCAAGGGCTTGACGTTATAGCCGCCTAGCATGGTGCCAAGCAATTCGGTCGCCTTTTCCCTCGAAATGAGCGCACAGCTTGCCTCGCCCTTGGCCACCTTGGCGAGAAACTCGGCTTTGACCTTGGCGGCATCATCCACGCCAGCGGGCACGCGGTAGGTGAGCAGCTCGACCAGAAAATCCTCTTCGCCCTTGGGGGGGTTCTGCAGCAGCGCGATCAGCTCGGTGGTCTGCTGCTTGGACAGGGGCAGAGGCGGAATGCCAAGCGCGGCGCGCTCGGCAACATGGGCACGGTAAGCTTCAAGCACGGGGACTTCCTTTCGTGAAGTTGGCGGGAAGAAATCGGGAGCGAACCCGGTGTTGGTAAACAACCCCGAACATCTCCCCCCAGAGACACGCAACGCAGCGAGAACGGGCGCCGGCATCGACCGCCGCCTCACCCGACTCCGACGAGGTGATCGGTGCGGCGCAAACCGCGCTTCCTTTGCGTCTTACGCGCCTCCGTGGTTCGACACGGGTAGGACAGCTATTCTACGACATCGCCAGACCACGCGGGTTCAGGGCCAAGTCTTATATATTTTATCTTTTACAGCGCCATTCCCGCCAAGTTTTTCTCGATTTTTTCTCACCCTGCCCGGCGCCTGCGCGCCTTCGGCAAACTGCCAGGCAGGCAAAGGGCAAGGCGCGGCGCCCAGCGCGATGTCCATCGAACCGATGGGCAAGGCGGCGCGCACCGCGTAGCGCCGCCATCCGACCGCGCCGCAAGCCAGCTGCTTTGCCGACTTGGCAGGCCGCCCATGACCAGCGCACACTAGTCCTGGCAAACCCAGCGTTACGACGAGATGGCACGGATGCATCCCGATACACCCGACCTACCACCCCCACCTTCTAGCCACGCCGGCCTGGCGAATCTGCTCGCCAGTCTCGCCGCCATCAGCGGCGGCCCCAGCCTGCCGGCCACGCCGCTTCCCGGACTCGCCGCCGCGCTGGCGGGCTGTCGCAGCGTGATCTTGCTCGTTGTCGATGGACTTGGCACAGCCCAGCTCGAACGCCATTTGGCGCACAGCAGCCTCGCGCGGCAGCGCTTTGCCAACCTCGAATCAGTATTTCCCAGTACCACGGCAAGCGCCGTCGGCACCCTGCTTACCGGGCTCTCCCCGATCAGCCACGGCCTCACCGGCTGGCATCTATGGGCCGAAGAAGCCACGCCCGGCGCAGCCGAGCTGCTCGCCATCTTGCCGCTTACCCGCCGCGGCGGCCCACCCCCGACACAGGCCGAACGGCAAACCTGGGCAAAACGTATCTTGGCGGCGCCGGATCTCCCGGTGCCGCTTGATCTCTCGACCCGTCTCGCGGCGCGCGTGACGCACATCGCGCCGCAGAGCATCATCGACTCGCCATTCAACCGTGCTGTAAGCCAAGGTGCGCGGCGCTACGGCTACTCGCAGCTCGAAGCGATGTTCGCATGTTTGCGCCAAGCGCTCGAGACCCCGACGCCCGACCGCCTGCACTACATCTATGCCTACTGGCCCGACTACGACAGCCTCGCGCACCAGCACGGCCCGGATAGTCCGGCAGCCCGGGCTGCCCTGCAAGCCTTCGAAACGCACTTGAACACTTTCCTCGCCGCCGGGCTCGCAGGCGCCGCCTTGCTCATCACGGCCGACCACGGTTTCATCACGGCGCCCCCTGAGCGCCTCATCCACCTCGACGACCTACCCGAACTCAAGCGCCTGCTACGCCGCCCGCTCTCCGGCGAACGGCGCGCCGCCTATGCCCACATCCAGCCTGGCCGGGTGGAGGAATTCGCGCAACGCGCCCGAGAATGCCTGGGACACGCGCTCTGGGTCTGCCCAAGCCAAGCGCTGCTCGCAGCCGGCTGGTTCGGCCAAGGCCCCTTGCACCCACGCCTTGCTTCCCGCATCGGCGACCTCACCCTGATCCCGAAGGCCGATTGGACCCTGAAAGACAGCCTGCCTGGAGAGCGAGATTTCCACTTACTCGGAATGCACGGTGGCGTCAGCCCAGATGAACGGCAAATCCCCCTCTGCCTATTCCGCTAATCCAGCATGATCGATGCGCGCGTGCGTGAGCGTGAGCATGAAAGCGGCGCGCCCTCTCTTTCAAGCCTACTACAAGGAGGGGCAGGGAAGATCGAGGCGCGCAAGCCACGCAGCCTCTGGCAGACCGCCTGCCCTACCCGTCCATTTCTACCTGCCCATTTCTTGAGCAACCGCAATTTTTGCTGCCGGACCGGCCACTTAGCGCACCTATCCCAGGCTTATCCACAGACTTCCCCCCGCTGCGCGGGGATAAACCTAGCTTATCCCCGCCCGCAAGCGCCGCCTCAAACTAACCGCGAACCGCCACAAGCTACCTGCCAATTTTGCGGGCAGAATCGAAAAGCCATTGATTTTTCAAAGCTTAACTGCACTATCCCAAGCTTATCCACATGCTTACCCCCGGTAAGCGGGGATAAACCTAGCTTATTCGCACGCCGACTCGTCCACCGCGCCTCTGAGCACCCACATCTCGCCTTGGAACGCGACTCGTTGCCCCGGCCGCAACTTGGCCCGCTTGCGGCGCTCGACTTCACCATCGACGCGCACCAAGCCAGCCGCCACCACAGCGTGCGCTTCACCCCCGGAGCCGACCAGTGCCGTGGCTTTCAATAACTGATCGAGCTGAATGTACGCGCCGCGCACGATGAACTCCCGACGCATGGATACCTCCGCCATCAAAGCGTGCGATTGTCGCAGAAACCCGCGCCGCGCCCCAGACCATGGTCAGGCCGCGCTCCAGCTTGGCCGCGCCGGGCTAGATGCTAGCGCGATGCGCCGCTACACTCTTTTCTTTTTTTGCCAAGCGCCGCGTCATGTCCCGTCTTCAGAAAATCTCCCAATACGGCCAGCAGATCTGGCTCGACAATCTCTCTCGCCACCTGCTCGATTCCGGCGAACTCGCGCGCTGGATCCGCGAAGATGCCATTGCTGGCGTCACATCTAATCCCGCCATTTTTTACAACGCCATCAAGCATGATGCGAGCTACCAAGCCGATTTAGCCCGTATCAAAGCCACGATCGCCGCACCCGAAGCACGCTTCGAGGCGCTGGTGCTGCCCGACATCCGCCGCGCCTGCGACATCCTACGCCCGCTCTACGACGCCTCCAATGGGGACAAGGGTTATGTGAGCTTCGAGGTGTCCCCCTCCCTGGCCCATGACGCCGCAGGCACCCTCGCTGCCGCCCAGCGGCTCTGGCACGAGATCGACCGCCCCAATGCCATGATCAAGATCCCCGCCACCCAGGCCGGGATCGAAGCCGTGGCGAGCGCCATCGCAGCCGGCATCAATGTGAACGTCACCTTGATCTTCGGTCCGCACCAGCTCGCCGCCGTGCAGGCTGCGCACCGCCGCGGCCTCGAAGCCCGTGCCGCGCAAGGCGAAGCCATTGCCCGCATCGCCTCCGTGGCTTCCGTCTTCATCAGCCGCATCGACACGCTCCTCGATCCGCGGCTGCCGCCGGAGCTGCAAGGCAAGATCGCCATTGCCTCGGCTCGTGCCGCTTACGCGCGCTGGCGCGAACTGCCACCGCTGCCGGCCGGCGCCAGGCCGCAGAAGTTGCTGTGGGCTTCGACTTCGAGCAAGAACCCGGCTTACCGGGACGTGTGCTATGTCGAGGCGCTGATTGGCCCTGACACGGTCAATACGGTGCCCGATGCCACCCTCGCGGCGTTCCGCGACCACGGCGAAGCCGCGCCGACATTGGCATGCTGCCCGGAAGAAAGCCAAGGTCTGCTCGCCGCCCTCGCCGCGCGCGGCGTCGACATGGACCAGGTCGGCGAGGAACTGCTCGCCGCGGGCCTTGCTCAGTTCGAGGACGCCTTCGCCAAGCTGCTCGAACTCATGACATAAGCCCCAAACGGCGCGGCGGCAAACCAGCTGAACCAAACCGCCGCGCCGCCATTCAAAACGCTATCGTTTTGCCAGAGTCCTGCCATGCAAGCCGTCGCTTACCAGAAATCCCTGCCCATCACCGCCCCCGACAGCCTCCAGGATGTAACCTTGCCGGACCCCGAGCCACAAGGCCGGGATCTGCTCGTGGAGGTGCGCGCCGTATCCGCCAACCCGATCGACACCAAGGTGCGCCGGCGCGCCGAGCCGCCGCCCGGCGAATGGAAAGTGCTGGGCTGGGACGCGGCCGGCATCGTGCGTGCCGTCGGCCCCGAAGTCAGCCTGTTCAAGCCCGGCGACCGGGTTTGGTACGCTGGCGCCCTGAACCGTCCCGGCAGCAATGCCGAGCTACAGCTCGTGGATGAGCGCATCGTCGGGCGCATGCCGGAACGGCTCGATTTCGCCGCCGCCGCCGCTCTGCCATTGACCAGCATCACCGCTTGGGAAATGCTGTTCGACCGTCTCGGCCTGACACCTGGCGGTCACGCCGGGCAAAGCCTGCTCATCGTCGGCGCCGCCGGCGGCGTTGGCTCGATCATGACCCAGCTGGCACGCCAGCTCACCGACATCACCATCATCGGCACGGCCAGCCGCCCGCACACCCTGGCCTGGGTCGAAGACATGGGCGCCCAGCATGTCATCGACCACAGCCGCCCCTTGACCGAGGAATTGCGCCGACTGGGCATCCCGCAGGTGGACTACGTCGTCAGCCTCACCCACACCGACGCGCATTTCGCGGCCATCGCCGACAGCATCGCCCCCCAAGGCCGCTTCGGCCTCATCGATGACCCCCAGCATCTCGACGTGCTGCGCCTGAAGCCCAAAAGCGTCTCGCTGCACTGGGAATCGATGTTTACCCGCTCGTTGTTCGGAACGCCGGACATGATCGCCCAACACCACATCCTTAACCGCATCACCGCGCTGGTCGATGCCGGGCGCATCCGCAGCACGTGCGCCGAGCACTTCGGGCGCATCGATCCTGCGAATCTCAAACGCGCCCACGCCCTACTCGAAAGTGGTCAAGCCCGCGGCAAGATCGTGCTCTCCGGTTTTGCCACGCCGGCTTAAGGCAAGGCGGCGCGGCAAAGTCCGTCATCCCAGCGCGCTTCGCCCAGGCAAGGGCGGCAGCCCATGGCGCGCCCGCGCCTTGGTACAGGCTTCCAACGGCGCACCGGCGGCATCATAAGGATCGAATTCCCGGCAAGTGCTGGAGCGCAAAGGATAAATCCGGCAGGCCACCTGCTCTCCGATGCGCCCAGCCAGCGCGACACAGCGCCAAGCCGCTGGCCCTTGCCGGGCTACCACCCGCATGGCGCGCAAATGCGGCGAAACGTTTTCGGTCAGCGCCACGGGCACGCTACCGCCCGGCGCATCGTCACACTCGCCCCAATAGAACGAGACCCGCAAGCCGGAACAGCAGGCACCGCAGCGCGTACAAGGCGAATCGGACATGCGCCCCCCCAAGACTCAAAACGCTGGCGCCGCCAGCGCGCGGCGCAAGAAACATTCGACCCGGTCGAGATTGGCGGCCAAGTCGGCGCTCAAAGGGAAATCGGGCGCCCGGGCTTGTGCGCAAGCCGCCTGCAAGCCCCGGCAGCAGGCCGCGAAACGACGCGGATCGGCAGCAAAATCACACACCCGCCGCAACAGGCGCTCGACCAGCTCTCGGTCGGCGAGTAAGCGCCGCGCCTCCCAGTCCATGGGCTGCGCCAGCCCCAGGCAGGCATATTTGAGATGCAAGAAATCCGTGGCCTCGCCTTGCAGGCGAAACGCCATCACCCCACGAGCAATGCGCCGCTTGCGATCCATGGCCGGGCGCCCGCCGAAAGCATCGCGCACCCGCTCTAGGCTTTGGCTCATCGCCTGGGGTTGGCCCCAGCCGAATTGGCGAGGACGGCCGGTCAAACACGCACCGAGTTGGGCCTGCAAGTTCTCCAAGGCGCTTGCCATGTCAATGATCCAAAGGACACCGATTGTCGCCATCGAGCGGCTGCGCGCGGGGCGGCTCGCGGCGCTCGCCGATTTCGAGGAACTCCAAGCGTAATTCGATGCGGCGGCTTTCCGCATCGCTTGCCTTCAAGGCGTTGAAGGAAGCACCGCTCACGAGAAACAGCTCGCGCACCTGGCGTCTTTCGGCATCGCTCAAGGCGTCCGGCGCCGGTGGCCCCGCCATGAGCACGCAAAGCACTCGCTCGGAGCGCTGCAAGGACAAGTTGAGATTGTGCAAATAGCTGCCCCGCGCATCGGCAAAACCCTCTACCACGATGCGCTTGAGCCATTTTTCGCCAAGCGGGTCGCTAGCAGCTGCCAGCACCTTGGGCACGAAAGCGCGTAAGAGCCGCGCCTGGGCTTCGTCGAGCTTGTGACTATTGCTCTCGAAGCGAGCCCGGTCGCCGAAATCCACCACCCGACCGCGTACGCTGACGCCGGGAAAATCAAGACTGGCCTGCTCGATGCCGGCCATGATCCGGGCGATATCCGCCTCGCGTGCGGCCTTTAAGTCTTCGGTCTCGGCGATCTCGTCGGTGATAGCCAGCAGCGCCACGCTCATGGCGACCAGAAACAGCACCATGAGCGCCGTCATCAAATCCGAGAAGGAAATCCAGAAGGGCCGTTCCGCCTCGTCGCGACGCACGGGCCGGGCGACGGCACGCTTGCCAGCCAAGCTCATCGGCGCGCCGCCAGGCTTTCCAAGCTGTCCCCCAGCTCCTCGATGGCCCCTTTCAGGTAATCGACGGCGGTGGCCAGCTCCTTGTGGAACTGCGCATTGCCCTGACGCAAAGTGCGCTCGACGTTTTCAGCGAAGCTACCGTGCGCCTTAGCCAGCACTCGGTTGATGCCTTCCAGATAATCGCGGGCTTCGACCTCGGCCCGCGCCAGCGCGCTCCCTGCGGCTTCCAAGCGCGCCACCAGCTCGCCGGTGAGCGAGGCCTCTCGCCGAGCATTTTCGACGGTGGCGCGCAGATCCGTCAGCATCTGCGCGAAAGCATCGCGGGTGCGAACCTGCTCGCGCATCACCGCGCCGGCCTCCATCGCTGCGGCAGTAAGCGAAGCAGCCGCCGCGACCAATTGCGCGCTGGCCTGAGCGAAGGTATCCGCCGCCCGCCCCACCCCGGCGCCCGCATCCTGCAACTGCCCGGCAGCGCTGTGCACGGCCCCCTCGCCGACGCGCTCAAGACCGGCAACCACCCGAGCGAGCTCGCCCAGCACCTGGTTGAGCCCCGCCACGGCACGGCCCAGCATGGCTTCCAGGCCGGATTGGCCCTGCCCCAGCTGGCTCTCCATGCGGGCAACGAAGCGCTCCAACAAAGGCGCCAGCGCGCTGGCCGCCGCCTCGCCCTGGCTCCCCCCGGCCTGCTCCACGGCAGCCGTCATGCGCGCCAACGGCTCACGCAGCGCCTGCCCCACGGCCAAAGCAACGGCATTGGCCATGGCGCTCGCCATCTCGGCCTGCTGCTGGGCAGCCCGCTCATTTTGCTGCTGCACCCAAGCGCCCAAGCCTTGGCGCAGCTCGGCCACCAGCGCCTGGCGCAGTTGCCCGCCTTGCTGCGCGGCCAGCTCGCTGGCACGCACGAGGCGCGCCAGATACTCTTCCTCCACTCCCCCCTCGAACAGACTATCGATGCACTCGTTCAGGCGCGCCACCTGGCGGTAGGCGAGCGTCACCAAAGACTTCTCGATCCAGGTTGCGAGCATGGCGAGCGCAATCGCCAACGCGGATACCTGAAACGCATGGCCGACCCCCTGTATCAGCGTCTTGAGGCTAAGGCGCACCGTATCGGCATCGCTATCGACCTCGAAGTGAGTTAGGCCGACGATCAAGCCGGCGAAGGTCCCGAGGATGCCGATACCGGTGAGAATGCCAGGCAAGTGTTTGTAAAACTCGGTTTTCAGCGGCGTTTCGACCAAAGCCGCGGCAGTGAAATAGGTCTCCGCCATGGCCGTCGCCCGCCAAGCCGTGGCCTTGGGTTTTCCCTGGGCATCGGTCGTGGCGACGCCATGCAAGGTCTGCGCATACTCGCGCCAGAGATGCGCCAAGCGCGGCGCGGTCATGACCTCACGCGCTATCACGTCCGGATCGACGGCATCGCCTCGCGCCCGCCATGTTTCCAAGCGCTGCACGGCACGGCGCAACTCACGCACCAAGATGAGCGCCGGCAACACGAAGCGCAGCACAAAGCCAAGCGCGATCAGGGCGAGCAAGGCGAAGATGAATCCGGTACCCCCCGGGCCGTGCCAGAGGGTGGCGAGCATGTCCATAAATCCGCTGCGAGGCAAAGTGGCCCGAAGGCCAAAGGGACGATTCTAACGGCTCCGCCACCTAAGCCGAAGCCAGCCGGAGCACGCATCCCGACATGAAAAACGGCCGGCCCAAAAAGCCGACCGTCGCTACGAAGGCAAGCCCGAAACCCAATCAGGCAACGGCCTGAGCCGCCACCAACATCCGGTACAGCTCGTCCTTGAGCCGCACGCGCTCCTTCTTCATGGCTTCGATGGTGAAATCATCGACCGGCACATCCTGACCCTCCAATGCCTCGACCTTGTTGGTGCACTGGTGATAGGCCTCGAAGAGCCGGGCAAAGTGAGCGTCCTCCGCTTTCAGCCGGATGATGGTCGCACGCATTTCCGGGAACTCGTGGTGCAGATCGTGATGCTCGACATGCATGGGTCTAACCTTTCTTGCCGTGGATGACGCCCCCAGTATAAGCCTCCCCCCCGGCCGGGTCGATCTTGCACCGCAACAGTGCGCGCCAGTCTGCCTAACCCGCCGGACATGCCGGCAAGGGGGCAAGCGGCGGCACCACGTCGCCGCACTGGGCCCGGTGCCTAAGCGCATGATCCATCAGCACCAAAGCCAGCATCGCCTCGGCAATCGGCGTAGCGCGGATGCCGACACAGGGATCATGGCGGCCCTCCGTCGCCACCTCGACCGCCGCGCCGCGCAAGTCCACGGAGCGGCGCGGCAAACGGATGCTGGAGGTCGGTTTGATGGCGAGATTGACGCGGATGTCCTGGCCCGTTGAAATGCCCCCTAGCACCCCGCCCGCATGGTTGGAAAGAAAGCCGGCAGGCGTCATCTCGTCACCATGCTCGCTACCCCGCTGGACCACAGCGGCGAACCCAGCGCCGATTTCGACCCCTTTCACCGCATTGATGCCCATCATGGCATAGGCGATGTCCGCATCCAGGCGGTCGAACACCGGCTCGCCCCAACCCGGCGGCAGGCCACGGGCGGTGACGGTAATCTTGGCGCCGATGGAATCCCCCGATTTACGCAAGGCATCCATGAAGCTTTCCAGCTCCGGCACCTTGGCCAGATCGGGCGCGAAGAAAGGATTGGCGTCGATATCCGCCTCATTGACAAAGGGAATCTCGATGGGCCCCAGCGCGCTCATCCAGCCGCGAATGGTGACGCCATAGCGCTCCTTCAGCCATTTCCGCGCGATGGCGCCGGCGGCTACCCGCGCCGCGGTTTCGCGGGCGCTGGAACGGCCACCGCCGCGGTAGTCGCGGCCGCCATACTTCTGCGTGTAGGCATAGTCGGCATGACCCGGCCGGAACGTGTTGGCGATGTTGCCGTAATCCTTGCTGCGCTGATCTTGATTGCGGATCAACAGCGCAATCGGGGTGCCGGTCGTCTTGCCGGCGAAGACGCCGGAGAGAATCTCGACGCTATCCGGCTCGCGGCGCTGCGTCACATGGCGCGAAGTGCCGGGCTTGCGCCGGTCCAGCTCCGCCTGGATGTCAGCCTCGTCGAGCGCCAGTCCCGGCGGGCAGCCATCCACCACGCAGCCGATGGCCGGACCGTGGGATTCGCCGAAGGAAGTGACGGTAAAAAGCGTGCCAAAGGTATTGCCGGACATGATGCAAGGCCCTGAAAACAGCCAGCCACGCTGGCAGGGCGTGGCAGTCTACCACAGCCCACGTCAGCGCCCGCTCCCGGCTCGATCGCGCCGCAGCGTGTTGCCCCAAAAAATCGTAACGAATTCATCGCACAAGCGCCAAGCGATATTCTAGAATCATCGTTTCTAACAAGAATCGCTGGAGACACCCATGCTGGAACGGCGCCAACACATCCGCTTCCACCCTGGAACCCGCCTATCCGCCACCATCCACGGCAGCCTTGCCGGCGCACAAGACGAAATCTGCGGCCCAGTCGAAGATGTATCGAGCCGCGGCTTCAAGGTCCTACTGCCGGAACACCGTTGCAGCCACCTCAAACCCGGGCAAACCATCCGCGGCCGGCTGCACAGCGAGAGCGGCAGCCGCGACTGGAGCGGCTGCATCACCCACCTCGTGCCGCGCAACGGCAGCATCGGCATCGGCATCGTCCTAGAAAGCGCGCCAGCCCACACCGCCCCACTCCAAGACACCCTCGCGGAAGTGGTGCAAGACCCCAAAACCGGCGGCATCAGCGTCAAGCGCCAGGGCAACGACATCATCCTCACCGTGGTCGGCCACCTCTCGCTCGTACTGAGCCGGGATTTCTTGCACTTGGTGCGTCACAGCACGCTCGCCGGCATCGATCTCGGCCAATGCACGGGGATGGACTCCGCCGGCCTAGGTATGCTCTGCATCGCCGCCGAAGCCCGCATCCCGCTCACCAACGCCACCGGTGTGGTCAAGGAGCTGCTCGATGTCGCCCGCATCCCGGTAGCCGGCGAGGCAAGACCCGGAGCAAAGCGCCAGAGCCGCGACCCGATTATGGTCAGCGCAGCCAAGCCGCACAAGACGGCACGCCCGACACCGGCACATGCCCGCGCCTGGGCGCGGGGCGAGCCCTAAAAAGCCCCGCCTGCAAGCAGGCAAGGCGCAGCCATCGCGCCAGACTTCACGCGGCCGGCGTGCCCTCCGGCCAGTTCTTGATGTAATTTTTGAGCATCTTGTTCTCGAAGCTCTGCTCCTCGAGCACGGCCTTCGCCACATCCAAGAAGGAAATGACCCCCAGCAGCTGCTCGCCGTCGGTGACCGGCAGGTAGCGCATGTGCTTGTCGATCATCAGACGGCGCAACTCGTTGGCCTCCACCGTCGGCGCCACGGTGATGGGATCCTTCACCATCACATCCCCGACCCGCACGGCATCGGTCGAGCCTCCGTGCGCCGCAATCGCCGCCAGCACTTCGCGGAAGGTGAGCATCCCCACCATGCGCCCCTCGGCCATCACCACGAGCGACCCGACATCGAGCTTGGCCATCAGCTCGACGGCGCTGGCAAGCGATTGCTCGCTACTGGCCGTATAAAGGCACGACCCCTTGACGCGCAGAATTTCTCGGACTTGCATCCTAGCCCCCTCTCGAAAATCGTAAATGATAGATGTGATGCGAATGAATGCGGGGCATGGTAGAGCATCTACCGTGTTCGGGAAAGCCATGCGCCGGCTGGCGCATGGCGTATCCCGCGGCCGGTGTTTTCCAGCACACAACGCCGACCTTTCACTTCGTCTTACAAGCATTCGCCATGCCTTCCCATGGCCGCCCTTTTTGGTTAGCATTCGCCGATATTCCTCCGGGGCTCGCCACCCGGTTCTTCACTCCGCATAACTGCAAGAGGACTCCATGAGCGAACATATCCACTACGTCACCGATGATACCTTTGCAACCGAAGTGCTGCAGTCCGAGCTGCCGGTACTGGTGGATTACTGGGCTGAGTGGTGCGGTCCCTGCAAGATGATCTCGCCGATCCTCGACCAAATCGCCGACGAATACGCGGGCCGGCTCAAAGTCGCCAAGCTCAATATCGACGAGAACCAATCCACCCCTGCCAA
The DNA here is from genome assembly GCA_026414665.1 of Azovibrio sp. Classification (GTDB taxonomy): domain Bacteria; phylum Pseudomonadota; class Gammaproteobacteria; order Burkholderiales; family Rhodocyclaceae; genus Azovibrio. The sequence continues at coordinate 13,621 of JAOAIO010000008.1, forward strand.
GTTCGGCATCCGCGGCATCCCGACCTTGATGATCTTCAAGGGCGGCAACATCGAGGCCACCCAGGTCGGTGCGCTGTCCAAATCACAGCTCATCGCCTTCATTGACAGCCATCTGTAATTCCCCTACCCTTTCGGGCCTGGATCCGCCCCCTCTGATTCAGGCCCCATCCGGCAGCACCCCTCCAGCCACGCAAAAACGCTCTTTTGGCGCCCTTGGCGCCACTCATCTTTCTTCACCGTCTCAACATCCATGCATCTTTCCGAACTCAAGAAGCTCCACGTCAGCGAGCTGGTCGAAATGGCCGCTGGCTTCAACATCGAGGGAGCGAACCGTTTCCGCAAGCACGAACTGATCTTCGCCCTGCTCAAAGCCCAGGGCAAGAAGGGCGAAGCCATCTTCGGCGACGGCACGCTGGAGATTCTCTCGGACGGCTTCGGTTTTCTCCGCTCGCCGGAATCCTCGTATCTAGCCGGCACCGACGACATCTACGTCTCTCCCTCCCAGATCCGACGCTTCAACCTACGCACCGGCGATTCGATCGAGGGCGAGATCCGCACCCCCAAAGATGGCGAGCGTTATTTCGCCCTGACCAAGCTCGACAAGATCAACGGCGCCCCCCCGGAAGTCACCAAGAACAAGTTGATGTTCGAAAACCTGACGCCGTTGCATCCGACGCGGCATCTACAGCTCGAACGCGACATCCGCGCCGAGGAGAACATCACGAGCCGCGTCATCGACATGATCGCGCCGATCGGCGCCGGGCAGCGCGCCCTGCTGGTGGCGCCGCCCAAGTCGGGCAAGACGGTCATGCTGCAACACATCGCGCACGCGCTCACCGCCAACTATCCAGACGCGGTGCTGATCGTGCTACTCATCGACGAACGCCCCGAAGAAGTCACGGAAATGACCCGCACCGTGCGCGGCGAAGTCGTGGCCTCGACCTTCGATGAGCCCGCCACCCGCCACGTGCAAGTCGCCGAGATGGTGATCGAGAAGGCCAAGCGCCTCGTCGAAATGAAGAAGGACGTGATCATCCTGCTCGACTCCATCACGCGTCTGGCGCGCGCCTACAACACCGTGCAGCCGGCTTCGGGCAAGGTACTCACCGGCGGCGTGGACGCGAACGCCTTGCAAAAGCCCAAGCGCTTCTTCGGCGCGGCGCGCAACATCGAGGAAGGCGGCTCGCTCACCATCATCGCCACCGCCCTGGTAGAAACTGGATCGCGCATGGACGACGTGATCTACGAGGAGTTCAAAGGCACCGGCAACATGGAAATCCATCTTGACCGGCGCATGGCGGAAAAACGCATCTACCCGGCCATCAACGTCAACCGATCCGGCACCCGGCGCGAAGAGCTGCTCTTGAAACCCGACGTGCTGCAAAAAATGTGGGTGTTGCGCAAGCTGCTCTACCCGATGGACGACCTCGAAGCCATGGAATTCCTGCTCGACAAGATCAAATCCACGAAGAGCAACGGTGAATTCTTCGACGCGATGCGCCGCGGCTAGCCGCAAGGTGGCAGATTTTTTTGCATCCCCGCGTTTTTTCGAGGATAATCACGCCCTTTCCAAGGCTGGCCACAACCGCCAGCCGCTCATTTCAAGGATACGCAACATGAAGACCGGCATTCATCCCGCTTACGAAGAAATTCAGGTGACTTGCTCGTGCGGCAACACCTTCACCACTCGCTCGACCATGAAGAAGGCGCTGCACGTGGAAGTCTGTTCCGCTTGCCATCCCTTCTACACCGGCAAGCAAAAGATCGTAGACACCGCCGGCCGCGTCGAGAAGTTCAACCAGAAGTTCGGCGCCCTGCGCAAGTCTGCCTAAACCGGCGATCTGCCAAGGCCGCTTTGGCCGTTTCGCAAAAAGGCAGCCCTAGGCTGCCTTTTTCGCTTTGCTCATGGCTCGACTACCGCGCCCCCTGAACCTTCCCCCCACGGGCTGGACCCTGGCGGGTCTGCTCGCCTTTTACGTCCTCGCAGGTCTGTTCGGCCACGACCCCTGGAAAAACGAAGATGTCATTCACCTCGCCGTAGCCCGGGATTTTCTCGATCCTGGCCACGGTCTGGGTCTCTCCATGGCCGGCCAGCCGTTTCTGGCCCCTCCCCTCTACTACTGGAGCGCCGCGCTCACGGGCAAGCTGTTCGGCTGGTTGCTCCCCCTGCATGACGCGCTGCGCCTGGCCAGCGGCCTGTGGACCGCCTTGAGCCTCACCGCGCTTTACTACGCCGGCCGCGAGCTCTACGGCCAGCACAGCGCCGCCGCCACGCCGCTGCTGTTAGCCGGTAGCTTCGGCCTGCTGGTGCGCGCCCACGAGGCCCAGCCCATGCTCGTGCTGCTCGCTGCCACGAGCCTGGCCTTGCTCGCCTGCGCCCTACTGCGCCGCAAGCCTGCGGCAGGCGCCGTGCTCTGGGCTACCGCCCTGACCCTGGCCGGACTGGGCCAGGGCCTTGCCGGCCTCCTCGTGCTATTCGCCCTCCTACCTTTACCAATCGCCCTCCTACCGGAGCGCCGCGCCCTGCTGCTACCGCTTGGCGCCAGTCTGCTCGCAGCCGGCGCCGCGCTCACCGGAGTCTGGCTGCTGCTCGCGGCCCAGGCGCCACTCTGGCTGGGCGCCTGGGCCGCCAAGGAAATAGCCCTGTGGGCACAACCTTCCGGCTATGCCAAGGATCTGCTCACTTTGCTCGATCTCCTGCCCTGGTTTTCCTGGCCGCTCCTGCCGCTCGCTGCCTGGAGCCTGTGGCTACGGCGCCACGCTTGGCGCGCGCCGGACATCCTGCTGCCCCTTGCCGCCTTTCTCGCGCTGCTTGCCGCCCTGCCCGCCTACCTCGCGGCGCGTGAGACCACGGCCATTCTGCTCTTGCCGCCGCTGGCGCTGCTTGCCACCCCCGGCGTACTCAACCTGCGCCGCGGCGCCGCCAACGCCTTCGACTGGTTTTCCGGCATGGCTTTCACGGTGTTTGCCGTGCTGCTCTGGATCGGCTGGTCCGCCATGGTGTTCGGCTGGCCAGCCCGGCTCGCGGCCCGGGCCGTGATTCTCGAACCTGGCTTCGTCGGGCATTTCGACGCTTTCTACTTCGGTTTGGCGCTGATCGTGAGCCTATGGTGGGTCTGGCTGTTCGCCCTGCCTCGCTCGCCCTATCGCTGCCTGACGCGCTGGAGCGCTGGGCTAGCGACCATCTGGCTCCTTGCCGTGTCGCTCTGGCTGCCCTGGATCGACTATGGCAAGAGTTACCGCCCGCTCGCCGCGGATCTGGCCCGACAACTGCCGCCTGAGCCCGGCTGCATCGCAGCGCGTAACTTAGGCGAAGCCCAGCGTGCCTCGTTCGCGTTCTTCGAGCGACTCCGCTTTAGCGCTGTCGATGCAGGCGGCGAGACGCACTGCCGCTGGCAGCTCGTGCAAGGCAACACCCGCGCCGAACTACGGCCCGCGGGCAGCGGCTGGCAACGGGTTTGGGAAGGCAGCCGCCCGGGCGACCGCAAGGAGCGCTTCCGGCTTTATCGTCGCCTCGATTGAGACTCAAGGCAGACTGTTCAAGTAGGCCGCCACCGCCTTGATATCGGCATTCTTCAAGGGCGCGACGGCGCTCGACATGGCCGGATCGAGACGTTCCCCGGTGCGGTCGCGGTAACGCGTCACCGCCGTCACCAGATACTCGACATGCTGGCCCGCGAGCCGGGGAATGACCTCGCTGCCGTGCGCCGCGCTACCGTGGCAACGGGCGCAGAGCTTATCGTACAGCAGCCGCCCGGCGGCGATTTGGCTGGCCTCCTGTTGCCCGGGCGGTGGCGTCTGTCCGGCATAAAACACGGCGATCTGAAGCCGCTCTTCTTCCTTGAGGACTTTGATGAGCCCTTGCATGAATTCATCGCGGCGCTGGCCCGCACCGAACTTACGAATCTGCTCGAGCAGATAAGCAGGATTCTGGCCCGCGAGATTCGGCACCTCGGGTAGCTTGCTGACCCCATTCTCCCCGTGGCAATTGACACAGAAAAAAGCCGCCTTGCGCCCGGCTTCAGCAGCCGCCTGACGCGCTGCCGGATCGGCGAGCACGGCGCGCAGATCCGCATCGGCCGCCACGGCCGACAGGCAAAGACCGAACATCAGCAACAACCCCGCCATGCGTTTCATCGTCCCCTCCTTTGACGTTTCAGAGCCGCAGAAAATGCTCCCGGTAGTACTTCAGCTCGTCGATGGATTCATAAATGTCGGCCAAGGCCAGATGCGCCCCCTTTTTCTGAAACCCCTTGTAGATCTCGGGCGTCCAGCGCTTGCACAATTCCTTGAGCGTGCTCACATCCAGGTTGCGATAGTGGAACCAGCGCTCTAAGCGCGGCATGTGCCGCGCCATGAAGCGACGGTCCTGGCAGATCGAATTGCCGCACATCGGCGACGTCCCTTGCGGCACGTACTTGGCGAGGAACTCCAGCGCTTCGGCCTCAACCTGGGCTTCGCTGTGCCGTGTGGCTCGCACCCGATCGAGCAAGCCGGAACGGCCGTGCGTCTTTTTGTTCCAGTCGTCCATGGCGGCCAGCACGCTCTCGGGCTGATGCACGACCCAGACTGGCGATTCCGCCACCAGATCGAGGCTGGAAGTCGTCACTACCATCGCCAGCTCGATGATGCGATCTGCATCGGGATCGAGCCCAGTCATTTCCATATCCAGCCAAACGAGGTTCGTTGCATCGCGTGCCATATAATTGCCTGAAATTTCACAAAGTGTACATTGTGTCATATCTCCATGTCTGACGCCTGGCCCGCCTCGATGCTCGTCATGCTGCTCGCGGCCGCAGCGCTGCGCCTGTGGCTCTCGCTGCGCCAAGAGCGGCATGTGCGCCGTCACCGGGATGCGGTGCCGCCGGCTTTCGCCGCGCGCATCAGTCTCGCCGCGCATCAGCAGGCTGCTGATTACAGCATCGCCCGGACCCGCTTTACCCGTATCGCCTTGGCTGTGGAGCTGCTACTGCTCCTTGGCCTCACCTATGGCGGCGGGCTCGATACCTTACATGAGCACTGGTCCGCGCACGCCGATGGCATCGCCTACGGCATGGGCCTCATCGCCAGTATCGCCCTGCTCGCCAGCCTCGTCGATCTGCCGCTCGACGCTTACCGTCAGTTCCGCCTGGAAGCCCGATTCGGCTTTAGCCGCATGACCTTCGCCCTTTATCTCTCCGACTGCCTCAAGCAGGCCTTGCTCGCCGCCGCGCTAGGCCTGCCGCTAATCGCCGCAGCGCTCTGGCTAATGCAAGCCACGGGCGCGTATTGGTGGTTATATGTCGGCTTGCTGTGGATCGGCTTCAACCTCGTCGTCATGTTCATCTATCCGCTCTGGATCGCGCCACTCTTCAACCGCTTCACCCCGCTCCCCGAAGGCGAGCCGAAGCGCCACATCCGGTCCCTGCTTGAGCGCTGCGGCTTCGACGCCGGCGAGATCTTCGTCATGGACGGCTCGCGCCGCTCCAGCCACGGCAACGCCTATTTCACCGGCTTGGGCAAGGCCCGCCGCATCGTCTTGTTCGACACGCTGCTCGAACGCCTCGCCCCGGCTCAGATCGAAGCCGTGCTCGCGCACGAGATCGGGCATTTCCAGCACCGGCACATCGCGCAGCGCATGGCTTGGGCCTTGGGCGCATCACTCCTGCTCCTGGCCCTGCTCGGCCAACTGCTCGAAGCCCCCGGCTTTTACCACAGCTTTGGCGTCACGCACGTCAACACCGCGATCGGACTTAGCCTGTTTGCCCTGGTCTTGCCTATGCTGGCCTTTCCCTGCGCGCCTTTGTTCAGCGCCCTGGCGCGGCGACAAGAATTCGAGGCGGACGCCTATGCGGCGCGCATGACCTCGGCGAGCGCGCTCGCAACGGCCTTGGTGCAGCTCTACGCCGACAATGCCAGCACTTTGACACCAGACCCGCTACACTCGCTGTTCCACGACTCGCACCCGCCAGCCAGCCAGCGCATCGCTCGCCTACAGACCCTTGCGTGCCAGCCGCACGCACAAGCGCAGGGCATGACGCCGGAGGCGCAGGATGAACGACACCTCCCGCCGTTCAGCGAGCCGCGGCGCATCGCATGACGATCTCATGCGCGCCGATTTCTTTGTCGCTCTCGTTAGGAGAACCGCCATGCGTCGCCTGCCTCTGCTTGCCCTGCTCCTGCCATTACAGGCCCAGGCCGCTGCCGAACTCGAGCACGCCGATCCGGTGCTCGGCAAGACTTTGCACGACAAAGCTTGCATCAGCTGCCATCAACGCATGTATGGCGGCGATGGCTCGCGTATCTATACCCGCGATGGCCGCGTCTTGAGCGACAAGACCGAGCTTTTGCAGCGCGTGGCAGCCTGCAACGCGCAGATGAATACCGGCTGGTTCCCGGACGAAGAAGCGCACGTCGCTCGCTATCTCGATCAACAGTACTACCAATTCAAGCAATGACCCCGATCCGATCCCGCCCGGCCATGCGCCGGCCTCAGACTTGAGCGCCTCGCCGCGCGGCCTGGTGGTGGCCGCGCATGGCCGCCAATACCGAGTCGAGCTTGCGCCCGGCACCACCTTGCTGTGCTGTACGCGCGGCAAGCGCAGCGATGTCGTGTGCGGCGACCGCGTGCAAGTGGAAATCACGAGCCCTGGGCGCGGGGTCATCACCGCGATCGAAGCACGCCGGACGCTGCTGTACCGCTCGAACGCCGCCAAAGAAAAATTGATTGCCGCGAACGTGGATCAGATCATCCTCGTCGTCGCGCCACAACCCGCGTTCTCCGACGCGCTACTGGCCCGCTGCCTCGTGGCAGCCCAAAGTCAAGACATCGCGGCGCTGATCGTGCTGAACAAATGCGACCTGCACGAACGCCTGCCGCAAGCCCGAGCCCGCCTCGCTGGCTATGCGGCGCTCGGTCATCCCATCCTCGAACTTTCCGCCCAGCACAGTGCCGCCAAGCTACGCCCCTGGCTCGCCGGCAAGACCAGTGTGCTAGTCGGCCAGTCGGGCATGGGCAAATCGACCCTGGTCAATGCCCTGATTCCCGGCGCCCGGGCCGCGACCCGAGAAATCTCCACGGCGCTCGATTCGGGCAAGCACACCACCACTTTCGCCCAGCTCTATCACGTCGAAGGCGGTGGGCACCTGATCGACTCGCCGGGGCTGCAAGAATTCGGCTTGCGCCACCTCGACTTGGATGGCCTGCTGCGCGCCTTCCCCGAATTCAGCCCCTACCTGGGAGAGTGCCGCTTTCGCAACTGTCAGCACCGCCAGGAGCCCGGTTGCGCGCTACAGGCCGCCCTCGCGGCGGGGAAAATCTGCGCCGATCGGCTCAGCCTGTTCCACGAACTGCTTGCAGAACAAGCCGCGGCCTAACATCCATGGAGGCTCGCCCCCCAATGCATGAAAGCGGCGCGGCGAGCCTCGCTGATCGACTTTCTCGGCAGCGCAGCTAGCGCAGCAGGGCGGCCACGTCCTCTTCCATGCCGCGCTCGGCTTCGAGGCGTAGCCAATCGGTGCCGAGCGCGTCACGCGTCGTGACCATGCCTACCGGCAGGTGGCCTTCGAGCACGGGCAAGTGCCGTACCCCGTGGTTGTGCATCAGATGCAAGGCGTGATTGAGACTCTGCTCGATGCCAACCCAAACCGGGTTATGTGTCATGACTTCCGCTACCGTCGTCCGATCCGGGTCGCGCCCCGGCACCATGACCCGCGCCAAGGCGTCGCGCTCGGTAAAAATGCCCACCATCGCTTGGCCGCGCAGGATGGGCAGCGCGCCGACCCGATATTCGACCATCCGGCGCGCCGCTTCCCGAACGCTCATGGTTTCCTGCCCGGTAATGAGGATCTGCCCCTCGATGACTTCACGCAAAGAACGGTTCGACATGGCTGACTCCTTAACGGGTGACCCATCACGCCCTCATTCTGGACCAGAGGACGAGCCGGGTCCAGCCATGCAGATCGCTCACACGCCGGCGATCACCGCGTCGATCTCGGCGAAAGTGCGGCTCAACTCGTGCGTCTGCACGGGCAAGCCCAACTGTCGGGCGATTTGCGAGATCGAGAAAATGCCGCCTAGCAGGTGCTGCCCTTCCCGCCCCTCGGTGACGACCAAGGCGTGCGCCCGCCCGGCGGCGCGCAGCGTTGCCACCACATCCCCGACTCGGGCCTTGCGCACCTCCTCGAAGGGTAGGATGTCGATATCCTCGACTGGCACCATCACGTCGGCAACTCGCAATTCACTGCGCCGCACGCCTTTTTGCTGGGCCACCCGCACCGGTTTCTGCCCGAGGATGTCGGTGCTGGTGATGAGACCGACGATGCGCCCCTGCGCCGCGGTCACGACCAACAGCCTGACGCCGTGCTGGATCATCGAGCTATTGGCTTGCTCGAGCGGCAGATCCGGGGAGGTGGTGGCGGTCGGCACCAGCGAAAGATCGGTCATGGCTTGGAGCGCCGGCGAATCGGCGGTGATCGACTCGATGTCGATGATCTCCATCACATAGCAGGGCTTCTCGGCGGCCTTGATCTGCGGCAGGACTCGGTAGTTCTGAATGGTCATGTGCGGCTCCTCTGGTGTCTTTCTATGTTTTGGCAAACCATGGGCAGAACCGGCTGCGGCGCCGCGTTCCTCCCTCCCATGGAGAGCAGCATTTTATGCATTCAGGGAAAAGAGGGCATGAAAAAAACTTCATCCGGCATAAACCGAATGGCCTCACTCCACGAGCGGCGTCACCGTCACGGCCACGTGCGGCCTATGCGCGCCGCCGCCAAGAATGACCCCGCGCAATGGCGAGACATCGCTGAAATCGCGCCCCCACGCCAAGGTGATGTGCTCGGTATCGGGCAGCAGGTTGTTGGTCGGATCGAAATCCACCCAGTCCTCGCCCGCACCTGCCGGCGCATAGACCGATACCCAAGCATGTGAGGCATCCGCTCCCACCAAGCGCGGCTGGCCCGGCGGCGGCTCGGTGAGCAGATAGCCGCTCATGTAGCGGGCCGGAATGCCCTGGGCGCGTAGGCACGCGATCATCAGGTGCGCGAAATCTTGGCAGACACCGCGCTTATTCCGCAGCACTTCGAGCACCGGCGTAGCCACGGTGGTGGCCTCGGGATCGAACTCGAATTCAGCATGGATTTTTTCCATCAAGCGGCGCGCCGATGCGCGCACCGACTCGCCGGGCACGAAGCAGTCGGCGGCATAGGCGGCAAGCTCATGCTTGATGCGCACATGCGGCGACTCGAACAAGAAGCGCTTGGCCGCGAGGTCGGCCGCCGCCGGCGCGGCGTTGCGGTAAGCCAGCCGCGCTGCCAGGGCATCGCGATCCGGGCCTAGGTCGAGCCGCGCCGGCCGATGCGGCAGGACATCGACCCACATTTCGGCGCGCACATGCAAGCTATCGTGCGGCTGGTGGAAGGCCAGCCACTCCACCGGATTGCCAAAGGCATCCTCGCCGCGTCGGCGCCAGGCCGGCGCCGGGTCGAGCGCAAGGTGAAAATCCAGGCAGCGCTGCCAAGGACAGGCGCGTGGCATGAGGTGCAGCATCTGCTGCGAGAGCGAGACGAGATTGCCGTAGTCGTAGCGGGTGACATGCAAGACGTGGTAGCGGGCCATGCTCAAATCGCCAAAGTCTGGTGGGTCACGACATCGACGTGGGTGAAGTAGCGCATCGCCAGCCGGTCGGAAAGCGCATGACTGGCGGCGGCGAGTCGGGACAAACAAGCGCCGAGCTGCACGGCAGCCTGCTGCGGCGCTTGTTCGAACAGGCCGAGATCGAAGCCGGCGAGCGCCGCGGCCTCCGGCGCGAGCTGGGCGGCGCCCATATCACCCAGCTCGCGCTCCAGGCGCTCGAGATAGCGCAAGAGCGCCTGAACTTGGAAACCTACCGAATGCGGATGGGTTTCGTCGAACACCACTAAATCGAGCACGGGCAAGAGCTCCGGCGCCCGCGAGTAGCGCGCGCGATAGGTGATGCTGCTGTCGCTTAGCTCCAACAACCATTCGAGTCCGGGACTGGCCTCGGCAGCGTAGGCGGCGAGTGCCGCGCCCAAGGTGCGGGCCAAAAAAGCCAGGCGCTCGATGCGCCGGCCCACGACCAAAAAGCGCCAGCCGTCGTCGCGGGTCATGTTGTCCATGGCAAAGCCGATGAGCGCGGCGGACAGCAACAGCACCTCGTCGAGCAAGGCAAGCGCCGCGCCAAGTTCTCCCTGGCGCTCGCGGGCAGGCGTCAGGCTACGCTGTAAGCGGTTCAAGGCGTGCCAGTGGTCCACCGCCAAACGCTCGCGCACCTGGCTCGCCGACCAGAGCAGACGGCGGATGGCAGCGGCCAGGCTGTTGTCGGCCTCGGCCGCGAAGATGGCGTCGAGCAAGCGGGTTGCGACGGCAATCCCAGCCCCGTCCTCCGGCGCGCCGGGGTGCCTGCCCGGGGCGACGATGCCAGCCTGCACGCATAGCGCCACCAAGGCGTTAAGCTCCGGCCTAGCCTGGCCGTCGGCCTCGATGTACCGGGCAAGCACCGCCCGCAAAAGCCGCGCCGTGGCATCGCAACGCTCGGTATAACGGCCAAACCAAAAGAGGTTCTCAACCACCCGCGAGGACAGATTATGGCCACTTCTGCGCAAATCCCGGCTACTGAGCACGGGTTTGAGCAAGCTAAAGGTATCGACCGGGCCATCGGCCAGCACCCAGGTATCCTTGGAGGCGCCGCCGCGCTGCATCGAGATCACGAGCGCCTGGGCGCTGCTCGACACGCGCGACAGCCCCCCCGGCATGACCTGGTAGCCGGTCGGCGTGGCCACGGCATAAAGGCGCAGACCGACGCTCCTGGCCAACAGGCGTCGCTCGTGGTCGCGGCTCCAGGTCGGGGCTTGGGAGAGCTGCACGAGCTCCTGGGCGACATAGGCGTGCGGCCGCGCCTCGATGCGGCGGATCATCTCGGCTCGCGCGGCCCCGGCCAGGTCACGGCCAAATACCGGCTCGAAACGCTGGGTGGGATAGGCCGGCTTGATGACGAGATCGTCGAGATGCGCCAGGACGAAATCCAGCGCCGGCTTTTCGCCGCACCACCAAGTCGCCACCGACGGCATGGCCAGCGCCTCGCCCAACAGACGCTCGGCAATCGCCGGCAAGAACCCCATCAGGGCGCCGGAGCCAAGCAGGCCGCTGCCCAGCGCATTGGCAACGACTACCCTCCCGGCGCGCACGGCGAGCAGCAAGCCAGGAATCCCCAAGGCGGAATCGCCGCGCAGCTCGAGCGGGTCGCAATAGTCATCGTCTTGTCGGCGTAAGATGGCGTGCACCCGCTTTAGCCCCGTGAGCGTCTTGAGATAGACGGTATCGCCGCGCACGGTGAGATCCTGGCCTTCAACGAGCGGGTAGCCAAGATAGCGCGCCAGATAAGCGTGCTCGAAATAGGTTTCGTTGTAGGGCCCTGGGGTGAGGAGCACGATGCACGGCTGCTCGCCGGGATCGGTAGGCGCCCAATGCGCGAGGCTCTCCTGCAGCTCGCGGAAGAAAACGGCCAGGTGCTGTACCTGCATGTCCCGAAACAACTCCGGGAATACCCGCGACACGATCAGCCGATTCTCGAGGGCGTAACCGGCGCCCGAGGGCGCCTGGGTGCGATCGGCGATAGCCCACCAGCGCCCATCCGGGGAGCGGGCGAGATCGACGGCATAGTGATGCAGGAACACGCCACCCACCGGACGGCAGCCCAGGCAGGGCCAGAGAAAGCCGTGCTGGCCATAAACCAGGGCCGGGGGCAAGAGGCCCTCGGCCAGCAGGGTCTGAGGCCCGTAGAGATCGGCCAGGATGGCGTTCAAAAGTCGCGCGCGCTGCGCTACCGCCCGAGCCAAGTCGCGCCACTCCGCGGCCGGCAGGATGAGCGGCAGCGGGTCCAAGGCCCAGGGCCGGTCCTGGCCGCGACTATCGGCGTAGATGTTGTAGGTGATGCCGTTTTCCTGGATGCAGCGGTCCACGAAATCGAGGCGCTGGCGCATGGTCTCAGGCGTGACGCTGTCGAGGTGGATGAACAGCTTGCGCCAGTGTTCGCGCACGCGCCCAGCGGCATCGAGCATCTCGTCGTAGCGATGCCCGGCGCGGGGGTAGATGGCAAGTAAGGTGCGGGCCATGAAAATCGTCCGGCGCGGCCTTGCCGCGCGGCTAGCGGGGCAGAGATTCTACCCCTGAACCCGCCGCCCGCAGCATCGCCGCGCAGGGCTCAAAAACGCCTCAGATCGAGGCAGAAGGGATGTTCGGGATTGACGACCGGCGGCCGCACCTCGATCTGCCCCGGACTATGGCCGAAACGGAAGAAGCGCGCTAGGCGGCGGCTTTCCGCCTCGAAGGCATTGACCGGCAAAGTCGTGAAATTGCGCCCGCCCGGGTGCGCGACGTGATACTGACACCCCCCTAGCGAACGCTGCATCCAAGTATCGACGATGTCGAATACCAAAGGGCTGTGCACGCCGATGTCCGGATGCAGGCAGGCCGGCGGCTGCCAAGCGGGGTAGCGCACCCCGCCGACGAACTCCCCCGCCCGCCCGGTCCGCGCCAGCGGCACCGCCACGCCATTGCAGGTGAGCACGTAGCGGTCCGGGGCCATGCCACGCAGCTTGACCTCTAGCCGTTCGACCGAGGCATCGACGTAGCGCACCGTGCCGCCGCGGCTTCCCTCCTCGCCCAGCACATGCCAGGGTTCGAGCGCCTGGCGCAGTTCGAGCACCATGCCCTTGACGGCGAAATCGCCGTACTTGGGAAAGCGAAACTCCAGGTGCGGCGCGAACCATGCCGCTTCGAGCGGATAGCCGGCGGCGCGGGTCTCCTCGATCACATCGCAAAAATCCTGCTCGACGAAGTGCGGCAGCATGAAACGGTCGTGCAACTCGGTGCCCCAGCGCGCGAGCCGGGACGGATCGTAAGGCTGCCGCCAAAAGCGGGCCACCAGGGCGCGCAGCAAGAGCTGCTGGGCAAGGCTCATTTGGGCGTGCGGCGGCATCTCGAAGGCGCGCAGCTCGAGCAGCCCCAGGCGCCCAGCCGGGCCGTCGGGCGAGTAGAGCTTGTCGATGCAAAACTCGGCGCGGTGCGTGTTGCCGGTGACATCGACGAGCAAGTTGCGCAGGATGCGGTCGATCCGCCAGGGCGGCACAGCACTGCCCGGCGCCGGGATCTGCTGGAAGGCGATTTCCAGCTCGTAGAGGCTGTCGTTTCTCGCTTCGTCTACCCGCGGTGCCTGGCTGGTGGGGCCGATGAAGAGGCCCGAGAACAGATAGGAAAGGCTCGGATGGTTGTGCCAGTAGGCGATCAGGCTCTTCAAAAGGTCAGGCCGGCGCAGGAAGGGGGAGTCCAAAGCCGTCTCGCCGCCCAGGACGAAATGGTTGCCCCCACCCGTGCCCGTGTGCCGCCCGTCGAGCATGAATTTCTCGGTCGTGAGCCGGCTCTGGCGTGCCGCTTCGTAGAGGTGGGTGGTGCGCTCGACGAGTTCGTCCCAGCTTTTCGCCGGGTGGATGTTCACCTCGATCACCCCGGGATCGGGGGTGACGCGAAAATGCGCCAGGCGCGGATCGGCAGGCGGCTCGTAGCCTTCGAGCAGCACCGGGAGCGCGAGCGCTTCGGCCGCGGCTTCGACCGCAGCGATGAGCTCGAGATAATCCTCCAGCGCGGCGGTGGGCGGCATGAAGACATAGAGCTTGCCATCCCGCGGCTCGGCGCACAGCGCAAGGCGCGTGATCCAGGCCGCGGATTCCTTGGGCAATGGCGCCCGCCCCGCCTCCGCCCCCACGGCCTGGGCAGAATGCGCCGGCCCTGCCACCTGAGCGCGGATGTCGGCATGGGCGGGCAAGGGCGGAAAAGGCTGGTTCGGATCGGGCTGATGCACGTAGGGGTAATCCGAAGCATCCACCCAGGGCAAGGCATCGAGCGGCAAGCGATAGCCGAGCGGCGAGTCCCCCGGGATCAGATAACAACGTTCATCGCGCAAAAACCAGGGTCCGCTCTGCCACTGGCCGGTGGCGTTCTTCATGACCGGAAACACGTGGCCGACAGCCTGCTTTAGCCCCTGCGCGAACACCTTGCGCAAACGCTCCCGCTCAAGCGGATCGTCCAGCCGAGCATCGAAAGGGTCGACGTTCACCGGCAGGCGGCGCTCGCGCCACAGGTAATAGAAGGTGTCCTCGAAGGCAGGGAACACGTATTTCGGGTCGAGCCCCAGGTTTTGCGCCACCCTCGCTAGAAACTGCTGGCTGTGCGCTGTGGTGACGCCATAGTCGAGCTGCTCATGGGCGTAGAGACTGGGATTACGCCAAAGCGGCTGCCCATCCCGGCGCCAAAAGCAGTTAAGGCTCCAGCGCGGCAGCTGCTCGCCCGGATACCATTTACCCTGACCAAAGTGCGTCAAGCCGTAAGGCGCGTACTTGGCGCGCAATCTGTCAAACAGATCGGCGGCACGCAGGCGCTTTTGCGCGCCCAAGGCATCGCTATTCCACTCGGCCGCATCCGGCGCGTCGATGCCGACGAAGGTAGGCTCGCCGCCCATGGTCAGGCGCACGTCTTGCGCGACGAGATCGGCGTCTACCTGCCTACCGAGAGCTTCGATCTCGGCCCAGGTGGCCTCGCTGTAGGGCTTCGTGACCCGGGGCGCTTCCCAGATGCGGGTGACGCGCATGGTGTGGCCGAAGTCGACCTCGCACGTATCCACAGCCCCGGTGATCGGCGCCGCCGAGGAGGGTTCCGGGGTGCAGGCGAGCGGAATATGCCCTTCGCCGGCCAAGAGTCCCGAGGTCGGATCGAGTCCTACCCAGCCAGCGCCGGGCAGATACACCTCGCACCAGGCATGTAGGTCGGTGAAGTCGGCCGCGGGACCAGAGGGCCCCTCCAAACTCGGCAGGTCGGCTGCCAGCTGGATCAGGTAGCCGGAGACGAAGCGCGCCGCCAGCCCCAGGTGGCGCAATAGCTGGACCAGCAACCAGGCAGAATCGCGGCAGGACCCGGAGCGCTTTGCCAGCGTTTCTTCCGGTGTCTGCACCCCGGGTTCGAGGCGGATGGTGTAAGCGATATGGCGCTGCAACGCTTGATTGAGACCGACGAGAAAGGCCACGCTCGGCGTCGGCTGCCGCGCTATCCCGTCCAGGTAAGCGCGAAAGCGCGCGCCACAGTCGGGTTCGCCGCGCTGATAGAGATAAGGCGCCAGCTCGTGGCGCTGCCAAGCTTCGTAAGCAAAGGGAAACTGCTCGGCATGGGGTTCTAAGAAAAAATCGAAAGGATTGATGACCGATAGCTCAGCCACGAGATCCACCTCGACCCGGAATTCCCGCGTCGGCTTGGGAAACACCAGACGCGCTAGCCAGTTCGATTGGGGATCCTGCTGCCAGTTGATGAAGTGGGTCTGGGGCGTGACCTTGAGGCTGTAGGACAAGATCCGCGTGCGCGCATGGGGACAGGGCCGCAGACGGATCACCTGGGGACCCAAATTCACCCGCCGGTCGTAGCGGTAATGCGTGACGTGATTGAGGGCAACGTGGATGGACACGGGTTCTCCCTTCTGCGCCGGGCAGGATGCAAGACGTTACTGAAAATGCCGCCAGTCTGGATCGGGCAAGGCGGCAAAAGCCTGGCGCAGGCTTTGTCCCCATTGCGCGTGCAGGTGCTTGAAGTAGGCGTTGTCATGGTCGATGACATGGTGCTCGGCGATCCTGAAGGCATCGCGGGCGTAGATGAGTAGATCGAGCGGCAGGCCGACGGATAGATTCGAACGAATGGTCGAATCCATGGAAATCAGGGCGCACTTGGCGGCTTCGTCGAGGCCGGTGCTGCGCGTTACCACCCGGTCGATGATGGGCTTGCCGTACTTCGATTCGCCGATCTGGAAATACGGCGTTTCCGGGGTGGCTTCGATGAAGTTGCCGGCGGCGTAGATCATGAACACCCGCGGCGGCTCGCCTTTGATTTGTCCGCCCAGAATCAGCGAGGCGTTGAAATCGATGCCAAACGCCTTGAGCGCCGCCGCATCCCGAGCGTAGATCTCGCGCAGGCAGTCGCCGACATGACGAGCCGCCTCGAACATGTTCTTGACCCGATCGAGATTCACGCCTTTCTTGGCCGCGAGCTTCTCGCGCAGCAGATTCACCACCGATTGGCTGATAGAGAGATTCCCGGCGGTCATCAGCACCATGACGCGCTCGCCCTGGCGCTCGAAGGCGTGCAGCTTGCGAAAGCTGTTGATGTGATCGACCCCGGCATTGGTGCGCGAGTCGGACAAAAACACCAAGCCCGCATCCAGACACATCGCCACGCAGTAGGTCATGCGGCCTCCTGCACAGGGACGAGAAAGTCGCGGCTGATACCGTTGCCCAGGTCGTAGATGCGCTCCATGAAATCGCTCAAATATTCGTGCAGCCCGTGTTCGAGAATGTCCTCGATGCGGGCATAGCGGATCTCGCAGTAAAGCTGCCCGGCCCGGCGCAGGGTCTCGCCGGACTGGCGGTTGGCGAGCAGCTCCAGATTTTTCACCACGCCTTTAAGACAAAAGAGCAAGGAGCGCGGCATGTCCGGCTGCAAAATCAACAGCTCGGCCACCCGCTCCGGGTTGATCACGGCGCGGTAGGTCTTGCGATACACCTCGAAGGCCGACACCGAGCGCAACAGGGCGCCCCATTGGTAGAAGTCGCTGGTGCCCTCCTCCCCCTTCGGCTTCAGCACGTGGTACTTCACGTCCAGGATGCGCGCCGTGTTGTCGGCGCGCTCGAGCAAGGTCCCCAGGCGGATGAAGTGAAAAGCCTCGTCCTGCAGCATGGTGCCCAGGGTAACGCCGCGCAGCAGCGAAGACTTGGTCTTGACCCACTCGAAGAATTCACCGGGGCCATTGGCCGTGAGCTGTTCGTAGCTCTGACCGCGCAGCTCCAGCCAAGTGGCATTGAGGGTCTCCCACATCTCGGCGGTGATGGTGCCGCGCACCGCATGAGCGTTTTCGCGGCTCATGCGTAGGCAAGAATAGAGCGAAGAGGGGTTGTCCGGGTCGCTCACCATGAAACGCAGGACGTTGTCGCCATTCACCTCGCGGTATTTGCGGGCAAAGTTCGTCTCCAAGCTGTTCAAGACGAGCACGGCATTCCAGTTCTGGTTCGCGGCCGCGAGCGACTGCGGCACCATCGACATCTGCCAAGTCACGTCGAGCAGACGGGCCAAATTCTCGGCACGCTCGGTATAGCGCGACATCCAAAACAAGTGATCGGCGGTACGGCTTAGCATTTTGCGCTCCCTTCTCAATCTTCCAGTACCCAGGTGTCCTTGGTGCCGCCGCCCTGGGACGAATTCACCACGAGGGAACCTTCGCGCAGCGCCACCCGAGTGAGGCCGCCCGGCACCATCTGGATGCCATGGCCGGAAAGCACGAAGGGGCGCAGGTCGATGTGCCGTGGGGCGATGCCGCTGTCGACGAAGGTCGGGCAATTGGAAAGCGCCAGCGTCGGCTGGGCGATGTAGCCCTCGGGCTTGGCCAACAGCAATTGGCGGAAGTGCTCGATCTCGGCCAAGGTAGCGGCAGGCCCCACCAACATGCCGTAGCCACCCGCGCCATGCACTTCCTTGACCACCAGTTCGGGCAGATGGGCGAGCACGTATTTCAGGTCCTCGGGCTTCCGGCACATATAGGTGGGCACGTTGTTGAGGATGGGTTCCTCGCCCAGATAGAAGCGAATCATCTCCGGCACGTAGGGGTAGATGGACTTGTCGTCCGCCACCCCGGTGCCGATGGCATTCGCCAGCGTCACACGGCCCGCCTTGTAGGCCCGGAGCAGACCCGGCACGCCCAGCATGGAATCGGCCCGGAAGGCTTCCGGGTCGAGAAAATCGTCATCCACCCGGCGGTAGATCACATCCACCCGCTTCGGTCCCTGGGTAGTGCGCATGTAGACCGTGTCGTCCTGGACGAACAGGTCGCGCCCCTCCACCAATTCGATACCCATCTGCTGGGCCAGGAAGGTGTGTTCGAAATAGGCGCTGTTGTAAGCGCCGGGGGTCAGCACCACGCAGGTGGGGTCGGTGACACCTAGTGGCGCCACGGCGCGCAGATTGTCCAAGAGCAGATCCGGGTAGTGCTGCACCGGCGCCACTTTGTGCGTGGCGAAGAGCTCCGGGAAGAGGCGCATCATCATCTTCCGGTCTTCGATCATGTAGGAGACCCCGGATGGGACGCGCAGGTTGTCCTCTAGGACATAAAACTCGCCGGCGCCGGCGCGCACCACGTCCACTCCGGCGATGTGCGCGTAGATCTGGCCGGGCACATCCACCCCCTGCATCTCGGGCCGATACTGGCCGTTTTGCAGCACCTGCTCGACGGGAATGCGCCCAGCCTTGAGGATTTCCCGCGCGTGGTAGATATCGTGCAAGAAGGCGTTCAAGGCTTTCACCCGCTGCCGCAGCCCGGCCGCCATGTCGTTCCATTCCGCGGCTGGAATGATGCGGGGGATGATGTCAAAGGGGATCAGCCGCTCCTTGCCCGCCTCTTCCCCATAGACGGCGAAGGTAATGCCCACCCGACGGAAAGCCAGATCGCCCTCGGCGCGTTTTCTGGCGATGCGTTCGGCGGACGTGCTGGCAAGCCATTCGGCATAGCGGCGGTAGTGCGGCCGGACACTGCCGTCTGCAGCGTGCATTTCGTTGTAGTAGGCCATGAGCGCTCCCGTTTCTGGATCGAACGGGCAGCTTTCAGCACGCACCATGCCAGCGGCAAAGATGCCTTGATATTCAAAGACCTAGAAAAAAAACACCAGCCCCCGAGGCGAAACCAGCGGAGCGATGCACAAGCGCGGTGCAAAAAAACGAAGGCCACGCACCATGCACCAGAATGGCCAACGCTCGGCCTGGGGGATAGGCCGAGCGCCGGGAAAAGAAGATTAACCGCGCATGTAGCGGAAATACTGAATCAGCTGCCGCAACGCATCGGCCACCTGAGCCAGGTCCTGGGTACGCCGGCAGGCCGTGTCCAGATGCGCGACGTTTTCCTCGATGCCGGCGAGAATGCGCGACAGATGTCCGGCAATATCCTCAGTAGCGCGCGACTCCTCGGCGGCAGCCTGAGCGATTTGCTGCGCCAAGACGCTCATGGACTCGCCGCGGCTACCGACTTCGGCCAAGCCCGCGTCGGAGCGGTCCATGGCCTGGTCGGCATCGACGACTTGGGCCCCAGCCTGTTCCATCGCCGCTAAGGCTTCCTGGGTGACGCTCTGAATCTCGGCCACGGTACGGCTGATCTCGGCGGTTTGGCTACCGGCCCGGTCGGCGAGCTTACGCACCTCGTCGGCCACCACGGCGAAGCCCCGCCCAGCCTCGCCGGCGCGCGCCGCCTCGATCGCGGCGTTGAGCGCCAAGAGATTGGTTTGCTCCGCAATCTCCTGAATGCCCCGCGATACGGCGCCAATCTGCCGAATCGAATCAAAGAGCTGGCGCATGGTCTGGCTCGCGCGCTCGACGGTCTCCACCACCCGATGCGAAGCCTGCCGTCCCTCGCGCATACGCGCCATCGCGTCGCCTAGCAGCTCCCGCGAGGCATCGACCGCCGCAGCAGTTTCCTTCGCCCCTGCCGCCACCTGGCGGGCGGCGGAACTGAGCTCTTCGACATCGGCGGCAATATGCGAAACGGATTCGGACTGGCGCGCCGATTCCCCGTGGATGGTACCCATTTCCTCCTTGAGATGGCCCGAATCGCCCTTGATGCGCTGCGCTGCTTCGGCGATTTCGGCAAGCATCACCTTGAGATGCGCTTGCATCGTGATCATGGCATGGTACATCCGCCCCAACTCATCGCGGCGGTGCTTGGGGATGTTGTCGGTCAAATCGCCTTGGGCAATGTGATCCATGACGCGGGTCGCCTGTTCGATCCCGGACAAGGTCTGGCCCTGCCAGCGTATGAGCAGTAAGCCAGCCACGATACCCGCCAACCCTAGGCCGTTCCCCACCCAGGTGGCGAGCTGGCTATCGGCGGCGAAGATGCCGAGGAAGTTGGACACGAGCTGCAGCAGCACCAAAAGCAGCGCCAGCCCCAGTAGTTTGCTGCGTAGCGCCAACGGCGCGCGGCCGGGCATGGGCAGGCTGCCACCGCTCGCGTTCAAGCGCGCATAGCACTGCTCGGCGGCCTGGACCTGCTCCCGGGTGGGCGCGGTGCGCACCGACATGTAGCCGATGGTCGCGTCATTCTGGCGCACCGGCACGACCAAGGCGTCGACCCAATAGTGGTCGCCATTCTTACAACGGTTCTTGACGATGCCCTGCCAGGGCAGGCCCGCCTGCACCGTGGCCCACAACTGGGCAAAGGCTTGGGGCGGCATGTCGGGATGGCGCACCAGATTGTGGCTTTGTCCGATCAATTCATCGCGCGAAAAACCGCTGATCTCGACGAATGTATCGTTGGCATAGGTGATCACGCCCTTCAAATCGGTGCGTGAAACGATGTAACAGCCCGGGGGAAACGGCACTTCCCGCTGCGTTACTGGCAGATTCTTTTTCAAACCAGACTCCTCCCTCATGCTCTGTCGGCACTTTTCCGACATCATAGCCTAAGGTACGCATGTTTCGTGCCAATAAAAAACGGCACCCGCAAGTGCCGTTTGCATTAGGACCCAGACGCTCGTTCCCTTACAAGCGCTCGTAAATGGTGGTAATGCCCTGGCCACCGCCGATACACATCGTCGCCATGCCGTAGCGGGCCCCGGAGCGATGCATTTCGTGAATGAGCTTGGTGACGATGACGCTGCCGGTGGCCCCAACCGGATGGCCGAGAGCGATGGCGCCGCCATTGACATTGGTCTTGGCGGGATCGAGCCCCAGCCCCCGCGCCACGGCAATCGACTGGGCGGCAAAGGCTTCGTTCGATTCGATCACGTCGATCTGGTCGAGCGTCAAGCCGGCTTTCTGAAGCGCGATCTTGGAAGAAGGAATGGGACCCTCGCCCATCACGTCGTTCGGCACGCCGGCAATCGCATAAGACACGAGACGCGCCATCGGCTTGTAGCCGCACGCGGCAGCCTTGGCGGCATCGGCAAGCACCAAGAAGGCCGCGGCATCATTGATGCCGGACGCGTTGCCGGCGGTGACGGTGCCATCCTTCTTGAAGGCCGGTTTCATCTTGGCGAGCGCTTCGAGCGTAGTGCCCGGTTTCAGATGCTCGTCAGTATCGAACACCACATCGCCCTTCTTGGTCTGGAAGGTGATGGGCACGATCTGGCCCTTGAAGCGGCCTTCGGCCTGGGCGGCCGCGGCGCGACGCTGCGATTCGACGGCATAGGCATCCTGCTCCTCGCGGCTGATGCCCCACTTGGCCGCCAGATTCTCGGCGGTAATGCCCATGTGGCCGACACCAAACGGATCCGTGAGCACGGCCACCATGGCATCGATCGCCTTGGTATCGCCCATGCGCGCCCCGGCACGCAGCGCCGGCAGCAGATAGGCGCCGCGCGACATGACTTCGACCCCGCCGGCCACGGCGAAATCGGCATCCCCCAGCATGATGGCCTGAGCGGACGAGACGATGGCCTGCTGCGCCGAACCGCACAGGCGATTCACGGCGAAAGCGACGGAATCCATGCTCATGCCGCCCTGGATGGTAGCGACGCGGGCGACATAGGGATAACGGGATTCGGTGGGAATGCAGTTACCGACGGTGGCGAACGTAACCTGCTTGGGATCGACACCGGCACGGGCGATGGCCTCTTTGACCACCAAACCGCCCAGCTCGGCGGGTTCCATGTCCTTCAGCGAGCCATTGAAGGCGCCGATGGCAGAACGAACAGCACTCAGAACGACGACATCCTTACTCATGCACATCTCCTCTTCTAAGAATCAATCAACCCACCAAACTGGCCAGGCCGAGCAGGAACAACAGGATCAACCATAACACGATGGCACGCCAGACCAAACCCACGGCGCTTTGCATGAAATCCACATCGGCGGCGGCACCGATGCCCAGCTCCGCGGCCGCGCCGAGCGCCTCGGATTCGATCTCGGCTACGCCCAAGCGCACGCCGAGCGCCCCAGCGCCGCTTGCGAGGACGATGCCCAGCTCGGGATCATCCCAGCGCGCGGCCTGCTGGCGCCAGCAGTACACGGCATCCTCGAAGTTGCCGACCACGGCAAAAGCGGCAGCGCTAGCGCGCACGGGCAGCCAGTCCAGGATACGAAAGATTTGTTGCGCGAATTTGCCAAAGGCTTCGTCGGCCTGCCGTGGCTGCCAGCGTTCGGCGAGGAGACAGGCAAGGCGGTAGAGCAGCGCTCCGAGCGGCCCGGGCAGCAGCACGAACCAGAGCAAGACGGCGAAAACGTGCCGGTGCGAGGCGGCCAGAGCGGCCTCGATCGATTGCCGGGCGATTTCCGAAGGACCGCAGTGCGCCAGGGGCGCCCCTGCCACTCGGCGAGCAGCGCACGCGCCCGGTCCACATCGCCCAGCCGCAGCGCGAGCTGGATGTCAGTGTAAAAGTGGCTGAATTGGCGAAAGCCCATGGTCAGATAGAGCACGGCCACATTGAGCAGCCAGGCTAGCATGGGGCTAATCGCATAGCAGAAGGCATAGAGCGCGCCAAGCAGGGCGAGCGGCGGTAGCACCGCCAGGCACCAAGCCAGAACGCCTTGCCGGTAGTCACCGGCATTGCAGCGCCGTTCGAGCAGATCGGCCCAGGCCCGGACCGGAGCTGCCACCCAGCGCGGATAATCGAGGGGACGAAGTTGTTCCAGCAGAAAGACGGCGATGAGGGAAACGAGGCTCATCCGGAAAACGTGGCCGCGAGGGCTCCAATTGCGTGCGTCAAGCCTGCATCATAACGCCAGAGCGGCATGGCTCATAGGGCGCCAAGCCGGCGCGCCAAGGACAAGATCATACCCGCCGTGGCGCCCCAGATATAGCGCTCACCGTAGGGCATCGCCGTGTACTCGCGCAGCGCGCCGCGGTAATGCAGCCGCACGCGGCGGTGATTGCGGGGGTCGAGCAGGAAAGCGAGCGGCACCTCGAAGGCTTCCGCCACTTCAAAGGCATCGAGCGCGAGCGTGAAGGGCGGCTCGATGAGCGCGACGACCGGATAGACCTGAAAACCCGTGGCCGTGCGATACAGCGGCAAATAGCCGAGGACACGTGGCACGTGCCGCGCCAGGCCGATCTCCTCCTCCGCTTCGCGCAGCGCGGCATGGACGGGCGAGACGTCGCCCGGTTCGAGACGGCCGCCGGGAAAGCTGATCTGCCCGGGATGATCACGCAAATGCTCGGTGCGCTGAGTGAGCAACACCTGCAGCCCCGCTGGCCGCGGCACCAAAGGCACGAGCACCGCGGCCGGGGTGAGTGGGCGCGCCGCGGCGCCCGAGTCACCTTCCGACGGGGCCTGATCCGGGTCCGACAGCAGGCAGGCTTGCAGGCGCTCTATGTCCACGCCGACTCACTCCCCGTCCGCGGCCGACATTTCGGCATGGGCATGGACGGCGGCCAGGGCATCGCGCAGCGTCTCTTCTGGCAGGGCGTTCAAGCAGGTGGCGACGAGATCGGCCGACTCCACCGCGCCGACCGGCAAGCGGCGCGAATCGAGGCTGGCAATGAGGGCCGCGGCCGCTCCAGTGACCCGCAACAAGAGCTGCCGCTCCCCCATCAGCATTTCCAGCTCACGGCGCAGCAGGGCATTTTCTTCGCGGTGCGGCATGACAGTCTCCTCTTATTCGCCGGACTCAAAAGCGTTTTTTCAAGGTCAGGGTATCGCCTTCGCGCTGCATGTCGGTGCGATTCAAGAAGCTCATGCCCAGCAGCGCGAAAGGCATGTCCTGGGAGTGCACCACCCCGTCCACATTGTGCACGACGATGTCGCCGACCTTGACCGTGTGCAATTTGATGCGCTGCACCACAGCCTGGCCATTGGCGGTCTGGGAAATGCCGCGCTCGGCCTTGCTCAGATCGAGCCCCAGGCGGCGCGCATCACTGGCGCCAAGGGAAATCGAGGTGGCGCCAGTATCGACGAGGAAGCGGATGGGCACGCCATTGATGAAACCAGTGGTCTGAAAATGCCCCTGGCCATCGGCCGTGAGCACCACCGGGGCATTGCCGCTTGCCGCCTCGCCCACTGCGTTCTGGCCGACGCGCAAGCTCCTGCGTTTACCGTCGATATCCACCTGAACGCTGTCACCTTGCACCGCCAAGAGACGGACGCCCGCATATTCCTGGCCCACGGCCAAAGTGCGCGGCGCGCCGCCGTCGATGACGAGAATCGCCTTGCTGCCGAGAATGCCGGCCAGACCCACATTCACCGCCTGGGCGGCACCGGCGCCCAGGCCAGCGGCCAGCGTTAGGCAAGCCAGCAGAACGCTTCTACAATACTGCCAACATCCAATTTGCAAGCCCTCTGTCATGCGCCCTGTTGCCATCTTCCGTCACTCCAAAACCGAAGGTCCGGGCTATTTTGCCATATTCCTCGAAGCCCACCGGATCCCCTGGACCCTGATTCCCCTCGATGCCGGCGCCCCGGTTCCGACGACACCCGAAGCCTATGCCGGCCTGTGCTTCATGGGTGGGCCGATGAGCGTCAATGACGATCTACCTTGGATCGAGCCAGTATGCGCCCTGATCCGCGCCGCCGTTGCCAGGAACATTCCCGTGCTCGGCCATTGCCTCGGCGGCCAGCTCATGAGCAAGGCGCTCGGCGGACGAGTAACCCGGAATCCGGTCAAGGAAATCGGCTGGAGTCGCGCCACCGGCGCCGACGATGCCATCAGCCGGCACTGGCTGGGTGAATTCGCAGGCCAGGAACTGACCCTGTTCCAATGGCACGGAGAAACCTTCAGCCTGCCCGAAGGCGCCCACCGCCTGGCCAGCAACGCTTACTGCGCCAACCAGATGTTCGCGCTCGGCCCGCATCTGGGCATGCAGTGCCATACGGAAATGCTGCCCGAGATGATCGCCTGTTGGTGCGCGCAATGGGCCGATGAGGCTGCCGCCGCCGCGCATTGGCCCTCGGTGCAGAGCCCGGCCGCGATGCTCGCGGAAATCCCGTTGCGACTACCGGCCATGCGCCGCCTGGCAGACCGTCTTTATGGCATTTGGATCCAGGGCCTGGTGCGCTGATGTGGCGGCGGCTGCGCATACTCATCCTACTATTCATCCTCGCGAGCGTCGGCCTCGAGACCTGGCGCGCCCATGCCCGCAGCACGGCCTGGGAGAAGACACTGCACGTCGGCCTTTACCCGGTCGCGGCCGACGCCTCACCGGCCACGGCCCGCTACCTGCATAGTCTTGCAGCCGACGATTTCGAAGAGATCGAGACCTGGCTAGCCACACAAGCCGGCGCATACGGCCGAGGGCAGGTCGCGCCGATCGACATGTGGCTCGCGCCGGTGCTGCCGGAGGCGCCGCCACTGCCGCCGCGCCAAGCAGATTGGCTGGCAGCCGCTTGGTGGAGCCTGAAATTGCGCGGCTGGGCCTGGGAATACCGCCACATCGGCCGGCTCAAGCCCGACATCCGCCTGTTCCTGCTCTACCACGACCCGGCGCGCCCACCCGCGCTGCCGCCTTCCACCGGCCTAGCGCGCGGCAAGATCGGCCTCATCCACGTCTTTGCAGAGCCGAGACAAACTCGCCAAAACGCCGTGATCATCGCGCATGAGCTGCTGCACACCCTGGGTGCCACGGATAAATACGATTTGGCCACGCTCGCGCCGCACTATCCCGATGGCTATGCCGAGCCGCAGCGCCAGCCGCTCTACCCGCAAGCGTTCGCCGAAATCATGGGCGGACGCACGCCGCTTGCGCCGCATCGAGCGGAAACCCCGGCCAGCCTCGATTACGTTTTGATAGGCCCGGCCACCGCGCGCGAAGTGGGCCTGCTGCCGCGCACGCCGTGAATGCCGGCGTCTCGCCTCAATCGCGGTAGTTGCCGTCTTTGATCGGAAAATCCGTGATCTCGCGGCGCACCAGGGCAATCGCCTCGCGCAATTCGTCGATCTTCTTGCCGCTCACCCGCACCGCATCACCCTGGATCGAGGCCTGGGCCTTGAGCTTGGCATCCTTGATGAGCTTGACGATTTTCTTGGCCAGCTCGCTGTCGATGCCATCACGAATCTTCAGCTCTTGCTTGACCTTGTTACCGGAAACGCTCTGCACCTTTTGCGCCTCGAGGCGCTTGACGCTGTCCTTCTCCTTCTTTTCCATGGCTGGAAAGAGCAGGTCCTTGATTTGGTCGAGCTGGAATTCGGAATCCCCGTACAGGGTAATGGTCTTGGCTTTCTCGTCGATCTCGACCCGGGCGCTCGTGCCCTTGAAATCGTAGCGGTTGTCGATCTGGCGCTGCGCCACATCCACGGCGTTTTTCAGGGCCACCATGTCGGCTGCGGAGGTGAAGTCAAACGAAGGCATGGGCATCTCCTACGCGAAACGAGAAAAAGGCGGCCGCGGCATGAGGCCGTGCCGCCTTTGGCAGGGTTGGCATCAACCGAAATAGCAAACGTAGTGGTAAGGCTCGCCCGTCACTTCGATGTCGAAGCTGGAATTGCCGGGCACGCTAAAGGATTCGCCAGGACCGGAGGTCTTCCACTCGCGCTCGCCTTGAAGCCGGTAACGGCAGCTCCCGGCCACGGTTTCCATGACTTCCGGCGCGCCCGTGTTGAAGGTGAGCGAAGCCGGCAGAATGACGCCTACGGTCTTACGCGAGCCATCGGGAAACAGCACGGTGTGGCTGACGCACTTGCCGTCGAAATAGACATTGGCCTGCTTGAGCACGGAAACGTTGTCGAACTGCGACATTCAGATACCCCAGAGTTTTTGAATGATGGACTTGGCGATAAAGCCCAACATCCCGAAAGCCAGGACGAAGAACAGCACGAAGGTGCCGGTCTTGCCAGCCTTCGAGCGCCAGGCAATCTCACCGATGATGAACAGCATGAAGAGGATGAAGGCGCCGATGCCCCAGGTCGCCCCGAAGTCGGCGATTTGCTCCTCGGTCAGCCCGAACAGGCCACCGCCTTCCATGCCTTAGCCCTTTCGCGCCTTGAGATTGGCAGCGATGCGCAGACGCAGGGCATTTAGCTTGATGAAGCCGCCCGCGTCCTTTTGATCGTAGGCGCCGGCATCGTCCTCGAAAGTGGCGATGGTCGGATCGAACAGGGAATCGGTCTTGGAGTCGCGCCCCACGACGATCACGTTGCCCTTATACAGCTTGAGGCGCACGCTGCCATTGACGCGCTGCTGGGTATGGTCGATCAGCACCTGCAGGGCCTGGCGCTCGGGACTCCACCAGTAGCCGTTGTAGATCAAGCTGGCATAGCGCGGCATCAGATCGTCCTTCAAGTGGGCGACTTCGCGGTCGAGGGTGATCGACTCGATGGCGCGGTGCGCCTTCAAGAGAATGGTGCCGCCCGGGGTTTCGTAGCAGCCGCGACTCTTCATGCCGACATAGCGGTTTTCCACCAGATCCAGGCGGCCGATGCCGTGCTTGCCGCCCAGCGCGTTGAGCTTGGCGAGCAGCTCGTGAGCGCGCATTCTCTCACCGTTGATGGCCACCAAGTCGCCCTGTGCGAATTCCAGATCCAGGTACTCGGCGGCATCGGGGGCCTTCTCGGGTGAGACGGTCCAGCGCCACATGTCTTCCTCGGCCTCGGCGGCAGGGTTCTCCAGATGCCGGCCTTCGTAAGAGATATGCAGCAGGTTGGCGTCCATGGAATAAGGAGAACCGCCTTGCTTGTGCTTCATTTCGACGGGAATGCCGTGCTTTTCGGCATAGGCGAGCAGCTTCTCGCGCGAGAGCAGGTCCCACTCGCGCCAGGGCGCGATGACCTTGACACCGGGCTTCAGGGCATAAGCCCCCAGTTCGAAGCGCACCTGGTCGTTGCCCTTGCCGGTCGCGCCATGGGCAATGGCGTCGGCGCCGGTCTGATTGGCGATCTCGATCAGGCGCTTGGCAATCAGCGGCCGAGCAATGGAGGTGCCGAGCAGATATTCACCTTCATAGAGGGCGTTGGCGCGGAACATGGGAAAGACGAAGTCGCGCACGAACTCCTCGCGCAGATCGTCGATGAAGATGTTCTCCGGCTTGATGCCGAGCTTTTGCGCCTTTTGCCGGGCCGGCTCCAACTCCTCGCCTTGGCCCAGGTCGGCGGTGAAGGTCACGACCTCGCAGCGGTAGGTATCCTGCAGCCACTTCAGGATCACGGAGGTGTCCAAGCCGCCGGAATAGGCCAGCACGACTTTTTTGATATCAGACATGGTCAACTTCCGAAAAAAACACAATCAACCCCAAAGCGCCTAAGACGACGCCAAGCCTGTGCCTGGATCGATGCTCGGCCACATCTGGGCGCCTCTGCCCTCGAGACTTCAGGCTTTCACCCGCCCAAGGAGCAAGAACTCTAGCAAAGCCTTCTGCACATGCAGACGGTTTTCCGCCTCGTCCCACACCACCGACTGCGGTCCGTCGATGACTTCGGCGGTCACTTCCTCACCGCGGTGCGCCGGCAGACAGTGCATGAATAAGGCATCGGGCGCCGCCACCGCCATCATTTCGGCATCGACACACCAATCGGCAAATGCCTTCATGCGCGCCTCGTTCTCGGCCTCGAAGCCCATCGAAGTCCACACGTCGGTCGTCACCAGGTCGGCGCCCTTGCAGGCCTGCATGGGGTCGGCGAACTGCTCGAAGTGGCCGGTGCCATAAAGGCCGGCCCGCTCCGGCTCGACCTCGTAGCCCGGCGGCGTCGATACATGCACATTGAAATCGAGCACCTCGGCCGCCTGTAGCCAGGTGTTGCACATATTGTTGGAGTCCCCCACCCAGGCCACGGTCTTGCCGCGGATGGAGCCCCGATGCTCGATGTAGGTAAAGATATCGGCAAGGATCTGGCAGGGATGATATTCGTTGGTCAGGCCGTTGATGACGGGCACCCGGGAATGCGCGGCGAAGCGCTCGATGATGTCCTGCTCGAAGGTGCGAATCATGACGATGTCGCTCATGCGCGAGATCACCTGCGCCGCATCCTCGACCGGCTCGCCCCGACCCAGCTGGGAATCGCGGGTATTGAGATAGATGGCCGAGCCGCCCAACTGCTGCATCCCGGCCTCGAAGGAAAGACGGGTGCGGGTGCTAGCCTTCTCGAAGATCATCACCAAGGTGCGATCAAAGAGCGGGTGATACGGCTCGTAACGCTTGAATTTGTCTTTGATCCAGCGGCTGCGTTCGAACAAGTAGTCGAACTCCTCGCGCGAGAAGTCTTTGAACTGGAGGAAATGGCGCAGTTCCATGCTCATCCCTTGAGAAAATCGCGCACCAGCGGCACAAGCTTGGCGACGAGCTCGCGTACCTCGGCCTCGCCGAAGACGAGCGCCGGCAGCAGACGGATCACCCGCTCGTGGGTGACATTGATGAGCAGCCCAGCCGCCAAAGCCTGCCCGACCAGCTCGCCGCACGGACGATCGAGTTCGATGCCCAGCATCAGGCCCTTGCCGCGAAATTCGACGACACCCGGCACGCCCGCGAGCGCGGCGGCCAGCTCCGCCTTGATGCGCTCGCCGATCCGCTCGGCATTGGCGAGCAAGCCCTCGGCTTCGATCAGCTCGATGGTCTTCAGCGCCGCGGTGCACGCCAGCGGATTGCCGCCAAAAGTCGAACCGTGGTTGCCAGGCCCGAATAGCCCCGCGGCTCGCCCCCCCGCCAAGCAAGCGCCGATCGGGATGCCGGAGCCCAAGCCCTTGGCCAGCGTCACCACGTCGGGCAAGATGCCGGCGTGCTGGTAGCCGAACCATTTGCCGGTACGACCCATGCCGCACTGGACCTCATCGCAGATCATCAGCCACTGGTGCTCGTCACAGAGCTGGCGCAGGCCCTGCTGGTATTCAACGGAAGCCATGTTGATACCGCCTTCGCCCTGGATGATCTCGAGCATCACCGCCACGACATTGCCGTGGTGCTCGGCGACATTGCGGATGGCCTGCAAGTCGCCATAGGGCACGCGCACGAAGCCTGCGACCAGCGGCTCGAAGCCGGCTTGGACCTTGTAATTGCCGGTGGCCGAAAGGGTAGCGAGGGTACGGCCATGAAAGGCCTTTTCCATGACGATCACCGTGGGGTTCTCGATGCCGCGCTTGTGGCCATAAAAGCGGGCTAGCTTGATGGCCGCCTCGTTTGCCTCGCAACCGGAATTGCAGAAAAAGACCTCGGCCAGACCGGAGCGCTCGGCCAGCGCGTCGGCCAGGGCTTCCTGCTGCGGCACCTGGTAAAGATTGGAGACATGCAATAAGCGGCCCGCCTGCTCCGCGAGGGCGGCCACGAAGACAGGATGGGCGTGACCCAGGGTATTGACGGCGATGCCGGACAGAGCGTCCAAGTAAACCCGGCCTGCGCTATCGGTTAGATAGCAACCCTTGCCATGCGAGAAAGCCACGGGCTGACGCCCATAGGTGTTCATCAGGTGCGACATGGGAAATCGCCTCAACTCGAGAAAAATCACGAAAGCCCCGAGAAAACAATAATGGCGGCCAGCGCCGCCTTGCTCCCGGAGGAAGGCCATGAGTTTACGGCAAAAGCCCGGCCTTGTATATGCCTTGCAAGAAGGGCCTTTCTGCTAAAATCCCGGCCAAAAACGAGGCTTTACAGCCCCCTACAAAAACGCCAAGGCGACGAGGAACATGAGCGAACCCGAAAACCACACCTTCATCATTCTCGGCCTCACCAAGGACGGCCGAAAATTCCGCCCCAGCGACTGGTGCGACCGGCTTTGCGGCGTCATGTCGGCCTTCGGCGCTTCCAAGAAAATGCAGTATTCCCCCTACGTGGGCCCCGGCGACTACAACGGCGAGAAAGCCGTGTTTGTCGATGGCCGGTTGTATGAGGTAGAGCCCATGGCCTACCGCTTCCTGCTCAATTTTGCCCAGGACAACGACCTACAGATCGTCAGCGGCGTTTGCCCGGTCGAGCGCTGAACGCGCCCCGCGGCGCCTTTCTCTACACCGCCCCGCCTTTGCCCGCGCGCGCCGCCCGTGTGCTAACGCACGTTTCAAAACGGCGCCGGCGATTGCAGTTCCAAGCACGCCCCCGTGCCAGGGTGCACAAACGCCAGCCGGCACGCATGTAGCAATAAGCGCGGCGCCGCGGCCCGCCCGTCGGGCGTGGCATAGAACTCATCCCCCAGAATCGGATGGCCGATAGCCTGCATGTGCACGCGCAACTGGTGCGAACGCCCCGTGTGCGGCACGAGCCGCACGCGGCTGCGCGCGCCGTCGGCTGCGCGCGCCAAGCAACGAAATTCGGTAAGCGAAGGCTTGCCGTGCGCAAAGCTCACCATCTGCCGGGGGCGGTTCGGCCAGTCGCAAATCAGGGGTAGATCGACGAACCCCGCATCCGCCAGCAAACGCCCTTCGAGCACCGCTTCGTAGGCCTTGTCGATGCGACGCGCCTCGAACAACCGCCCCAATGCGCTCTGCATGGCCTTGCCGCGCGCCATCAGCATCAGGCCGGAAGTGGCCATATCGAGCCGGTGCACCGCCAGGGCGTCAGGGAATTCGGCCTGGACCCGCGCCACCAGGCAATCCTGCTTGCTCTCGCCCCGACCGGGCACGGACAAGAGCCCTGCCGGCTTATCCAACACCAAGAGATAGGCATCGGCATGAACGAGGGTAAAGGCAGCGGCGGCCATGCGCACATCGACTCGGCAAAAGTCCCGAATTCTATGCCCTCGCGCGGGCAGACGGGTTAGAAACTACCGATCCAGGGTTATACCCAAAAGAAATTTGAAGATGCAAAAGAATTCTTAATCGATTATTTAGGCCCGATAAAATGGCGCCCATTCCTTTCACGTCAAATCACGCTGCCATGACCGCATCCGCAACTCATTCGCCGCTTTCGCACCTGGATTGGCTCGAAGCCGAAGCCATCCACATCCTGCGCGAAGTCGCCGGCCAGTGCGCCAACCCGGTGCTACTCTTCTCCGGCGGCAAGGACTCCATCTGTCTTTTGCGCCTGGCGGAAAAAGCCTTTCGCCCGGGCCGCTTTCCCTTTCCCCTGCTGCACATCGACACCGGCCACAACTATCGAGAAGTCATCGCCTTCCGCGACCAGCGCGCCGCCGAGCTGGGCGAGCGCTTGATCGTGCGCTCGGTCGAGGATTCGATCAAGCGCGGCACCGTCGTGCTCAAGCACCCCGAGGAATCACGCAACCGGCACCAGTCAGTCACGCTCTTGGAAGCGATCGAAGAATTCGGCTTCGACTGCTGCATCGGCGGCGCCCGCCGCGACGAAGAAAAAGCCCGTGCCAAGGAACGCATCATGAGCTTCCGCGACGAGTTCGGCCAATGGGACCCCAAGAATCAGCGCCCGGAGCTATGGAATCTCTACAACGCCCGGGTGCATAAGGGCGAGAACATCCGCGCCTTCCCGATCTCGAACTGGACGGAAATGGATGTCTGGCAATACATCGCGCGTGAAGGCCTCGCGCTGCCGTCGATCTACTTCGCCCACACCCGCCCGGTGGTCATCCGCCAAGGTGCCATCGTGCCGGTGAATGTGCCGCTGGTGTCCGGCGAGCTCACCAACCTGCCCAAGGCTGGCGAAGAAATCGTCGAAAAACGGGTGCGCTTTCGCACCGTCGGCGATATTTCCTGTACGGCGCCGGTGGAATCGGAGGCCGACACCGTCGAGAAAATCGTGCTGGAGACCGCCACCACCACCATCACCGAGCGCGGCGCCACGCGTCTGGATGACCAGACGAGCGACGCTTCCATGGAACAACGCAAGAAAGAGGGGTACTTCTGATGCGCGCCCATCCCATTGAAGATCACGGCCTGCTGCGCTTTCTGACCTGCGGCAGCGTCGATGACGGCAAGAGCACCCTGATCGGGCGGCTCCTTTACGACACCAAAGCCATCCTGGCCGACACGCTCCAGGCCATCGAAAAGACCTCACAGAAGCGCGGCCTGGGCGCCGTGGACCTATCGCTCTTGACCGACGGCTTACAAGCCGAGCGCGAGCAAGGCATCACCATCGACGTGGCCTACCGCTATTTCAGCACCGGCACGCGTAAGTACATCATCGCCGACGCCCCGGGCCACGAGCAGTACACCCGCAACATGGTCACCGCCGCGTCCACCGCCAACCTCGCCATCATTCTGGTCGATGCCAGAAAGGGCGTGCTGACGCAGACGAAGCGCCATTCGACCCTGGCGCACTTGGTCGGCATTCCGCATCTGGTGGTAGCGGTCAACAAGATGGACCTCGTGGCTTACGACGAAACCGTTTATGAAAAAATCAAGGCCGATTACCTCGCATTCGCGGCGCGCCAAGGCATCGAAGACGTGCGCTTCATCCCGATCTCGGCCTTGCACGGCGACATGGTGGTCGAGCGCGGCGAGTCACTCGCCTGGTACGACGGCCCGACCTTGATCGAAATCCTCGAAAGCGCCCCGGCCGCGCACAGCGAGCACGCCGAGAAATTCCGCTTCCCGGTGCAGTACGTCTGCCGCCCGCAAGACTCCGCCAATCCTGAATTGCACGACTATCGCGGCTTCATGGGCCGGATCGAATCCGGCTCGATCCAAGTCGGCGACAAGGTCATCGTGCTGCCCAACGGCCTCGAATCCACCATCAAGGCGGTGCAGATCGGCGGCGTCGACATCGGCGCAGGCGTCACCGAGCAATCCGTCACGCTGCTGCTCGCCGATGAAATCGACTGTTCGCGCGGCGACATGATCGTCAAGACCGACGAAGCGCCCAACCCAGCCAAGCAGATCCGCGCCAGCGTCTGCTGGCTGTCGGAAACGCCGATGGACCCCGCCCGCACCTACCTGCTCCGCCACACCACCCGCGAAGTCAAAGCCAAGCTCGCTAGCATCGTGCATCGCCTCGATATCAACACCCAAGCCCAGGTCCCGGCCGACAAGCTAGCAATGAACGACATCGCCGAGGTCGAACTCAAGCTGGCGCAGCCGATCTTTGCCGATCCTTATGTGGAAAACCGGGCTACCGGCGCCTTCATCATCATCGACCCGAGCAACAACAACACGGTCGGCGCCGGCATGATCCGCTAAGTCCGCGTTTGCGCGGCGCCGCAAGACCTACCGAACCGGTCGCGCGGCGCCGTCGTTGTGCGCCCTGCCGAGCAACGGGTATGCTCCCGACGAAGCCTCGCGTCCAGGTCGCCGCCATGCATTTTTCGCGCATCTATCTCAACCGGCTGCACAACATGCCAGCCGCCCTCGACACCGTCGTGGTGATCGACGTGCTGCGTTCCTTCACCACGGCCGCCGTGGCGCTTGCCAAGGGCGCCCGGGCCATCTATCCGGTCGACGGCATCGGCGCCGCCTTCACCCTCGCCGCCACCCTACCCGAGCCGGTCTGCGTCGGCGCCATCGGCGGCGGCGAGCCGGTGCCCGGCTTCGATTACGGTAACTCCCCCGCGCGTCTCATGGACGCCGACCTGACTGGCAAGTCGGTCATCATGAGCACCGCCGCAGGCGTGCGCGGCTTGCAGCGCTTTCGCCAGGCCCGCCAGCTCTACGCCGCCAGCCTGGTATGCGCCCGGGCCACGGCCGCGGCGATTCGCGCCAGCGGCGCCCGCGAGGTCTGCTTCGTCATCACCGGCGAATGGGTGGACCGCGATGGCGACGAAGACATCGCCTGCGCCGATTACCTCGAAGCCCTGCTGCGCGGCGCGCCGGTCTCGCCAAACGACATTGCCCAGCGCGTGCGCGACTCGGATTTCGGCCGCCGCTTCCAGGACGAAGCCACGCCGCACCTGCCTTATGCTGACCTCGAACTCGCCACGCGCGTGGATTGCTTTGCCTTCCCGATGCAGGTTAAGCGCGAAAACGGCCAGCTCCGCATTCCGGCCAGCGCCACATTCGCAAGCCAGCCTCGGCAAACCTAGCCCTGCTCGCATCTTGACAACCGCGGCAAGCGGCTCTGGACAAGATGCAACACCAGCACGGCGAGTCGACCGCCCTGGGTGGGAACACCACGCCATC
>JAOAIO010000090.1 GCA_026414665.1 Azovibrio sp.
GGCCCCGCTCTGCCGCAGCTCGATAGCACGCGCGGCAACGGCTGCGGCGCTTGTACCGCTGCCTGTCCTAGCCAAGCCATGGCCATGATCGGCCCATCCGCGCCGCACAGTGCAGGAGCGCTCACATGAAGATCGTCAGCCTCGTCCTCAAATTTCTGCCGGAACACACCGAAGCCGTGCGCGCCGGCGTGGCAGCAGTGCCCGGCGCCAGCGTCGCCCTCACCACCGACGATGGCCGCATGATCGTGCTGATCGAAGACGGCGATGGCTACGCGGTCTCGGATTCCATCTTGCAAGTTCACCGCGTGACGCACGTGCTGTCCGTCACGCTTTCCTACGAATTCTCGGATGAAGCGCACGCGCTTGAGGAGGCATGAGCCATGAGCATGAATCGACGCGATTTCCTGAAGACCCAGGCAGTAGCGGCGGCAGCGGCCACCGCCGGCATCGCTTTACCTGTCTCGGCAGCACCAACCGGCCAGGGGGGCAGCACCGAAATCCGCTGGGACAAGGCGCCGTGCCGCTTCTGCGGCACCGGCTGCTCGGTACTGGTAGGCGTGCAAAACGGCCGCGTGGTCGCCACCCAGGGCGACCCGGACGCTCCGGTCAACCGGGGGCTCAACTGCATCAAAGGCTACTTCCTCTCCAAGATCATGTACGGCGCCGATCGGCTCACCCAACCGCTCTTGCGCATGAAGAACGGCAAGTACGACAAAAACGGAGAATTCACGCCGGTTTCCTGGAAGCAGGCCTTCGACATCATGGAGGAGAAGTGGAAGGCGGCTTTGAAGAGTGGCGGCCCGGACGCCATCGCCATGTTCGGCTCCGGCCAATGGACCATCTGGGAAGGCTATGCGGCCGCCAAGCTCATGAAGGCGGGCTTCCGCTCCAACAACCTCGACCCGAACGCCCGCCACTGCATGGCTTCCGCCGTGGCCGGCTTCATGCGCACCTTCGGCATCGACGAGCCCATGGGCTGTTACGACGACATCGAGCATGCCGACGCTTTCGTGCTTTGGGGCTCCAACATGGCCGAAATGCACCCGGTGCTCTGGTCGCGCATCACCGACCGGCGCCTAAGCCATGAGGGCTGCCAGGTGCATGTGCTATCCACCTTCGAGCACCGCTCTTACGAGCTCGCCGACAACCCGATGATCTTCGTGCCCCACACCGACCTAGCCATCCTCAACTACATCTGCAACCACATCATCCAGAGCAAGAAGGTTAATACCGATTTCATCAAGAAACACGTGAACTTCAAAAAGGGCGAGACCGACATCGGCTTTGGCCTGCGCCCTAATCATCCGCTTGAACAAAAAGCGAGCAACAACGGCTACCCAGGTACCGACGGCCAGCCCAAGGGCGATGTAGGCAAGGCCGAGAACATCAGCTTCGAGGAATTCGCCAAGTTCGTCTCCGAATACACCCTGGACAAAGTCGCAAAACTCTCAGGCGTACCCGCTGCGCAATTGAAAAAGCTCGCCGAGCTCTACGCCGACCCGAAGCTCAAGGTCGTCAGCTTCTGGACCATGGGCTTCAATCAACACACCCGAGGCACCTGGGTAAACAACATGATTTATAACGTGCACTTGCTCACGGGCAAGATCTCCACCCCCGGCTCCGGCCCGTTTTCGCTCACCGGCCAGCCCTCAGCCTGCGGCACCGCTCGGGAAGTCGGCACCTTCGCGCATCGTCTACCCGCCGACATGGTGGTCATGAACCCAGCCCACCGCAAGCTGACCGAAGAGATCTGGCAACTGCCGGAAGGCACCCTGCCGGCCAAGGTCGGGCTACACGCCGTGGCCCAGAGCCGCGCCTTAAAAGACGGCAAGCTGAAATGCTACTGGACCTCGACCACCAACAACATGCAAGCGGGGCCCAACATCAATGACGAAATCTATCCAGGTTGGCGCAACCCCAACGCTTTCGTCGTGGTATCCGACGTATATCCCACGGTATCCGCCCTAGCCGCCGACCTGATCCTGCCCGCCGCCATGTGGACAGAGAAGGAAGGCGCCTACGGCAATGCCGAGCGCCGTACCCAGTTCTGGCGTCAGCAGGTCAAGGCGCCGGGCGAGGCCAAATCCGACCTGTGGCAATACCTGGAATTTTCCAAGCGTTTCAAGGTAGAAGAGGTCTGGCCCGCCGAGCTCGTCGCCAAGAAGCCGGAATACAAGGGCAAGACCCTCTATGACGTGCTGTTCGCCAACAAGGTCGTCAATAAGTTCCCCAAGTCCGAAGTGGCGCGGGTAAACGAACACGCGATCAAGAATTACAGCAACGACGAATCCGAATACTTCGGCTTCTACGTGCAAAAGGGCCTGTTCGAGGAATACGCCCAGTTCGGGCGCGGCCACGGCCACGATCTCGCCCCCTTCGATACCTACCACAAGGCGCGCGGCCTACGCTGGCCGGTGGTGGATGGCAAAGAAACTCTGTGGCGCTTCCGCGAGGGTTACGACCCGTATGTCAAAACCGGCGAGGGCATCAAGTTCTACGGTCACAAGGACGGCAAGGCGGTGATTTTCGCGCTGCCGTACCAGAACCCGCCGGAAATGCCGGACAAGGAGTTCGACCTCTGGCTCTGTACCGGCCGGGTGCTCGAGCACTGGCACACAGGCTCCATGACCCGCCGCGTGCCGGAACTGCACCGCGCCGTGCCCGAAGCGGTGCTTTACATGCACCCAGACGATGCCAAGAAGCGCGGCATCCAGCGCGGCATGAAAGTGAAGGTGGCGTCGCGCCGCGGCGAAATTCAGCTGCGCGTCGAGACCAAGGGCCGCAACAAGCCGCCCGTAGGACTCGTCTTCATCCCCTTCTTCGACGAAGGCAAGCTGGTCAACAAGCTCACGCTAGACGCCACCTGCCCGATCTCGAAGGAGACCGACTTCAAGAAGTGCGCAGTGAAGGTGACGCGCGCTTAAAGCTACTTACACCTCGATCATGGTCCAGAATCCCACCGCCAAGCCGCACGACCACGGCGCGCCCAAGGCAGAGACGCGCCATCCTGCGCGCCGGAGGTTCCTCATGGGCTTGGCCAGCGCCGCTGGCGGTGGCTGCCTCCTGACCTTGGGCGCGGGGCTCCACGCGCATCAAGCGCGTGCTTTGCCCGGGCAGGCCCTGCGTCCCCCCGGAGCGCTCGCTGAAGCCGATTTCCTTGCCGCCTGCGTGCGCTGTGGCCTATGCGTGCGCGACTGTCCTTACGACACTTTGAAACTCGCCGCGCTGGGCGAGCCTGTGCCGACCGGTACCCCCTATTTCACGGCGCGCGCCATTCCTTGTGAAATGTGCGAGGACATCCCGTGCGTCAAAGCTTGCCCGACCGGCGCCCTCGACCCGCGACTCACTGACATCCACCAAGCACGCATGGGCTTGGCGGTGCTCATCGATCACGAAACCTGCCTCAATTTCCTTGGCCTGCGCTGCGATGTCTGTTACCGGGTCTGCCCGGTGATCGACCAAGCCATCACCCTGGAAAAGCTGCACAACCCCCGCTCTGATCGACATGCCATGTTGCTGCCCACGGTGCATTCCGAGCACTGCACCGGCTGCGGCAAATGCGAGGCCGCCTGCGTGCTGCCCGAAGCCGCCATCAAAGTGCTACCGCGCAAGATGGCGCAAGGCAAACTACCCGAGCATTACCGCAAGAGCTGGGAAGAAAAGGCAAAGCACGGTGGCTCCCTGATCGGCGAGCAGATCGAACTGCCCGTGCGCGGTCTGGAAGGTCAGGCGCACGGCAAGGAGCACGTTCCAGCCCCACCCCCGGGTGGTAACGGACTTGATTCAAGATGGAAGCCATGAATACATCAGCCCGTCCTGGCCAAGCAGCAGTGCGGCGCAAAGGCTGGTTCGCCGCACATCAGTGGCTGATCTTACGCCGCTGCTCCCAGTTCGGCATTCTTGCCCTCTTCCTCACTGGCCCCATGTTCGGTATTTGGATCGTCAAGGGCAATCTGTCTTCCAGCCTTACGCTCGGGACGCTTCCCCTCACCGACCCCTATCTACTGGCACAGTCACTTGCCGCCGGCATCGTACCTGCCAGCACCGCATTCATCGGCGCAGCCATCGTCACGCTCTTTTATCTGCTCGTCGGAGGCCGCGTATTCTGTGCCTGGGTATGTCCGATAAACCCCATCACGGACTTGGCTGCCTGGGGCCGTCGTTGGCTCGGCCTCAAGTCCGGTCGCACTCCGGATGCTCGCACGCGCTACTGGCTGTTGGCCGGCACGCTAGTGGCAGCAGCCAGCACCGGCACGCTCGCCTGGGAATGGCTAAATCCGGTATCGCTGGCGCATCGCGGCCTGCTATTCGGCATGGGCGCTGGCCTTTGGCTCCTTGCCACCATTTTCCTTTACGACTTGTTGGTAGCCAGCCGCGGCTGGTGCGGCCACCTTTGCCCTATGGGCGCCTTTTACGGCCTGCTCGGCCGCACAGCCCTGTTGCGGGTGGCCACGCCCCGGCGCGCCGCCTGCAACGACTGCATGGATTGCTTCAGCGTCTGCCCTGAGCCGCAAGTGATTCGCCCTGCACTAAAAGGAAGCGCCAGCCCGGTGATCCTGAGTCCCAATTGCACGACCTGCGGCCGCTGCATCGACGTATGCGGCCAACAGGTCTTTCGACTGACCCATCGCTTCGATCAAAGGAGCTCATCATGAAAAGCCGCCACCTTCCGGCCGCCCTCCTGGCTTATCTGATGCTGGCCGCCCTGCCTGGCTTCGCCAGCGGCGACGGTCTCACCACGCTGCGGGGCGCTCCGATCCAGGCCGCCGAAACCGAATCCGCCGACGCTTTCAAAATGAGTAAGGACAGCCCACCGATTCCCCGGGATTTCGTGCAACAACCGCCACTCGTGCCACACAAAGTCGAGGGCTACGCCATCACCAAAAACTTCAACAAATGCATGGATTGCCATGCCTGGACCCGCTACAAGGAAACCGGCGCGACCAAGGTTTCGCTCACTCACTTCAAGACCCGCGATGGCCAGGAGCTCTCCAATATCGCGCCGCGCCGCTACTTCTGTCTGCAATGCCACGTCCCCCAAGCCGACGCCAAGCCCTTGGTCGGCAACACCTTTCAGCGCGGCACCGGGCTGCAATGAGGCAAGAGGCCGATCATGGAACGAGACACGCTGAAAAAACCTGCCCACTTCACCGACCGTATCAGAATCGCCGGTCCAACCCTGCTGCTCGGCCTGTTCGTAGCCGGCATCCTGTTCTGGGGTGGCTTCAACACGGTGATGGAATGGACGAATCGGGAAGACTTCTGCATTTCCTGCCACGAGATGAAGGACAACGTCTACCGGGAGTACCAGAACACCATCCATTACTCGAACCGTTCCGGTGTCCGGGCTACCTGTCCCGATTGCCACGTACCCAAGGAATGGGGACCGAAGCTGATCCGCAAGATTCAGGCCTCGAACGAGGTTTGGCACAAAATCCTAGGTTCGATCGACACGCCCGAGAAATTCAACGCCAAGCGCCAAAAGCTCGCCGAAAACGAATGGCGACGCATGAAGGCCAACAACTCGCAAGAGTGCCGCAACTGCCACAACTTCGAATATTTCGACTACGCCGTCCAAAGCCGGCGCTCCGCCAACATGCATCAGCAAGGCCTAAATGAAGGCAAAACTTGCATCGACTGTCACAAAGGCATCGCGCACAACTTGCCGCAAGTCGATCAGCACATCGGCTATATCAACCGCAGCGGCACCCCGCCGGAGGTCTTCCACCCCAACACGACACGGCCATAAGCAACGCAGGCGCACGGCTGGCCACGGCTAGGCGGCCGGGATTTGCTAGAATCCCAGCTCCTCCCGGCCGGCTTTCTCGATGCGTCCCTTCTTCCCATGCCGCCTTGCGGGCTCCTCTTCCCTCACGCTGGCGCTGGCTTTGGGTGTCGCATCGCACGGCGCCAGGGCAGGCGAAGAGATTTTTTTCAGCCAGCTGCCCAGCGTGCAATCGGTGGCGCGCTTACCGCAGTCCTTGGCCGATGCCCCAGGCTCCGTCACCGTCATCGACCGGGACATGATTCGCGCTTCCGGCGCCCGCCATCTCAATGACCTGCTCCGCCTCGTGCCCGGCTTTCAAACGCACGTCTTCAATACCGATGCGCCAGCTCGTGTCACCTACCACGGCTTGAGCGACGAAGATTTCTCGCCCCGCGTGCAGGTGCTCATCGACGGCCGGTCACAGTACTCGCCGCTGTTCCGGGGTGGCGTGAACTGGTCGGTACTGCCCATCGCCCTGGAAGACATCGAGCGCATCGAAGTCGTACGCGGCTCGAATTCGGCGGCTTATGGCAGCAATGCCTTTCTCGGGGTGATCAACATCATCAGCGTCGATCCCTCCCTAGCCCAAGGCCTGTCGCTCATGGCCGGGCACGGCAACCAAGGCGTGCGCGACTACGGCGTACGCGGCGGTGGCAAGCTTGGCGAGGCCGGGCATTTTCGCTTTAGCTACGCGCAGCAAGATGACGACGGCCTCGCCGACCGCTACGACTGGCGCGACTATTTCAAAGCGCACCAATTCGATGCCCGCGCCAGCCTAGCGCTGAATGATCAGGACACGCTCGATCTGTTCGCCGGCCACGCC
>JAOAIO010000091.1 GCA_026414665.1 Azovibrio sp.
TCCTCGAACTGGTAGAACGGGTACCCGCGGCACAGGTGCTCGCCTCGCAGCGCGAAGCCCTGGCACGTCTCAAAAAGCCCTTGCTCTGGGTCGGTTTCAATGAGACGCGCGGCGAGTGGGAAGCCTTCGGCCCCGATAGCGGCGAGAGCTATCGCCGGCTGCGCGTTGGCCTGCAACTTGCGGATCGGCAAGGTCCATTGAGCGGCGGCGACTTCAGCTTGTTCGCCGCCGCCATGCAGCGTCTGGGCGATGAGCTGATGGCGGTGCTCGACTTGCCGGCGAGCCAGCCCATCCTCGATCAAGCCCGGCAGCTCGATCGTTTTTGCGCCGAGGTGGATATGCAGATCGGCGTCAATCTGATAAGTCGCGGCACGGCTTTCGCCGGCACCAAGATTCGGGCGCTGGCCGAATCTGCCGGCATGGTCTTAGGCGCCGACGGCGTCTATGTGCGCTACGACGATGCCGGCCTGCCGCTGTTTTCCTTGCAGAATTTCGAGGCCGCTGGCTTCGCGCCCGATACGTTAAAGAGCATGAGCACGCATGGTCTCGTTTTCTTGCTCGATGTGCCGCGGGTGCCCAAGGGCCAACAGGTCTATACCCAGATGGTGGAGCTGGCGCGCCGCTTTGCCGAGACCTTGAACGGCGTCTTGGTCGACGATCATCGCAAGCCCTTGGCCGAGCCGCAGTTGCAGCACATTCGCCAAGAATACGTGGTAAAGCCCCAAGCCGCGATGGAGGCGCGCGGCATCCCGGCCGGCGGCGCGCTGGCGCTGCGCCTGTTTGCCTAGGATGAACCAGAAAACCCCGCCGCCAAGCCAGGCGGATTCGGCCAGCGTGGCCCAGCAACGGGTCGCCGACTTGCGCGCCGAGATCGCTGCGCATGACCGCGCTTATTACGAGTTGGATGCGCCAAGCGTCTCGGACGAGGTCTATGACGCCTTGTTCCGCGAGCTACAAGCCCTCGAAGCCGCCTATCCCGAATTGCAAACGCCCGATTCCCCGACCTGCCGCGTCGGAGGACGGCCTTTGGCCGCTTTCACGCCGGTCGCGCATCGCGTGCCCATGCTCTCGATTCAGACCGAGACCGATACCTCGGCGAACGGCGCCTGGAATTTCGATGCGCGGGTGCGTAAGGAACTTGGCTTGGATGCAGCCGACGCGCCGGTGGAATACGTAGCCGAGCTCAAATTCGATGGCCTCGCGGTGAGTCTGCGCTACGAACAGGGCGTGCTGATGCAAGGCGCGACACGCGGCGATGGCAGCACGGGCGAAGACGTGACGCAGAATCTGCGCACCGTGCGCGACATTCCGCTCGTCCTGACGGGCTTGGCCCCGGCAGTGCTCGAAGTGCGCGGCGAGGTCTACATGACCCGTGACGACCTGGCGCGTTACAACGCCCAGGCTGCCGCCCGTGGCGAAAAAACCTTGGTGAATCCGCGCAATGCCGCGGCTGGCAGCATCCGCCAGCTCGACCCGAGCGTGGCCGCGAGCCGACCGCTGCGCTTCTTCGCCTACGGGGTAGGCGAAGTCGAGGGCTGGCCAGGGGCCGCGCCGACCACGCATGCGGCGCTGCTCGATGCGCTCTCCGAACTGGGCCTGCCCGTGTGCGAGCATCGCGCCGTGCTCGTCGGCGCCAGAGCGCTTGCCGATTTCCATGCCCGCATCGCGGCGCTACGCCCAAGCT
Source organism: Azovibrio sp. (assembly GCA_026414665.1). Taxonomy (GTDB): domain Bacteria; phylum Pseudomonadota; class Gammaproteobacteria; order Burkholderiales; family Rhodocyclaceae; genus Azovibrio. The sequence continues at coordinate 1,685 of JAOAIO010000091.1, forward strand.
TGCCGTTCGACATCGACGGCGTGGTCTACAAGGTGAACCGCCTCGACCTGCAAGCGGCACTCGGCTTTCGGGCGCGTGAGCCGCGTTGGGCCGTGGCCCACAAATATGCGGCGCAAGAAGCCCACACCCGGGTCGAGGCCATCGATGTCCAAGTCGGCCGCACGGGCGCGCTCACGCCGGTGGCGCGCTTACAGCCGGTGTTCGTCGGGGGCGTCACCGTCACCAATGCAACCTTGCACAACGAAGATGAGGTCCGGCGCAAGGATGTGCGGGTCGGCGATCTGGTCAGTGTGCGCCGCGCCGGCGATGTGATTCCCGAAATCGTGGCCGTGCTGCTCGAAGCCAGACCCATGCGGCCCGCAGCTGCCGCGCCGGGCGCAGCGGAGCCGCTCTACCCGCCTTTTACTCTGCCGGATCGTTGCCCCGAATGCGGCTCGCACGTGGTGCGGGAGGAGGGCGAGGCCGTGGCGCGTTGCTCGGGCGGCCTCGTTTGCCCGGCCCAGCGCAAGGCCGCGTTGCTCCACTTCGCCGGGCGACGCGCCATGGATATCGAAGGCTTGGGCGAGCGTCTCGTCGAGCAGCTCGTAGCGCAGGGCTGGGTCCGCACCGCCGCCGATCTTTACGCGCTCGATGTGCCCCAGCTCATGCGCTTGGAGCGGATGGGGGAAAAATCCGCCACTAACCTGGTAGCGGCGATCACGGCGAGCAAGACGCGCAGCCTGGCCCGCTTTATCTTTGCCTTGGGGATTCGCCACGTGGGCGAATCCACCGCCAAGACCCTCGCCGATTGGCTTGGCAGCCTAGCCTGGCTGCGCCGCGCGCCACGTCCCATCTTGGCGGTCTTGCCCGATGTTGGCCAAGTGGTGGGCCAGGCCATCGTCGATTTTTTCGCCGAGCCCCACAACGCCAGCGTGATCGACGCCCTGCTGGCCGCGGGCGTGCGTCCGAGCGATGAGCACCCGCCGCGCGCCGAGCTTGCGGAGCGGCTCACCTGGGCACGGCTCTACGCGGCCTTGGGCATACCGCGCTTGAGCGAAACCCGAGCGGAGGAACTCGCCGCGCTGTTTGCCGACGGCGCCGAACTGGCCGATGCGACCGCGCTCGCCGCCCGTCTTGCGCCGCTGCCACAGCCGGTCTCCGCTGCCTTGGTGGATTGGCTCGCCGACTCGAAACACCGCGAGGCCTTGCGGCAATTGGCCAGCACGCGCGCGGCCATCCTCGCGGCGCTGCCGGCCGCGGCGTTGCCGCGTCTACCCCTGGCGGGGCTGACGTTCGTGCTCACCGGCACCTTGCCCCATCTCAAGCGCGATGCCGCCCGGGCCCTGATCGAGGCGGCTGGCGGCAAGGTGAGCGGCTCGGTCTCACGGCAGACCGATTATGTGGTGGCCGGCAGCGAGGCCGGCACCAAGCTCGACAAGGCCCGAGAGCTCGGCGTGCCCGTTCTGGACGAAGCCGCGCTGTTGGCCATGCTGGATCACAACAAGGAGAAAACCGCATGAAAAAAGTACGCAAGGCCGTCTTTCCGGTCGCAGGCTTGGGAACCCGCTTCCTGCCCGCGACCAAGGCCAGTCCCAAAGAAATGCTGACGGTGGTCGATAAGCCGCTGATCCAGTATGCGGTCGAGGAGGCGATTGCCGCAGGCGTGACCGAGTTGATCTTCGTCACCGGACGCAGCAAACGCGCCATCGAAGATCATTTCGACAAGGCGTTCGAGCTCGAAACCGAGCTCGAACGTAAGGGCAAGCTCGAAATGCTCGACGTGGTGCGCAACATCCTACCCAAGGGGGTAAACTGCATCTACATCCGTCAGGCAGAAGCCCTGGGCCTAGGCCACGCGGTGCTGTGCGCCAAGCCCGTCGTCGGCGATGAGCCGTTCGCAGTCATCCTCGCCGACGATCTCTTGGACGGCCAACCGCCGGTTCTCAAGCAGATGAGCGATGCCTACGATTATTACCACTGCTCGATCCTCGCCGTGCAGGAAGTGCCGCGCGAAGACACCAAAAACTATGGCATCGTTGCCGCCAAGCCCGTCGCGGAACGGGTCGAGCAGGTCAGCGCCATGGTCGAGAAACCCAAGCCGGAGACGGCTCCCTCCAATCTCGCCGTGGTCGGGCGCTACATCCTCACGCCGCGCATCTTCCACCATTTGGAACAAGGCCGCCCCGGCGCCGGCGGCGAAATCCAGCTCACCGACGGCATCGCCGCGCTGCTGGCCGAGGAGCAGGTGCTCGCCTACCGCTATGCCGGCACGCGCTATGACTGCGGCTCCAAGCTCGGCTATCTGCAAGCCACGGCGGTGTTTGGCCAGCGCCATCCCGAAGTCGGGCCCGCCTTTAGCCAATATCTGAAGCAGCTCGGGTGCGCTCATGACGCATGACGATGCGCGCGAGGTGCTGCGCCAGGCAGAGCTGATCCATTCGGCCGAGGCCGTGCAAGCCGCCGTGGTCGCCGTGGCCCAGCAGATCAAGGCGCGCCTGGCAAAACGCAATCCGGTGCTGCTGTGCGTCATGAGCGGCGCCGTGCCTTTCACCGGCCACCTGATGGCACATCTCGATTTTCCGCTCGATTTCGACTACCTGCACGCCAGCCGTTACGGCGCCAACACCACGGGCCATGACAAGCTCACCTGGCGCAGCGGCCCCTGGATCGACCTGAAAGGGCGCACGGTATTGGTGGTAGACGACATTCTCGACGAGGGCCTCACGCTCGCCGCGATTTGCGAACGCTTAAAGCAAATGGGCGCCGCCGAGGTATTCACCGCCGTGTTCGCCGAGAAGGAGACGGGCCGGGAAAAGCCGCTCAAGGCCGACTTCGTCGGGCTTAGCGTGCCGGATAAATTCGTGTTCGGCTTTGGCATGGATATCTGCGGCGCCTGGCGCAACTTGCCGGCGATTTACGCCAAACGAGGTCCAGCGGCATGAGCGGCGCAGCGCTACAAGATTTCATCCAGTACTGGGAAGCCGAGGGCGCGGCCTACGCCCGCCACGGCGATTACGCCTGGATGGCCGCCCAGGTGCCGGGAAGCCGCGTGCTCGAGATCGGTTGCGGCTTGGGCTTTGGCACCCAGGCCCTGGTCGAGCGGGGGCTGTCGGTCCTCGCGCTCGATCGGCTCGAACCCTGCCTCGCCGCCGCCCAAGCGCGGCTGACAGGCGCGGCCGGGGTGCGCTTTCTCATGGCCGACCTGGAACAGCTCGATGCGCCGGCGCGCCAGACGATCGAAGCCTTTCGGCCCGACGTGCTGGTGTGCTGGCTGATGGGGGCGCCACAAGACAGCATCCCGGCGGGGCAGGAGCCGCAGGCAGCGGGGACGGCATTCCGCGAGCGGATGCACCGTCGGGTGGCGCAGCTCGCCCTCGAGCTGGCCGAGGTGCGCGCGGTGCACATCGTCGATCGCACCGCGATTCCCTGGCAGGCCAAAGACTTGGGCCGCGATACCTTGGTGCGCTATCACCAGACGCAGACCTTTGCCGGCCTTGCGTTTAGCATCGCACGGCAGGACGCCTTGTATCGCAAGCTGGCCGGCGGCGGCGCCGATCTCGATAGGCTGCGCCGCTCGCATCCAGCCTTGCGCAGCGTGACGCCGGTGCTCGCTTCCTTGTTGGCGCGGCGCACATCTTAGGAGTTTTCTATGTTGGCAATCATCGGTGGCAGCGGTCTCACCCAACTCTCCAATCTCGACGTTTCCCATCGCCAGGTGGCGCGCACGCCTTACGGCGAGCCTTCCGGTGCGCTGACTTTCGGTCGCATCTGCGGCCAAGAGGTGATTTTTCTCGCCCGGCATGGCTACGGACATACCATTCCGCCACACTTGGTGAATTACCGGGCCAATATCTGGGCGCTCAAGGAATACGGCGCCACCCACATCGTCTCGGTCGCTTCCGTGGGGGGCATACGCGACGATCTCAACCCCGGCGACATCGTCATCCCGCACCAAATCATCGACTACACCTGGGGACGCAAGTCGACCTACTTCGATGGTAATGGCACGCCGGTGGTACACGTCGATTTCACCGAGCCTTATGATGCCAAGCTGCGCCAGCGCCTGATCGATGCGGCTCGCCATGCCGGCATCGAAGTCAAGGATGGCGGCGTCTATGGCGCTACGCAAGGCCCACGGCTGGAAACGGCGGCAGAGATTTGCCGCTACGACCGCGAAGGCGTGCACGTGGTGGGCATGACCGGGATGCCCGAAGCGGTGTTGGCCCGCGAGCTGGAAATTCCCTATGCCGCGATCAATCTGGTTGCCAACCACGCCGCCGGACGCGGCGAGAGCGCCCGTGGCATTCACTTCGAGCGTCTCGAAGAGACCCTGCAAGCCGCCATGGGGCGGGTGCGCACGGTGATCGAGCACCTGGTAGGCTGCTACGCCTGCGCCGACTAAAGCGCGGCCAAGACGCTCAGATCTGCAGCACTTCGAGCAAGTCCTCTTCGAGCTTGATGCGACTGGCTGGCTTGTCTAGCGCCGCGCCGGCAATCAGGAAGGTGTCCTCGACCCGCTCGCCGAGCGTCGAGATGCGTGCCGCTTTCAAGGCAATGCCATGCCGGGCAAGCGTCTGGGCGATGTGAAAGAGCAATCCAGGCCGATCGGCCGCTACCAGGGAGAGGACATGTTGGGCCTCGCGCTCATCCGGGCGGATATGCACCTCCGGCGTGATCGGGAAGTGCCGCACCTGGCGCGATAGGCGTCCGGGCGCCGGCGCCTCGGCAGGCAGGCCGGCTTCGAGATGGTAGGCCAGCTCGGCCTCGATCTGTC
>JAOAIO010000092.1 GCA_026414665.1 Azovibrio sp.
GGGATAGCCTTTGCCATTCATGGCCTCGTGGTGGTAGAGGGCGATATTGCGCAGCAACTGCGCATGGTTCAGATTGCTTAGGCCGAAATGCGCCATGAGGCTGTCAATGATTTCGGCCCCCCGTATCGGGTGGCGCTTCATGGTCTCGAACTCAGATTCGGAAAGCTTGCCGGGCTTGAGCAGGATATGGTCCGGGATGCCGATTTTGCCGATGTCGTGCAGCGGCGAGAAGAGAAAGATGTGCTCTACCATCTCGTCACTAAGGCCATACTTGGGCGCCAGGTTTTTGGCGATCAGACGGGCATAGTGGGCCATGCGGTCCAAATGCGCTCCGGTTTCTCCATCTCGATGCTGGGCCAGCGTCGACGTGCTGCGGATGGTGGCGACCAGGGTGCGCGCCGAGGCCAGTTGCTCGGCCAGGGAGTAGGTCACGAGGTGGCCGATGAGATCGAGGTATTGCAGCGTGCGTTCATCCAGCACGTGCTTTTGCTGCGAATTGAAGAACAGCAGTCCGAGAAAGCTGCCGTGGTAAAACACCGGCATGGTGTAGCTCGAACCATAGCCTTGGCCGCGAATGCTGCGCGAGTGCTGCCGTTCCGTCTGAACCTGTTCGAGGTCATTGATGACCCGCGGCCGGCCATGGCGCACGATTTCTTGCAAGGTGGCGCTGTCGCCCAAGCGAGCTTCGTAATGCGATAGGGGATCGGCGCCCTTGCTCGAGTGCGCGTAGGTCTTGAGCATGTCCGTCGCCGGGTCGTAGAGCGCCACGGCAATCCGGTCGATCCAGGGAAAGGCTTCTTGCAGATAATCGTGCAGAAAGCCGAGTTTCTGCGAGAACGGCGCGTCCTGCCCCAGAAGCGCGAGCTTGTCGCGGTGCTGAAACCAGTGCGGTGCTACATCCATGGACACTCCTCCTTGGCGCTGGCGGGGCTTGGCACGCTCCGTTGCCTGGCCGCAGCACGATCATACCCAAGATTGCGCGGCTCCATGGCAAATGGATGGTAGGCGCGCTGACACCGTGCGACGTAAGCCGAGTCAATGCCAACTACGGTATGTAAAGTCTGATCGGTCGGTTTTACATTGGTTTGCATTGCCGTTGACTTTTGTTTCTTCGCCGCTATAATGCGGCCTTCCTTCAGGCGCGTAGCTCAGCTGGTTAGAGCACCACCTTGACATGGTGGGGGTCGTTGGTTCGAGTCCAATCGCGCCTACCAAATTCCTGATGGAGCGGCTTGTGAAGTTTTTCCGAACTTGGATGAATAAAGTTCAGAAGCGCTGAGCCAGCCTGCGTTCGTTTATTTATTACCCCGAAAAGTGCGGCTCGAGCCGCACTTTTTTTTTGCCCTAGGAGGCTTTGTCCATGCCAGACATCACGTTGCCCGACGGTTCCGTCCGCTCCTTCCCGCAACCGGTCACCGTGGCCGAGGTGGCGGCCAGCATCGGCCCAGGCCTGGCCAAGGCCGCTTTGGCCGGTAAGGTCAATGGGCGGCTGGTGGATACCTCCTTTCGCATTGCCGAAGATGCCAATCTTGCCATCATCACCGACAAGGATGCCGAGGGGCTGGAGATCATCCGCCATTCCACCGCGCACCTGCTCGCTTATGCGGTGAAGGAGTTGTTTCCGGATGCCCAGGTGACCATCGGCCCGGTGATCGACAACGGCTTTTATTACGACTTTGCCTACAAGCGGCCTTTCACGCCCGAGGATCTCGCGGCCATCGAAAAGAAGATGGCCGAGTTGGCCAAGCGGGATATCCCTGTGCGCCGCGAAGTCTGGTCCCGCGACGATGCCGTGCAGTTCTTCTTGGCGCAGGGTGAAAAATACAAGGCCGAGTTGATTGCGGCCATTCCGGCCGGCGAAGAGGTTTCTCTGTATCGGGAGGGCGATTTCGTCGACCTTTGTCGCGGCCCGCATGTGCCGTCCACGGGGCGGCTTAAGGTGTTCAAGCTGATGAAAGTGGCGGGCGCTTATTGGCGTGGCGACTCCAAAAACGAGATGTTGCAGCGCATCTACGGTACTGCCTGGGCTAAGAAGGATGAGCTAGATGCCTATCTGCACATGCTCGAAGAGGCGGAAAAGCGTGACCACCGCAAGCTCGGCCAGCGCCTGGATCTATTCCACTTTCAGGAAGAGGCGCCAGGCTCCGTGTTCTGGCACCCGAAGGGCTGGTTCTTGTTCCAGAAACTGATCGCCTACATGCGCGATTGTCAGGAGAAGGCGGGTTACGTCGAGATCAATACGCCCGATGTGATGGACCGCAGCCTCTGGGAGATTTCCGGGCACTGGTTCAATTATCGGGAGAATATGTTTACTACGCAGACCGAGGATGGGCGTGTCTTTGCCTTGAAGCCCATGAACTGTCCCGGCGCCGTGGCCATGTACGCCCAGGGGATCAAGAGCTACCGCGATCTGCCTTTGCGCATGGCCGAATTTGGCAAGGTACACCGCTACGAGCCTTCCGGCGCCTTGCATGGCCTCTTGCGGGTGCGCCATTTCACCCAGGATGATGCCCATATCTTCTGTACCGAAGCGCAGATGGAAGCCGAGTGCCGCGATGTGGTCAAGCTGATTTTCGACATCTACAAGGATTTCGGCTTCGAGAACGTGCGCGTCAAGCTCTCGACGCGGCCCGAGAACCGTATTGGTTCCGATGCAACCTGGGATAAGCTCGAAGGGGCGCTGGCCCAGGCGCTCGAGCATATGGGGGTGGCGTATACGCTGTTTCCGGGCGAGGGTGCTTTCTACGGCCCGAAGCTTGAATTCGTGCTGCGCGACGCGATTGGGCGGGATTGGCAGTGCGGCACCTTGCAGGTGGACATGAATCTGCCAGAGCGTTTCGATATTCACTACATTGCTTCGGACAACACGCAAAAGCGGCCGGTGATGCTGCACCGGGCTTTGTTCGGCTCTCTGGAGCGTTTTGTCGGCATCCTCATCGAGCATTATGCGGGAGCCTTCCCCTTGTGGCTGGCGCCGACCCAGGCCGTGGTCATGAGCATTTCCGAGCATCAGGCCGATTACGCCGCCGAGGTGGTGCAGACATTGCGAGAGGCCGGCCTACGTGCCGAGGCGGATTTGCGTAACGAAAAGATTACCTATAAAATCCGCGAACATAGTATGAACCGACTGCCCTATTTGCTCATCGTGGGCGCCAAAGAGAAGGCAGCGGGTCTGGTTGCCGTGCGTACCCGCGGTGGCGAGGATCTAGGCCAAATGTGCCTGGATGCCCTGGTCGAGCGGCTTCAGCAAGAAGCCGCGGCGCGTGGAGGCACGGCATAGTTTTTGTCTGTTTTCGGGAGTCTTACCATCGCTCTGAACAAGTCGCATCGCCTTAACGAAGAAATCAATGCGCCGGAAGTCCGGCTGCTTGGAGAAGATGGCGAACAACTAGGGGTCGTGAGTTCCAGGCAAGCGCTGTATTTGGCGGAAGAGGCGGG
>JAOAIO010000093.1 GCA_026414665.1 Azovibrio sp.
AGATGTGTATAAGAGACAGGTGTGCCGGATCATGGATTACGGCAAGTTCAAATACCAGGAAGCCAAGAAGGCGCACGAGGCGAAGCTGAAGCAGAAGCAGGTCCAGGTCAAGGAAATCAAGCTGCGGCCCGGTACCGACGAAAACGACTACCAGATCAAACTGCGCAACATGATCCGCTTCTTGTCGGAAGAGGATAAGGTCAAAGTGACGCTGCGCTTCCGGGGGCGGGAGATGGCGCATCAAGAATTCGGGATGCGTCAGCTCGAGCGCATCAAGGTCGACCTTGAGCCTTATGGGGTCGTCGAGCAAATGCCGAAGATGGAAGGGCGGCAAATGATCATGATCGTTGCCCCCGTGAAGAAGAAGCCGGGCGATAAAGGCAGCAAGTCTGCCGATAGCGCTCAGGCAGGATGAGTTTCGATGCTTCGCCTTGTAGGCGGAGCGTCAGAAGAAGTGGCGCTGGGTAATGCAAGCGTCTCCGTAGGGGGCCACCTGGCGTCATATAGATGAGGAGCTAACCATGCCCAAAATGAAGACCAAGAGCAGCGCCAAAAAGCGCTTCACGGTCCGTGCCGGCGGCACCATCAAGCGCGGCCAGGCGTTCAAGCGCCATATCCTGACGAAGAAGACCACCAAGAACAAGCGCCAGCTGCGCGGCATGACCGGCGTGCATGAGCGCGACGTGGCTTCCGTGCGCGCCATGATGCCCTACGCATAAGGAGATAGAACATGCCAAGAGTCAAACGTGGTGTAACGGCGCGTGCCCGTCATAAGAAGGTTCTCGATCAGGCCAAGGGTTACCGCGGTCGGCGTAAGAATGTATACCGCATCGCCAAGCAGGCGGTGATGAAGGCCGGCCAATATGCCTATCGTGACCGCCGTCAGAGAAAGCGTCAGTTCCGTGCCCTGTGGATCGCCCGTATCAACGCGGCGGCCCGCGAGCTGGGTCTGAAGTACAGCACCTTCATGAATGGCCTGAAAAAGGCCAATGTCGAAGTCGACCGCAAGGTGCTGGCCGATTTGGCCGTGTTCGACAAGGCCGCCTTTGCCGCCCTGGCCAATCAGGCCAAGGCCCAGCTCGGCGCCTGAGCGAAAGCCGCTTAAAGGAAGGAGGCGCGAGCCTCCTTTTTTCATTTCAGGGTGTGTCTCATGCAAGACCTCGATCTCATCGTCCGCGAAGCGCAGGCTGCCTTCGCCGCTACTCACGACCCGAATGTCTTGGAGCAGGTGAAGGCCCGCTACCTGGGCAAGAGTGGCCAGATTACCGAAATGCTCAAGGGCCTGGGCAAGCTGCCGCCGGCAGAAAAGAAGACGGCCGGGGCCGCCATCAATCAAGCCAAGGTGGCCGTCGAGGCTGCTTTGAACGCCCGCCGCGAAGACATCCGGCGGGCCGCGCTCGCAGCGCGTTTGGCGGAAGAAGCCTTGGATGTGACCTTGCCTGGGCGCGGCGAGGGTAAGGGCGGCCTGCATCCGGTGACGCGCACTTTGGAACGCATCGAGGCGTTGTTTCGCTCCATCGGTTTCGCTGTCGCCGATGGGCCGGAGATCGAGGAAGACTATTTCAATTTCACCGCCCTCAATACGCCCGAGGAGCACCCAGCCCGCTCCATGCATGACACCTTTTACCTGCTCGATGCGCAGGGTGAGCTGGCCGAGAAGGTGTTGTTGCGCACGCATACCAGCCCCATTCAGGCGCGCTACATGCGGGCGCACGTGGTGCGTCATGCCGATCAAGCGGATATGCCGGAAATCCGCATCATCGCGCCAGGGCGCGTGTACCGGGTCGATTCCGACGCCACCCACTCTCCCATGTTCCACCAGGTGGAAGGCTTGTGGGTGGGCGAGGGCGTGTCGTTTGCCGATTTGAAGGGGGTCATCGCCGATTTCCTCAAGCGCTTTTTCGAGACGGATGACTTGCAAGTGCGCTTTCGTCCCTCGTTCTTTCCCTTTACCGAACCCTCCGCCGAGATCGACGTAGCCTTCATGAGCGGCGCCTTGAAGGGACGTTGGTTGGAAATCGCTGGTTGCGGCATGGTGCATCCGAACGTGCTTGCCCAGGCCGGCATCGATGCCGAGCGCTATACCGGTTTTGCCTTTGGCTTTGGGCCTGATCGCTTGACCATGCTGCGCTATGGCGTGAATGATCTGCGCCTCTTCTTCGAGGGCGATTTGCGCTTTTTGCGCCAGTTTGCCTAAGTGTTCCGGCAGTGTCTCGCCCTGCCGCGCCATTCTAGATACCCAACCTAAGAGCATCCCATGAAATTCTCCGAATCCTGGTTGCGAACTTTCGTCAATCCCGCCTTGTCCAGCGCCGAGTTATCCCATCTTTTGACCATGGCTGGTCTGGAAGTGGAGGAAATGGCCCCTGTGGCGCCTTGCTTCGAGCAGGTCGTGGTGGCCCAGGTGCTCGCCGTGACGAAGCATCCGGATGCGGACCGCTTAAACGTCTGTCAGGTGGATATCGGCAGTGGCGCGCCGCAGCAGATCGTCTGCGGCGCCCCCAATGTGGCGCCTGGCCTGAAGGGTCCATGCGCCTTGCCGGGCGCTCGCCTGCCTGGCAATGTCAAAATCAAGGTGGCCAAGGTGCGCGGCATCGAATCGAACGGGATGCTCTGCTCGGCCAAAGAGCTTGGCATCGCCGAGGATGCCGCCGGCCTCCTGGTATTGCCGGACGATGCCCCGGTCGGGACTTCGATCCGTCGCTATCTGGATCTGGACGACCAGCTCTTTACTTTGAAGCTCACGCCGAATCGGGCCGACTGTCTGTCGCTCATCGGCATCGCCCGCGAGGTTGCGGCGTTGACCGGCGCGGCGCTTAACCAGCCGGCCATTGCGTCCGTGCCCGTGGGGTGTGCCGCGCAGCGTCCGGTGCGGCTCGAGTCCGGCGCGGCGTGTCCGCTTTATTGCGGCCGGGTGATTCAGGGCGTGAACGCCAAGGCAG
>JAOAIO010000094.1 GCA_026414665.1 Azovibrio sp.
AGATGTGTATAAGAGACAGGATGGTAATGCCGCGCGCCTTCTCTTCCGGCGCCGCGTCAATCTGATCGTAGGCCTTGGCTTCCCCACCAAACTTGCGGGACAGCACCGTGGTGATCGCAGCCGTCAGCGTGGTCTTGCCATGGTCCACGTGACCAATCGTCCCCACGTTCACGTGCGGCTTGCTACGCTCAAATTTTTCCTTAGCCATTCATTTTCTCCAATTACCGGGTTACTTTTTGTTGATCACGGCCTCGGCGACGTTCTTGGGCGCCTCCGAGTAATGCTTGAATTCCATCGAGTAGGTAGCGCGCCCCTGGGTTAGAGAGCGCAACTGGGTAGCGTAGCCGAACATTTCGGAGAGCGGCACCTCAGCGCGCACCACCTTCATGCCGCCCGGCAGGTCTTCCATGCCCTGCACGATGCCGCGCCGGGAGGAAAGGTCGCCCATGACGTTGCCCATGTACTCTTCCGGCGTCTCCACTTCAACGGCCATCATCGGCTCGAGCAGGGTCGGCTGGGCCTTCTTCATCCCTTCCTTGAAGGCCATGGCCGCTGCCATGCGGAAGGCGTTTTCGTTCGAGTCGACGTCGTGGTAGGAACCATCGAACAGGGTGAACTTGATATCCACGACCGGGAAGCCGGCCAGCACGCCGCTGGTGATGGCGTCCTGCAAGCCCTTATCCACCGCCGGGATGTATTCACGCGGCACGGTCCCGCCCTTGATGGCATCGACGAAGGCATAACCGGCGCCGGGCTCGTTCGGCTCGATCTTGAGCCAGACGTGGCCATATTGGCCGCGCCCGCCGGACTGCTTGACGAACTTGCCTTCTTGCTCGACGGCTTTCTTGATGCATTCGCGGTAAGCCACTTGCGGCGCGCCGACATTGGCCTCGACGTTGAACTCACGCCGCATCCGATCGACGATGATTTCGAGGTGTAGCTCGCCCATGCCAGAAATGATGGTCTGCCCCGATTCTTCGTCGGTACGCACGCGGAAAGAGGGGTCTTCGGCCGCCAGACGGGAGAGGGCGATGCCCATCTTTTCCTGGTCGGCTTTGGTCTTGGGCTCGACGGCGACGTGAATCACAGGCTCGGGGAAGGCCATGCGCTCGAGGACGATCGGCGCATCGGGGTCGCACAAGGTTTCACCGGTCGTGACTTCTTTCAAGCCTACGCAAGCAGCGATGTCGCCCGCCAGCACTTCCTTGATTTCTTCGCGGTTGTTGGCGTGCATCTGGAGGATGCGGCCAATGCGCTCCTTCTTGTTCTTGACGGAGTTCAGCACGGTAGAGCCGGAAGTCAAGACACCGGAGTAGACACGAATGAAGGTGAGCTGGCCGACGAAGGGGTCGGTCATCAGTTTGAAGGCTAGCGCCGAGAACTTCTCGTTGTCGTCAGCCTTACGGCTAGCCGGCTGCTCGCGATCATCGACACCTGCGACGGGCGGAATGTCGACCGGCGAAGGCAAGAACTCGATCACGGCGTCGAGCATGCGCTGCACGCCTTTGTTCTTGAAGGCGCTGCCGCACAGCATGGGCTGGATCTCGCAGGCCAGGGTGCGCAACCGCAAGCCGAGCTTGATCTTGTCTTCCGGCAGGTCGCCGTTTTCGAGGTACTCGTTCATCAGCTCCTCGGACGCCTCGGCGGCCGCCTCGACCATTTGTTCACGCCAGGTCCGGGCAGTTTCCACCAGATCGGCGGGAATGTCCTTGTACTCGAACTTCATACCCTGGGAGGCTTCATCCCAGATGATGGCTTTCATCTTGAACAAATCGACGACACCCGCGAACGTGTCTTCGGCGCCAATGGGAATCACGATGGGCACCGGATTTGCCTTCAGGCGAGTCTTCATCTGGTCGACGACCTTGAAGAAGTTGGCGCCGGAACGGTCCATCTTGTTGACGAAAGCCAGGCGCGGCACCTTGTACTTGGTGGCCTGACGCCAAACAGTCTCGGATTGGGGCTGCACACCGCCCACGGCGCAGTACACCATGCAAGCACCGTCGAGCACGCGCATCGAGCGCTCGACTTCGATGGTGAAGTCGACGTGCCCCGGCGTGTCGATGATGTTAAAGCGATGCTCGGGGAAGGTATTGTCCATGCCGCGCCAGAAGCAAGTGGTCGCAGCGGAAGTGATGGTGATGCCGCGCTCTTGCTCCTGCTCCATCCAGTCCATGGTGGCGGCGCCATCATGCACTTCGCCAATCTTGTGATTGACGCCCGTGTAATAAAGGATACGCTCGGTCGTAGTGGTCTTGCCGGCGTCGATGTGAGCGGAGATACCGATGTTGCGGTAGCGCTCGATGGGTGTCTTACGTGCCACGTTGTAACCTCGGCGAGTGAATTAGAAGCGGAAATGGGAGAAGGCCTTGTTAGCCTCGGCCATACGGTGTACCTCGTCACGCTTCTTGACGGCGCCGCCGCGGTTTTCGGCCGCTTCGAGCATCTCAGCCGCCAGGCGCAAGCCCATAGTCTTTTCAGAGCGCTTGCGCGCCGCCTCACGCAGCCAGCGCATGGCGAGCGCCATACGCCGCGCAGGACGCACTTCCACGGGCACCTGATAGTTGGCACCGCCCACGCGGCGCGACTTCACTTCGACCAGCGGCTTGATGTTGGCAATCGCCGCCGTGAACACTTCCAGGGGGTCCTTGCCGGTCTTGCTCGAAATTTGCTCGAACGCACCATAGACGATGCGCTCGGCAACGGACTTCTTGCCACTTTGCATGATGGCATTGATGAACTTGGAGACATCCTGGCTGCCGAACTTGGGATCGGGCAGAACGTCACGCTTCGGTACTTCACGACGACGGGGCATGGTTTCCTCTCTTTACACGATTCAGTTGAGGCTGCGCGAAACCGTTCCGCACAAAGCCTCGCGGCCGCCCATGAGGCGGCCACTTACTCAAGCTGCCAGCAAAACGCTTAGCCAGCCTTCGGACGCTTAGCGCCGTATTTGGAACGGGCCTGCTTACGATCTTTGACGCCCTGGGTATCCAAGGAGCCACGCACGGTGTGGTAACGCACACCGGGCAAGTCCTTCACCCGGCCACCGCGGATCAGCACCACGGAGTGCTCTTGCAGGTTATGGCCTTCACCGCCGATGTACGAAATCACTTCGTAACCATTGGTGAGACGCACCTTGCACACCTTACGCAGCGCGGAGTTCGGCTTCTTCGGGGTAGTGGTGTAGACGCGGGTGCACACACCGCGCTTTTGGGGGCACTTCTCGAGTGCGGGAACCTTGCTCTTGGCAACTTCGGCCTCACGAGGCTTACGCACCAATTGGTTGATAGTAGGCATATGAATCCTCTGGCGGACAGACCGCCACAACTACGCCGAAACATGGAGTTTCGGCCATTTTGTTATACAAAACAAAGGCTGTGATTAGCCTCTGCCGACAAAGGCCATAGATTCTATGGCTTGACAAGCCCCATGTCAACGAACCCGGCCGCGCGCAAGCAGCGCGGCCGGATCGTTGTCAGAGACTGCTTTCCTGGGCCGCGAGCGGCGCCTCGTCCGCCACGATCGGTCGATCCTCGGCGAGATCCTGGCCTTCGGCCTGGGCCTTGCGGGTCCGGTGGTAGGCCAAGCCCGTGCCAGCCGGGATGAGCCGCCCGACGATGACGTTTTCCTTGAGGCCGCGCAGTTCGTCGCGTTTACCCATGATCGCCGCCTCGGTGAGCACGCGCGTGGTTTCCTGGAAAGACGCCGCGGAAATGAAGGAATCGGTCGACAGCGACGCTTTGGTGATCCCAAGCAGCATATGCTCGTAGGTCGCCGGGATCTTGCCCTCGGCGATCATGCGATCGTTCTCGGCCAACACTTCGGCGCGCTCGACCTGCTCGCTCTTGATGAAGCGGGTATCGCCCGGATCGGTGATGGTCACGCGGCGCAGCATCTGGCGCACGATCACTTCGATGTGCTTGTCGTTGATCTTCACACCCTGGAGTCGGTACACGTCCTGCACCTCGTCGGTGATGTAGCGCGCCAGCTCCTCGACCCCCTTAAGGCGCAGGATGTCGTGCGGATCGGGTTCGCCTTCGACGATGGTTTCGCCTTTGTTGACCACCTGGCCATCGTGCACGAGCACATGCTTATCCTTGGAAATCAGATATTCATGCGCCACGCCTTCGAGATCGGTGATGATGAGACGCTGCTTGCCCTTGGTGTCCTTGCCAAAGGAGACGGTGCCGGTGAACTCGGCCAGAATCGAGGCATCCTTGGGCGAACGCGCTTCGAACAGCTCGGCCACCCGCGGCAGACCACCGGTGATGTCGCGGGTCTTGGCGGATTCCTGGGGAATCTTGGCCAGGATGTCGCCCTCATGCACCTGCTGACCATCCACCACCGAGATGATGGAGCCGGTCAAGAAAGCAATCGAAACCGGATGGTCGGAGCCAGCGACGCGGACTTCCTCGCCGTTGGCATCGAGCAGCTTCACCACCGGACGCAGCACGCCCTTGCCGGAAGACTTGCTGCCGCGCTGCTTCGAGTCGATCACCACCAGGGTGGAGAGCCCGGTCACTTCGTCGATCTGCTTGGCGACGGTGACACCCTCTTCGACATTCTCGAACTTCACCGTCCCGGCATACTCGGTCACGATGGGGCGGGCGTGCGGATCCCAGGTGGCGAGCTTGCTGCCTGCCTTGAGGACATCGCCGTCGTTGGGCAAGAGGGTAGCCCCGTAAGGAACCTTGTGCCGTTCGCGCTCGCGGCCGGCATCGTCGGTAATCACCAATTCGCCGGAGCGGGAAATGACGATCTTCTCCCCCTTGACGTTGGTGACGTAACGCATCCCGGAAGTAAAGCGCACGGTGCCAGCGGACTTGGATTCGATCTCGGAGACCGCCGCGGCCCGGGACGCCGCACCACCGACGTGGAAGGTCCGCATGGTGAGCTGAGTGCCGGGCTCGCCAATCGATTGGGCGGCAATGACGCCGACGGCCTCGCCCACGTTGACCAGATACCCCCGGCCCAGGTCGCGGCCATAGCACTTGGCGCACAGGCCATAACGGGTGTCGCAGGTGAGCGGCGTGCGCACCTTGACCTCGTCGATGCCCAGCTTGTCGACCAGCTCGACCAAGTCTTCATCGAGCATGGTGCCGGCAAAGATGACGGTCTCTTGGGTGTCGGGATCGACGATGTCATCCACCGTAACCCGGCCCAAGATGCGCTCGCGCAGCGGCTCGACGACCTCACCGCCTTCGACCAGGGCGCGCACGGTATAGCCATTGGTCGTGCCACAATCTTCCTCGGTGATGACCAGATCCTGGGTCACATCGACCAGACGGCGCGTGAGATAGCCGGAGTTAGCGGTCTTCAGCGCGGTATCGGCAAGACCCTTACGAGCGCCGTGCGTCGAGATGAAGTACTGGAGAACGTTCAAGCCTTCGCGGAAGTTGGTGGTAATGGGCGTCTCGATGATCGAGCCATCCGGCTTCGCCATCAGGCCGCGCATACCGGCCAGCTGACGAATCTGGGCCGCCGAGCCACGGGCGCCGGAGTCGGCCATCATGAAGATGGAGTTGAAGGACTCCTGCTTCACGGCGTTGCCATGCCGGTCCACCACTTCTTCGTGGCCGAGCTGCTCCATCATCACCTTGGCGACTTGGTCGCCGGTGCGCCCCCAGATATCGACGACCTTGTTGTAGCGCTCGCCCTGCGTGACCAGACCGTTCTTGTACTGCTCCTCGATCTCTTTCACCTCGGCTTCGGCCGCAGCGATGATCTCGTACTTCTGCGGCGGCACCTTCATGTCGTCGGCGCAGAAGGAGATGCCGGCGCGGGTCGCCAGGGCATAGCCGTTTTGCATCAGCCGGTCGGCGAAAATGACGGTCTCGCGCAAGCCACAGCGCCGGAAGGATTCGTCGATGAGCTTGGAGATTTCCTTTTTCTTCAGGGGCTTGTCGATGTTCTTGAAAGCCAGCCCTTTGGGCAGGATGCGCGACAGCAAGGCGCGCCCCACGGTGGTTTCCACCCGAATCAGCTTTTCCTGCCATTCGCCTTCGCTAGCGCCCGGCTCATACTGCTTGAGACGCACGCTGATGCGGCTGTGCAGCTCCACTTCCTTGGCTGCCAAGGCCCGCTCGACCTCGTTTACGTCGGCGAACACCATGCCCTCGCCCTTGGCGTTGATACGCTCGCGGGTAGCGTAGTAGAGACCCAGCACGATGTCCTGGGAGGGCACGATGATGGGGCTGCCATTAGCTGGCGAGAGCACGTTGTTGGAGGCCAGCATCAGAGTGCGGGCTTCCATCTGGGCTTCCAGGGATAAAGGCACGTGCACGGCCATCTGGTCGCCGTCGAAGTCGGCGTTGAAGGCGGAACAGACGAGCGGGTGCAGCTGGAT
>JAOAIO010000095.1 GCA_026414665.1 Azovibrio sp.
AGGTGGAGTGGTCCCAGACCGGGTCATCGATGGCCAGCCCCACGAACCAGCGATACAAGAGGTTGTAGTCGATGCTCTCGACCAAGAGGCGCTCGGAGCGGATGGTGAACAGGATTTGCAGCAGCATGGCCTTCAGGAGCCGCTCCGGCGGCACCGACGGTCGCCCGGTCTGGGCATAGGCCGCCTCGAATTCCTTGTCCATGCTCGCCAGCACCGCATCGACCAGAAGGCGCAGCTGGCGCAGGGGATGGTTCTTGGGGATGCGGTCTTCCAGGCTCACGTAGGAAAACATCGCGCCTTGATGAATCGTCTTGCCTCGCATCGGAATCAGCGTGTCAGGGTTGGCTATGATCAAATTTTATCCCCTCGCCCGCTGGGACGGGGTTTTTCAACGGCCTGTTAGACACCATCATTGCATGCCACTTTATAGCACTCAACAAGGAAAAACCATGAAGCTCAAGAGAATCGCGTTGCTGTCTGCTGTTGTCATTGCCGCGCTCACCTCGGGTTGCGCCTCCTACAGAACCAGCTCAAACATCACTTCTGAGGCACCTGTGGGCCTGCCCGCAAACACGCAGGTACTGATCTCCGAGGACTCTCTTCCCGGCCGGAAGTACAAGGAAATTGGACCTATCGAAGTGAGCGTCAAGAAGCTCACAGTGTTCCACAAGGACCCGACAAAGGAACAGGCGAACGAAGCCCTATCTGAAAAAGCACGAGCAATTGGCGCCGACGCTGTAATCAATACGACATACAAGAGCGGCATCGGGTTTACGACTTGGGGTTACATCGATGCCAAGGGCACGGGTGTCAAGTTGGCAGATTGACTGTAGTGTCTAACAATCGCTTCGAGGGGGGGACGCTCCGCAAGCGGGCTTTGCCCGCTGGCTCTGCGCCCATCACCTTCGACGTTAGCCGACGATAACCCTATGGCGCCAACAGTCGTCCGTGAAGGTCCTTTCCGACTCTTCTTCTTTTCCCGTGAAGAGCCGAGAATGCATATCCACGTCGCCCATCCCGATGGTGAAGCCAAGTTCTGGCTCGAGCCTTCGGTTTCCCTTGCGGGCCATACGGGTCTGTCAGCGAAAGAGCTTTCCGCTGCCGAGGAAATCATCCTTCGCCACTTGCAGGAGATCAAAAATGCCTGGCACAAACACTTTGGCCGCTGAGGTCACCCATATTTCCAAGCACGGCTTCTGGCTACTGCTTGGTGACGAAGAACTGTTGATTCCGTTTTCCGAGTTTCCCTGGTTCCGGCAAGCAACCGTGGACCAGCTTTGCGATGTTGAATGGCCTACGGCCGACCACCTTTATTGGCCCCAGCTCGACGTCGATCTGTCTGTCGAGTCTATTCGGCATCCCGAGCGCTTCCCGCTGGTGTCTGCCGTTTCGGCTAACTCTGCGCTCCAGAGGGACGCTTCGCCTGCTACGCAGGCTCGCGCCCTCTCATCCTCGACGTTCGATGTCATAAGCCACTGCTCTGATGACTAACTTCTCACACAAATTGGCCGAGGGGATCGCCGAGTTTTCGCGGGCGGTCGAAGTTCTAATCACTGCTGAACCACATTTCATCGGTACGGCTAATCCGCCTGATACTTCTGGCGTTTACGCCTTCCTCATAGAGGGCGAGCTCATGTACGTTGGCGAGGCAAAAGGCTCCGGTGGCCTACGCGACAGAATTCTGCGAAAGCATGTTGCAGGCGATGAGGGACATGCGCTCCAACGCCACTTTAAAGATCGCTTCCCGGACCGCATGCAGCGTCGGGAGCACATCAAGCGCAATGTTCAAGTCAAGTGGGTCGTGATTGAAAACCCAGAAGCCGTTTCGGTGGTGGAGCGAATGGTAATCTGGCTACTCAATCCTCCACTGAATCGAACATGACGCCCAACCCTGCACAGTCAGCCGAACCGCTGAATCGCCCCGTTTTTGTAGTGCCGTGGTTGCCGTAATGTAGGAGCAGACCTGTTCGGCCTGGGCGGTGCGTGCGGATAAGGCCGATCCTGGCCTCGGCGGGCGTAATGTAGCCAATGGGCGCAACCATGCGGAATCGGCGATGCCGGTCTTGCCGCCCGATGCGTGCTTGGCATGGATTGCTGGCGCATGGCTTTCCGCGCTAGCCCGGCTGGTTTTATCCTTGCGCTTTTTCGGGTTCGTCGCCGTTCATGCCGTCTCGCCTATTCCGCCTGTCTACCGCTTTGCGCTTCGCTCTCCTCTGCCTGGCGTCCCCGGCCCAGGCTGGCCCCCGCCAGGACGATCTGACGCATTGGTGCGCTGCGCTCGGGCAGCGGCTGCAGAGCGTGGCCACGCGCGAATGCTTGCGGCTCGGTCTCGAAGCCGCGCCGATCCGCTCGGTCGAGGGGCGCGCCTTGATGATCCGCGACGTGCCGCCACGCCCGCCACAGCTGTCATCCTTATCCACGCGCGCGGCGGCGCGCCCAGTGCGCATTTTCGTGATCGGCGGCATCCACGGCGACGAGCTGACCTCGGTTTCGATCGTCTTTCGCTGGATGGAATGGCTCGGCGAGGCTCGCGCTAGCCAGCACCACTGGCGCATCGCGCCGCTCTCCAATCCCGATGGTTTGCTGGCCCGCCCACCACGGCGCACGAACGGTAACGGCGTGGACTTGAATCGCAATTTTCCCACCCCGGATTGGTTCACCAAGGCCTTACCTTACTGGAGCCAACGCACCGGCAAAGACCCGCGCCGCTACCCCGGCAAGGCGCCGCTCTCAGAGCCAGAGACGCGCTGGCTGCACGGCGAGATCGAACGCTTCCGGCCGGATGTGATCGTCTCGATCCACGCCCCTTACGGCCTACTCGATTACGACGGGCCAGCCCAGGAGCCACGCCGCTTCGGCCGCCTCAACCTAAACCGGCTCGGCGTTTATCCTGGCTCGCTCGGTAATTTCGGCGGCGTGCATAAGAACATCCCCGTCATCACCATCGAGCTCGCGCACGCCACGGCCATGCCCTCGCCACACGAGCAGCGCCAAATCTGGGACGACATGCTCGACTGGATCGAGCGGCACATCGCCCCAGCCCCAGCGGTTCTGAGCGCCGCCAAGACTTGATGCCGCCAGCTGCTCTACCGCGCCAAGTTCGGCGCAAGCCGGCAAAACGCAGGGAAGTCATGTATGCTCCGCTCTAAGCCGTTATTGCGCTGCAACACCGATACGGCAAGCGCTAGCTCCCGGAACCCGACCATGCCCGATCCAGCCTCCGCGCCCCCGCGCGCCTACTGGCGCCGGATTCCTGCCTTGATGGCCAACGAGCTCCGACCCGAGGAATTCCTCTGGCTACTGAGCCCCCTGCGCCATCAGCCGCTGCTCACCGCACGCCGCGCCACGATGATCGTGAACCGGACGCGCTTCATCGCCCTGCTCTTCGCGGCGCTCACGCCCTTGTGGAGCATCGTCGACTACATCGTCTTCCCGTCCACCCTGTGGGCCTCGCTGGCTGTACTGCGCTTGCTGGCCTGCCTGGCCTTCATCGCCCTAGTCCGTCTTTATCGACCCGACGGTAGCCTGCCCGATGCCTACCGCGCCCTGGGCGTTCTATTCCTCATCCCGACCGCGTTTTATCTGGCCTCGCACCAGGTGCTCACGGCCTTCAATTTGAGCGGACTTTCGGCCGCGATTGCCGCCGGCTATGCCTTTTTGCCTTTCGTCTTGCTCGCCGGGCTGGCCATTTTTCCCTTGAGCCTGGCGGAAAACTTGATCTTGGCCAGCCCGGTGCTGATTTCCCAGGGTTTGGCCGGCGCGCTCAACTGGACAACCCTCGATTGGCCTTCTTTCGTCGGCGCCTTTTGGCTGTTGGCGCTGCTCACTGGGGTTTCGGCCTTAGCCGGGATGAGTCAGCTCGCCTTCATGGTCGCCCTGGTACGCCAAGCCGTGCGCGACCCGCTCACGGGCGCGTTTTCCCGGCGTAGTGGCGAGGAGCTTTTGCACTTGCAGTTCAGCCAGTCTCTCCGCAACGGCACTCCGCTCGCGCTCGCCTTCATCGATCTCGACCATTTCAAGAGCATCAACGACCGCTTTGGCCACGAAGCTGGCGATCAGGCTTTGATGCAGGCCGCCCAGGCCATCACCCGTTCGCTTCGCTCCGGCGACATTCTGGTGCGCTGGGGCGGTGAGGAGTTCCTGCTCATCATGCCCAACACCGACATCCACCAAGCCGACATCGCCCTCGCCCGGCTGCGTCAAAGCGGCCTGGGGACCCGCCCCGACGGCGACGACATGACCGCTAGCATCGGTGTCGCCGAGCGGCTGCGCGAGAACGCCCACGACCCGCGCGACCTGATCGAGGTGGCCGACCGGCGCATGTACCTAGCCAAGAAAAGAGGCCGCAATCTCGTCATCGCCGACGGTTGACACGGCGCTGTCCCAGGCCCAGCGCCAGCCCGACACGGCTTCGGACCACGAACCTTAGCGATACCCGGCCCGGTCGAGAATTTTTTGCGCCTTGGGCAGTTCCCTGGCGATATGCGCCAAGGAGATGGTGTCAGCCTTCATGCGGCCCAAGGCGGCAAGCTCCTCATTCTCGAACGTAAGCCCGGATACGACGGGCCACTCGTTGTTGGCGTTGGCGAAATGGCGCTGGGCCGCATCGCTTGCCAGATATTCCAGGAATTTCAGCGCCGCTTCCGGGTGCTTACTGGTCTTGACCATGCCGCCGCCGGAAATGTTGATGTGCGTCCCGCGATCCGCCTGATTCGGCCAGATCACGCCTAGGCGCTTGACGCGATTACGCTCTTCCACCTTATCCGAGGCCATGAGCCTAGCCAGGTAATAGCTGTTCGAAACCGCAACGCCGCACTCGCCCGTGGCCACCGACTTGATCTGGTCGATATCGCCACCGCGCGGACTGCGGGCCAGGTTGGCCACCACACCCCTGGCCCACGCCTCGGTCTGCGCCTCGCCCAGATGCGCCACCAGCGCGGCGACGAGCGTGAGGTTATAGATGTGCCCACCGGAAGTGCTGCAAACCAGGCCTTTCAGCTTGGGATCGGCGAGCGCCTCGTAGGTCTGCACGTCGCTCGCTTGCAGCAAGCGCTGGTTGTAGATGATCAGCCGGGCCCGCGAGGTAAAGGCAAACCAGTTGGCGCTGCGCAGATGCGCGGGAATACGCGCCTCCAGAAACGGCGAGCGGACCGGCGCCAACAGTCCCCAGGCGTCGGCCACCGCGAGGCTAGCGGCATCGGCGGTGAGTAGTACATCGGCTGGGCTGTTGCTGCCTTCGTTCCGGATGCGCTCGATGAGTTCCTGGGCCTTACCCTCGATGCGGTTGATGCGGATGCCGGTCTTGCGCGTGAAATCCTCATACAAAGCTTCGTCGGCCTGATAATGGCGGGCGGAATAAAGATTGAGCACCGGCTCGGCGGCCAGCGCCTGCGCCAAGCCGAAGCCCAGCGCGAACAGGACAAAAAAGCGGTAACGCTGCATGACGCACCTCGCGCTCACGTTACGGCCCACAGGCGCAACAGATTGTGATAGACAGCGGTCAGCTTCAATAAGCGCGGATCGTCGGCAGGCACCGTGCCGGTGAAGCCCTGGATTGCCTGATCGAGATCGAACAACAGCGTACGGGCGCTATCGTTTTGCACCATGCTCTGAATCCACATGAAAGACGCGACACGTGCGCCACGGGTCACCGGCGTCACCTGATGCAGACTGCTGGAGGGATACAGCACCATGTCCCCGGCCGCGAGCTTCACCGCCTGGATGCCGAAGGGGCCTTCGATCTGAAGCTCGCCGCCGTCGTATTCTTCGGGTTCGGCCAAAAACAACGTGGCGGACAAGTCGCTACGCACCGCGACATGGCTGCCAGGCACCTGCATCACGGCGCTATCGAC
Organism: Azovibrio sp.; assembly: GCA_026414665.1. Taxonomy (GTDB): domain Bacteria; phylum Pseudomonadota; class Gammaproteobacteria; order Burkholderiales; family Rhodocyclaceae; genus Azovibrio. The sequence continues at coordinate 5,853 of JAOAIO010000095.1, forward strand.
ATGCGCGCCATAGGTGCCGCCATCCGCATAACGGTTGAACTTGGGCGGGTAGATCCGGCTCGGCAGCGCCGCGGAGATGAACAGGGGATTGCTGCCCAGCTTACGCAAGATGTAGTTGCCGAGTTCGACCGCCAGGGGGCTGCCGTCCTCGAGTTGCAGATTGCGTTTCACGGCCCGGGCCAGCGTGCCGGCGGTCTTCAAGCCATCTTGCCAGGCGGCCGCATCGAGCTGCTGACGGAATTGCCGTACCTCGTCCTTGCTCAGGACGCCTTCAATGGGAATCAACATGGTCCATGCCTCGTTGGTTTATTGGTAAATCATGTCCTCGCTAATGTCCGCCAGCGTGGCGCAGCCGGCCTGGGCCATGCACAGCTCGAGCTCCTCGCGCAAGAGCTTGAGCATGTGCGCCACCCCCAGGCTACCCGCCCTGTCTCTTATACACATCT
>JAOAIO010000096.1 GCA_026414665.1 Azovibrio sp.
CAGCGCAGGAGTAGCGGCAGATGGTCGAGCTTGACCCAGTCTTCGCGGCGCACGCTGGCTTCGATCTGCGCGATGTTTTCCTGCGCCAGCCAACGTAGGCACCAGTAGCGTTCCAGCTGGCGCTGGAATTCGGCATAAGCGGCGTAGGTGAGCTCGAAATCGCGCATGGCGGCAAACAGTTCCGCCGAGCGCTGGGCAAAGGGCGGGGTCTTGCCGTTCAGGCAGGCCAGGAGCTGCCACTGGTTCACCAGGTCGCAGTAGCGCCGCAAGGGCGAGGTCATCCAGGCATACTGGGGCACGCCCAAGCCTTCATGCGGCTGGGGCTGGGTGGTCATGCGCGCCTTGCCGCCGGTTTGGGCTCGGTATAGGCAGGCGATGCCGCGTTCGGCCAAGAGGCCGCCCCAGGTGGCGTTGGCGACGATCATCAGTTCCGCTACCAGCTTGTCCAGGGGGCTGCCGCGCTTTCTTTCGTGGATTTCCACTCGGCAGCTTTCCGGGTCGGCCAGGTCGCCGTCGATGGTGAAGCTGTAATCGTGGAGGCCCTGGGTGGCCGCGGGCTTGCCGCGCCGGCCCTCGCAGGCATTGGCCAAGCGCCAGAGCAGGTAGAGCTCGTCCTTGAAGGGCGCATCGGGCAGCGGCTTGTCGATGGTGTCGGCGTTGAACCAGGGCTCGATTTCGTGATGCCGTAGATTGGCGGCGATGTGCACCCATTCGGCGCGGGATTCGTGCGCGACGATTTCCAACGCCTCATTGACCGTGAGATAGAGCGATACCGCCGGGCAGTCGCGCCCGCCTTCGAGGGTGTAGGCGCGCACCACTGCATCCGGCAGCATGGTGATCTTATGGCCGGGCATGTAGACGGTGGAGAGCCGGGCGCGGGCCACCGCATCGAGCGGGCTACCATGCGCAATGGCCAGGCCGGGGGCGGCGATGTGGATGCCAATGCGCCAACCCAGGCCCGGCAGGGGCGTGACCGAGAGGGCATCGTCCACTTCGGTAGTGTGCGCGTCGTCGATGGAGAAGGCGCGCACTTCGGCGCGGGGCAGGTCGTCGGGCCAAGGCGGCGTTGCCAGCGGGGGAAAGGCGGTACCCTTGGGGAACTGCTCGAGCAGAAAACGGCGCATATGCACTTCGTAGGGCGACTTTAGGGCCCCCACCCGGAGCAAGAGTTCCGGCATGGGCACGCCCAGGTCGGCGGCGGCGGCCTCGAAGGCTTTGACCTCAGGCTTGTTGCGGTCGGGCTTGCCGAGCAGCGTCAGCGCGCTCGCGGCGAGCTCGGGTGGCAGTCGGCCGGCTTTTAGCTCGCCGACCCAGGCTTCGATGGCAAGCGCTTGCTGACGCTTTTTTTCAAGACCGGCCAGAGCAGCTTGGAGAATGTCGGCAGGGGCTTTCTTGAAGCGGCCTTTGCCTTTGCGATGGAAGTAGATGGGTGCTGCATGTAGGGCGAGCAGCAGCGATACCGCCTCGGGCGGCGTGGGCTCGTGTCCGAAATAGTCTCGGGCAAGATCAAGAAAACCAAACTCGCTGTCACCGGCAACCTCCCAGAGGAAATCCGCCTCCATCTCCGCGGCGAGCGGCTCGGCCTGGTCCAGGATCTGCGTGGGCGCCGGGTTGGCAAAGCGGAGTAGCACCTGGGCCGCCTTGATCTTGCTGCGCTTGCCCGAGGGCATTTCCACCTGCAAGGACGTGTCGTTGTCCGCCAGGATGGTGCCGGCCTTGAAGCCGCCGTCTTCTTCGAATAGTACGTGCATCGCCGGATTATAAACCGGCGAATTCAAGGATTTGCCCAATGTATTCGGGAAAGTGGCAGAAGCCGTGCTCGCCGCCGGGGAGGATCACTTGCTTGCAACCGGCATAGTGGCGGGCGGCCTGGCGGTAGTCGAGCACTGCATCGCCGGTTTCGAGCAGCAATAGGTAACGGCGCGGATCGGGGCGGGGGATGTGGAGGGCCAAGAGTTGATCGGCATGGCGTCGGGTGAAGTCGAACGAGCTGCCGTCGTGCAAGTGGGTATGCCGGCCGATGAAAAGATTAAGGTCGAGCGCGCTGACGATGGCCGGGTTGATGAGCACGGCCTTGAGGTCATGTCGCTCGGCGAGCCAGGTGGCATACCAGCCGCCGAGGGAGGCGCCCACGAGGGTGATAGGGCCCGAGATGCCGGCGAGCAGCGCTTCGAGTTGATCGATGGCGGCGGCTGGCGCCCAGGGAAGAGCGGGGGCGAGCAGACGATCGGCCTCGCCCCGCGCCGCGAGCGCGGCGTGCAGCACGCGCGCTTTCCAGGACGCGGGCGAGGAGCGAAAGCCGTGCAGATAGAGGATCAACCCGCCTGCCATTCGACCACGCCGGTCCAGGCCGTGAGTAGGACGATGCCGCCAAAGACGATGCGATACCAAGCAAAGACTACGAAGGTATGGCTGGCCACGAAGCGCAGCAGGGCCTTGACGGTGAGCATGGCGGCGATGAAGGAGGCGATGAAGCCAACGGCGAAGACGGGCAAGTCTTCCAGCCGCAGCAGGTGCCAGCTCTTGGCGACGTCATAGACCGTGGCGGCGAACATGGTAGGGATGGCGAGGAAGAACGAGAACTCGGTGGCCGCCTTGCGCGACAGGCCAAACACGAGGCCGCCCATGATGGTGGCGCCGGAGCGGGAAACGCCGGGGAACATGGCCACGGCTTGGGCGAAGCCGACCTTGAGCGCATCCTTCCAGCCCATGTCGTCTACCGCGTGGATGCGGGGGCGATAAGCGCGCTTTTCGATATAGAGAATGAACAGGCCGCCGCCGATCAGAGCGCCGGCCACCGTGATCGGGTTGAACAAATAGGTTTTGATGATGCCGTGAAACAGCACGCCCAGCACGGCGGCGGGCAGGAAGCCCAGCAGCAGCAGGCCAGCGAAACGCTGCTGCACCGGGTCCGAGCCGAGGCCACCCAGGGCCTTGCCGATGCGCTCGCGGAAATCCCAGCACACGGCCAGGATGGCGCCTAGCTGGATGACGATCTTGAACACCTTGCTCTGCTCGTCGGTGTAGTCGAGCAGGCTGCCGACGATGATCAGGTGGCCGGTGGAGGAGACCGGCAAAAATTCGGTGAGGCCCTCGACGATGCCAAGGATCAGGGCCTTCATGAGCAAGATGGGGTCCATGGATAGGTTGGGCGGCAAGACAGGGGCGGGATTCTAGCACCCAGGGCGGGTTGCCGCTTCCAGGGCGGTGAGCCAGGCCAGGGCGTCGTCCCGGTTGTCGCCGCACATTTCCCGGGAGGGTTGTAGGCCCGAGCAGCAGGCGGGGCGCTGCGGTTGGCCGAAGATGCGGCAGCGCAGCGCCGGGGTTAGGTGCGGGCAAGGCGCTCCCGCCGGCTTCCCGAGGCTGGAGATGGACGGCGCGATGCAGCAGGCGCCGCAGCCCGGGCGGCATTTTACGCTGGCTGCGCTCACGGCTGGCCGCTCCAAGTCCAGGCGGCGATGGCTTCAGGGTCCACGCCGTGGGTGTGCGCGTGCGCGCGGCATTCTTGCTGCTTTTCCTGTAGGGCCTGGCGAATATGGGCGCCGGCTACGGCCAGACGCGGCACGCGATCGATGACATCGATGGCGAGCGAGTAGCGGTCGATCTGATTGGCGATGGCGAGTTCCAGCGGCGTGCAGATGCTGCCGCGCTCCTTGTAGCCGCGCACGTGCAGGTTGGCGTGGTTGGGGCGGCGGTAGGCGAGACGGTGGATCAGCCAGGGGTAGCCGTGAAAATTGAAAACGATGGGCCGGTCGGCGGTGAAGAGCGCGGTCCACTCGCGCGCCGAGAGGCCGTGCGGGTGCTCTTCCGCCGGGGCGAGCGTAAATAGGTCCACTACGTTTACGAAGCGCAGCTTGAGATCGGGAAAATGGCGGTAGAGCAGTTCCGCCGCCGCCAAGGCCTCCTGGGTGGCTACGTCGCCGCAGCTCGCCAGTACGACTTCCGGCTCGCTGCCGGCCTCGTCGTCCGAGCTGGCCCAGTCCCACAGGCCGATGCCTCGCTCGCAGTGCAGGGCGGCGGCTGCCGCATCCAGGTACTGTAGGTGGGCCTGCTTGTCGGCAACGATGACGTTGATGACGTCCGTTTCGCCCAGGCAGCGGTCGGCCACCGCCAAGAGGCAGTTGGCGTCCGGCGGCAGGTAGATGCGCGTCACTGCCGGGCTCTTGTTGACCACCAGGTCGAGAAAGCCCGGGTCCTGGTGGGTGAAGCCGTTGTGGTCCTGGCGCCAGACGGTGGAGGTGATGAGCAGGTTGAGGGCCGATATCGGCGCCCGCCAGGGCACTTCCCGGCACATTTCCAGCCACTTGGCGTGCTGGTTGAACATCGAGTCGATGACATGCGCGAAGGCCTCGTAGGTGGATAAAAGACCATGCCGGCCGGTCAGCAGGTAACCTTCCAGCCAGCCTTCCAAGGTGTGTTCCGAGAGCATTTCCATGACCCGCCCGTCGGTTGCGAGATGGCCGCCGTCGGCGTCTTCGGGGCGTCTTTCGCCCAGCCAGGCCTTGCCGGTGGCCTGGTAAATCGCGTCTAGCTTGTTGGAGGCGGTTTCATCGGGGCCGAACAGGCGGAAATTGTCGGGGTTGCGGCGCACCAACTCGGCTAGGTAATGGCCCAGGGGCGCGGTGTTGCCGTGCCGGCGTTGGCCGGGGCTGTCTACGCGCACGGCCAGGTCGCGCCAATCGGGGCGTTCCAGCGGCCGGCGCAAGCGGCCGCCGTTGGCGTGCGGATTCGATCCCAGGCGGCGGGGGCCTCGCGGAGCGAAGTCGCGGATGCAGGCAGCGGGCTCGCCGTCTGCGGTGAACAATTCCTCCGGCCGGTAGGATTGCAACCATTCCAGCAGCAGGCCGCGGTTCTCGGCGTGATTGCGGGGATCGGCCAAGGGAACCTGATGCGCCCGCCAGGTGCCCTCCACGGCGTGGCCGTCGGCCATCTTCGGCCCGGTCCAGCCCTTGGGCGAGACGAGCACGAGCATGGGCCAACGTGGCCGCTGCAGGGGGCTCTTGCCGCTGCGCGCCGCGGCCTGGATGGCGCGGATCTCGGCCAGACATGCCTCCATCGCCGCTGCCATGGCCTGGGGCATGGCGGCCGGTTCGCGGCCTTCGACGATTTTGGGCGCCCAGCCATAGCCGGTGAACAAGGCGAGTAGCTCTTCTCGGGGGATGCGGGCGAGGATCGTCGGGTTGGCGATCTTGTAGCCGTTCAAGTGCAGGATGGGCAGCACCGCGCCATCCCGGGCCGGGTTGAGGAATTTGTTGGAGTGCCAGGCGGTGGCCAAAGGGCCGGTCTCGGCTTCCCCGTCGCCGACCATCACGGTCACCAGCAGTTCGGGGTTGTCGAAGGCGGCGCCGAAGGCGTGGGAGAGGCTGTAGCCCAGCTCGCCCCCTTCGTGGATGGAGCCCGGCACTTCCGGCGTGCAGTGGCTGCCCAGGCCGCCGGGGAAGGAGAAGTCGCGGCAAAAGCGGGTCAGGCCGGCCAGCCCCCAGCCGGGCTCAGGGTTGTGCTCGCCGATGCTGCCTTCGAGCCAGGCCGGCGCTAGGACGCCCGGAGCCCCGTGGCCGGGGCCGGCGAGGAAGATGGCGTTCAGATCATGCCGGCGGATCAACCGGGTGAGGTGGGTATAGGCGAAGGCGAGTCCGGGGCTCGCGCCCCAGTGGCCGAGCGGCCGGGCTTTGATGTGCTCTGGCGCCAGGGGTTGGCGCAGCAAGGGGTTGTCTTGCAGGTAGAGCATGGCGGCGGCCAGGTAATTGGCGGCGCGCCAGAAAGCATCGAGTTGCTGTAGTTCGGCGTCGTCCATGGAGAAGCGCGGGGCGAGGAGAAAGGCGGCCATGGTAGGCCATTTCCACGGTGAACGAAAAACGGCGGCCGGGTGGCCGCCGTGGGCGTGGGGGCGCGGCTTACACTTTGCGGTAAAGCTCGGCGCCGCTCTGGACGAATTCCACCGCCTTCGCCGCCATGCCTTGTTGCAGGGCTTCTTCTGCCTGGATGCCCTGCTGCGCGGCGTAGTCGCGCACGTCCTGGGTGATCTTCATCGAGCAGAAGTGCGGCCCGCACATCGAGCAGAAGTGCGCGACCTTGGCCGATTCCTTGGGGAGCGTCTCGTCGTGGAATTCCCTGGCCTTGTCCGGGTCGAGGCCGAGGTTGAACTGGTCTTCCCAGCGGAATTCGTAGCGTGCTTTCGACAAGGCATTGTCGCGGATCTGCGCGCCCGGGTGGCCCTTGGCGAGGTCTGCGGCGTGCGCGGCGAGCTTGTAGGTGATGATGCTCTCCTTGACGTCGTCCTTGTCGTTCAGCCCCAGGTGTTCCTTGGGGGTCACGTAGCAGAGCATCGCGGTGCCG
>JAOAIO010000097.1 GCA_026414665.1 Azovibrio sp.
GGGCCGGGGAGGGCGCGTAGCTGTAGCACTTCTTTGGGCAGACCCGGTTGCAGGCGCCACAGCCGATGCAGTCCTTGACGTTCTTGAGCGTCATGACCGAAGCGGCGTTGTCTTCGCCATCGTCGAGCTCGTCTACGTCTTTGTCGACGAGGTCGAGCACGTCGCGCGGGCAGACCTTATAGCAGCGGCCGCAGCCGATGCAGGTTTCTTGGTTGATGGCGGTGACGAATTCGGGAATCCAGACGCTGCCGCCTAGGGTGAGGCCGGTGATGTGGGACATGTTGCACTCCTTTCTTAGAGATGGGATCAAGACTGTTGCGCCGCTGCGAGGCGGGCGTTGGCTTCGGCCCAGTCCTGGCAGGCGGCGAAGGTGGCTTGGGCGATTGCGGGCAGTTCCTGGTAGCCGGCGGGCAGGCGGTCTTCGACCAGGTCGTGCAGTTGCGTGGCCCATTCGGCGGCGATGCGCTTACGCTTTCGCACCTCCTGTTCCAGCGCCTTGAGTTCGTCTTCACGCATGGGGGTTGCTCCTTACAGGCCGGCTACGTCCGGATAGCGGCCGATCCGCTCCAAGGCGACGCTAAGGAGCTTGTCGGCTTCGTCCTTCATCTTCGAGAGGCTGGCAAAGCCAAAGCGGTGCACGTCGCGCAGGGTCTTGTCGAGGGCGACGAGCTTGCCAACGGTGATCAAGGCGCGGCCGAAGCCTTCGTGGGTGAGGTGCACGAGCGGCACGGCCATGAGCTTGCATTCTTTCTCGATCAGCACCGAAATGGCGTTGTAAAAGCATTTGACGCGAGCTAGCGTGGTTTCGTCCGGGTCGCCGACGAGCGGGATGGCGGCTTTCTTTTCCGGGGTCAGCACGAAGGGCGCGAGGATTTGCTCGACGCTCCAGCCGTCATGGCTGCCGTAGGTGTCGAGGGCGCGCATTTGGCGCGCCATTTCTTTGATGAAATCGGTGTCGAGGAGGGGGTCGCGGGGGGCGGCTTCAGCGCTCATGATGGGGCTCCATGTCGGTGAGGGATGCGGGTGGCGCGGGCGGCACGCGCTTGAGCTGCGGCGCGGGCGCGAGGCCGGGCGCATGGCGCAGCAAGCGGCGCACGAGGATGAGGGCGGCAAGTCCGCCGAGACCGGCGGCGCCCGCGCTGGCGGCCTCGCTCGCGGTCAGCGCGTGCGCGCTGGCGGCGCCTAGCAGCATGGCGAGGGCGGGTAGCAGGTAGCCCAGCAGGGCAAGCCGGGTGAGGCCGGCGGCGGGTAGGCAGAGCTCGACGCGGTCGCCAACCCGTAGGCCGGGAGGCGCGGCGAGCACGAGCGTGGGGGGCGCCCGGTGCGCGGCCAGCCTGCCAATGCCGCAGCCGGCGCCGTGGCCGCAGCCTTGGCAGCCGCTCGTGTCGATGCGCACGCTGGCTTGGCCTTCGGCGAGGGCGAGCACGGTGCCCGTGGGGGCTGCGCTGGCGGCCATCAGCCGTCCCAACCTTCCGCCTCCATGGCGGCGAAGCGGTCTGCCGCGCCGGCCTTGGCTTGTGTCGCCAAGGCGCGCTCGATCCAGGGCACGCCGCCGGCCTGCATGGCGCAGCTGACTTCGGCGATTAGATCGGCGATGCGGTCGACGGCGCCGACCCGGATCGGCTGCACGCCCTTGGCGAGCAGCTGCTTGATGGCCGAGGCGCCGATGGCTTGCACGAATACGGCATCGCAGCCGGCAAGGAAGTCGACCTTGGCTTGCAGCTTGTTTTCGTTGCCATCCATGGCGCTGGCGGGAAATTCGCCCAAGCCGCTGATGCGGGCGCCGGCCGGGGTGACGCGGTAGATCACGAAGGCGGTGGCGGCGCCGAAGTGCTGATCGACCCGCTGCCGGTCGGCGCTGGCGAAGGCGAGCGTGAGCATGGCGTGCGACTCCGGTTCAGTGGGCGCGATCAGCGCCAGCCGCCGCCCCGGCGGCGTGGGGGCTGTCCTGCCTGTACAGGGATCGGTAGACTTGGGTGTCATGGTGCGCGGACTGCAAGATGTTGGCGAGGTCGAATAGGGCTTGCCGGGAGCCGCGGTAGCCCACCCAGGCGCGGGCGTAGCCGCCGACGAGGTCGTATTGGGGAAAGCCGATGCGTAACAGCGGCAAGCCCAGGCGGCGGGCGGTTTCGGCGCCGTGCGAGTTGGTGAGCAGAAGCTGGGCGGCGTGGCGGCGGGCGTGATGTTCGAGGTCTTCTAGGTCGCCGATGCTGATGCGGCCGATGTCGAGCGCCGCCAGCGACTCGGCGCGTATCGGCGTGACCGCGGCGACGATCTCGGCGCCCATGCCGGCTAGGAAGGGAGCGAACATGGCGAGCAGGTCGGGGTCGGCGGCGAGCGCGAGCCGGGCGAAGCCGAGCATGAAGTGGGAATCCACCATCGCATCTTGCAGCTGGGCGCGTTGTCGTTCGAGTTGGGCGGGCACGGGCTGGCCGGAAATCTCGGCCAAGGTCTGGGTGAAGGCATCGCAGGCGGCCAGGCCCATGAGGCCGGTGAAGCGGTAGTCGGGCACGCCGGTGCGGGCCTTGAGGCGGTCTGCGGCTTTGGCGAGGGATGCGCCGATCACCAGAGTGGCCACGGATTCGCCCATGCTGGCGATCTCGTTCCTGGGCGTGCCGCCGATGGTGAGCGAGGCAAACTCGGCAGGGATGAGGTGCCCGTCGAGCGAATCGGCCAGATCCGGCAGCACCAGCGGGCGCAGGCCAAAGGCTTCGATCCAGGCTTTGATGGCCTCCACGTCGCCTGGGGTCAGCATGGCCGAGGCGAGCACATTCACCTGCTTGGGGCGCCTTCCGGCATGGGCGGTCTCGGGCACCAGGGTGGCGATGAGGGCATCGACCGCCAGCGCGAAGCCGGTTTCGAGACAGCCGAGGAAATCCGGGGTGTTGACCGGCACCACGGTAAGGTCGGCATATTCGGGGTGGGCGGCGCGAAAGGTCTTGATGGCGCGCGCGATGTCCGTGCCTTGGGTTTCCGAAAGGCCGGTGGTGACGAGGCCGATCACGTCGGGCTGGCTCTTTTGGGCCAAGGTGGCGAGGGCTTCGATGATGTTGTCGTCGGCGCCCATGATCGACGCGATCGGGTCCATGGCGGTGGTTTGCAGCGGAATCGGCTCGCGGAAGTGGCGCACGAAGAACACCTTGCCAAAGGCGGTGCAGCCTTGCGCCCCGTGCATCAGCGGCAGCGCCCGGTTCACGCCGAGAAAGGCGAGCGCGGCGCCGAGGGGCTGGCTGACCTTGAGCGGATTCACGGCTAGCGCCTTGTTGGATTTGATGAGCTCAGCCATGGCGTTCTCCTTCAAGCGCTTAGCACGTTGCCGCTGGCGTGCGGCCGCGCCCAGGGGGCCGGGGCGCGCACCGCCGGCCAGACCGGGCTTTCGATCGACAGCGCGAGTTGTCGCGCCAGCTCGGCCATGCCGACATAGCCGGCATAGCCGAATTCGCGCTCTTGATTGATGTCGAGAAAGGGAATGCGCGCTTTCAAGGCGGTGTAGAGATTGCGTCCTCCGGCGATGAGGATGTCGGCCCGGTATTCCTTATAGATCGAGAGTAGGGCCTTGGGGCTGCCGTCTTCGATCATCTTGGCGTCTTCGCCCATCAGCTCGCGGATGCGAGCCTTGTCTTCCTCGGTCGATTTCTTCGTGCCGGTGGCGACCACGGTCATGCCGAGGTCTTGCAGCGCCGAGACGATCGACCAAGATTTCACTCCGCCGGTGTAAAGCAGCACGCGCTTGCCGGCGAGGCGCGCGCGCCAGGGCGCCAGGGTGGCCTCGGCCTTGGCCTCTTCCCGGGCGATGAGCGCCTCGGTGCGCTCCATCAGATCCGGGTCGCCGATCAGACGGGCGAAATCGCGCAGTGCGGCGGAAGTGTCCTTGACGCCGTAGAAGCTGCCTTCGAAGAAGGGAATGCCATAGCGGGCTTCGAGCTTGCGCGCTACGTTCAGGAGCGCCTTGGCGCATACCACCATGCTGACCCGGGCGCGGTGCAGGGTCTGCACCTCGTGAAAGCGGGCATCGCCCGAGAGCGTGCCAAGGATGCGCAGCCCCAGCTCGTCGAACAAGGGCGCCACGTTCCAGAACTCGCCGGCGATGTTGTACTCGCCGATCAGGCTCACGTCATAGGTGGGAATGCCGGCCGGGTGCGGCGGCGCGGGGCGAGGTTCGGCGGTGCCGATTACATATTTGAGCATGGCCTCGCCGGCCAAGCGATTGCCGAGGTTCTTGGTGCCGTAAAAGCCGGCTGCATCGATGGGGATCACCGGCACGCCCCAGCGCGCGCTCGCGGCCTTGCACACGGCTTCCAAGTCATCGCCGACCAGGGCGGTAACGCAGGTGGCATACACGAACACCGCCGCCGGATGATAGGTGTCGATGGCCTGCTTGATGGCATGGAACAGCCGCTTTTCGGAGCGGCCCATGACCACGTCGGTTTCCGATAAGTCGGTGGTCAGGCCAAGCCGGTACAGGGTCGGGCCAGAAGAGCGCGTGCCGCGGTTATCCCAGGAGTTGCCCGAGCAGGCGATGGGGCCATGCACGATGTGCGCCACGTCGGCGATGGGCAAGAGCGCGATCTGGGCGCCGTCGAAGGAGCAGCCGCCCGCGGTTGCGCCAGGCTTGGGCCGGGCGCAACCGGATTTCTCCTTGGCGTTGTGGCGGCAGGCGGGCTCGTCGAGCAGGGCTTGGATGTCGCTGGCTTGCATGGGCGTCTCCCGAAGTTCGGGCTATCCTTAGCAAGACGAGTGCCATGTATCAATTATTTGATTTTTAATGGTTTGTTGTTTGTCGTGGGTGTCGGGAAAGCGACAAATGCGATTTCGGCCTGGACTCGGCGATAATGCCGTTCGTCTGTTTGTCGAGGAAGCCTACGCATGACCCCGATCGTTGCCTGCGCCGGCGAAGCCGATCTGCCCGCCATGGTGGCGCTGTTGGGCGAGCTTTTCGCCCAGGAACACGATTTTCGCCCTGACCCGGCAAAGCAGCGGCGCGCTTTGGAGATGCTGTTGCAACGCCCCGAGGCTGGCCGGCTATTCGTGCTGCGGCAGGATGCGGCGGTGCTGGGCATGGCCAATCTGCTCCTCACCCTTAGCACGGCGGAAGGTGGGCCGGTTGGCATTTTGGAGGATCTCATCATCGCCGCGCCCGAGCGCGGCCGCGGCCTGGGCCGCATCCTCGTGCGCGGCGTGCTCGACTGGGCTCGCGCTTACGGCTTACGCCGCGTGACGCTGCTCACCGATCACGACAATCTGCGCGCCCAGGCTTTCTACGCCAGTTTCGGCTTTCAGCCCTCGGCGATGCGGGTGATGCGCCTGGGGCTATGATCGGCAAGGTGGGCAGTCTGGTGGGCTGCGCGGCGGCCCATGCAGAAGTGGCGGCCCCTGAGCACGGGGCCGTCGCCCGGGCTCAGACCGTATAGGGCCGGTGCAGCCAGTGGCGCACCACGTCTATATCCCGCTGGGGCAGGTAGGCGAAGCCAGCCAGGGCGTCTTCCACCACGGTTTGCGCTACCCAGTGCGGCACGGCCTTGGTGGTGAGCATGTGGAAGAACCAGGCCAGGGGGTAGCCCGCCTCCCGGTCGAAGGCTTGCAGGGCGCTGTGCAGCTTCAGCTCCCGGGCGCCCTGGACGGTGTCGAAGACGGGCGGCAGGCCGGTGAGAATGGCGATGGGCTGGGCCCGGAACTGGGTCTGCTGGTAGCGATCCAGGTATTCGCGCAAAGCGATGACCCAATGGTTGTATAGGGCGCTGGCGTGCCCCGCGCTGCTTTGCTGCCAGTCGGCTAAGAAGCGCAGGATGGGCGTTTCCGGGCTCTGGATGGCCATGCGTTGCAGCACCGCGCCGACGTGGCAGAGACGCCGGAAACGGTAGATGGGGAGGCCCAAAGGGGAAAGTTGCGCCGGGGGGGCTTCCGGGTCGATCAGTTCGGTCAGGCTGGTCGGCGCTGGCGCGCCTTCGCCGAGGCGGTGGCTGCGCATTTCCTGGAGCTCTTCCACTTCTAGCTGTAGGAAGTCGGCGGGACCTTCCCCGGCCGGGGCGATCAGGTAGTGGGTGCGGCCCACCAGGCGGGTGGCGTAGCGGGGCGTGGCTTTAAGGTCGTCGAGGAGCGGACC
>JAOAIO010000098.1 GCA_026414665.1 Azovibrio sp.
CAGTTGCTGGCCGAAATTGCCAAGCTGCAACAGCAACGCGATGCGCTCCGGGCGGGCGATCTGGAACGCCTGGTGAGCTATCTGCCGGCGCTGTACAAGCATTTTTTTGCCACGGTGGCACCGGCAGATTTGGCGCTGCTGTGCGGCCGCGTCGAGCCGCCCGTCATCCCCAACCCATGGCCCGAGCCCGCGCCTGAAACGCTACGGCGTTTGCAGGCGGATTTTCGCGCCTTGCCGCCGGATGTTCAGGCTCAAATCATTCAAATGGCGAAAGGCTTGCCGCAAGCCAAACAGCTGGTTCGACGCGCAGAAATGAGTGACTGCTTGGAATCGTGGTAAATAATTAGTGATTTACTTTAGGCGATGAAACTAAAATGAGTTCGCGCAAATCGAATAAAGATAGGTCCACGGCTTCGTCCTTGCGGACAAATAAAGATTGGCCGTCTCCAATTGCAGCCTCGGCGATGATCAACGCAATAAAGGCAGTCGTTGAGAATCTTGAGCGAGGTCACGCGACTCCATCCCATTCATCTAGTAGTCCTTCCGGTTCATCAGGATTGTCCGATTTGCACCAAGCGCCAATGACTTCATGGAACAATCCATTATGGTCGCAAGCGTTCGATATCATCGTCAAGCAACTTGAGGAAACGCCATATATTGATCTAAGGGTCAAGAGCAGTGGGACGTTTCTGGGGGTGTATGACATACAGTCAGGGTTGATGTATCCCGGACTCAGCGAGCTAAAGAAGTTGCTTGAAAGTCATGAGTTTTTATATGTCACCAATGGAAAGGAGGATCAAAAACCCTCCATTGTTTGGCATAGAGAAACCAGAATGCTATGGACAAATGCGTTTAGCCGCTTTTCTTGGTCTTTAAAGGACGCGAAAGGATTACTCGAAACGGCGACTGTTGTAGGTCTGACTGATTGGAAACTGCCCACAAAAGATCAACTATATCGATTTGCAAAATCCGATGACAATCCGTTCCGTGATTCAAAGCGATTCCGACTGCGTGCGGTCGATGTTGGCGCTGCGTCTTATTGGTTGGTCTCAACCGGTCGCGTGGATGTCGATGAAGGTTATTGGGGTGTGGATGGTGGTAATGGTGGTATTTTTGCTTGCTTGGGGCTACCTCGCTTTGAAGATTTTCTAGGCAGGATGATTCTTCAAACAGCAAACCATGGATTGCATTGGCGATCCGTAGACGGGGCTGCGTCATTTCGCTGTAGCGCTCGGAAGTTGAGAGTGAGCGAGCAAGACACTCGATCTTCCCAGGCACAAGCATTGAGTTGCAGCGGCCTGGTCCACTATTGTCTTGACGAGAACCTGGAGCCCTATACCTTGTCAGGGGAAAGCATCTTCAAGGCTGTGGATGTCGAGGTTCAGCAGGAAGTTGAAGCGGACTGGAAGGCGAGCCGGTTGCCGAAGCTTGAACCGGTGCAGCTCAGTGATCCGAATCAAGGCCTTTGGGAACTATGGGGGGTGCCCGAGCAGGCGTTGAGGGCATGGAGTTTGGTGGGGCGTAACCCGGCGCTGGATGTTCGCAGCCACCCCGTCGCCATCGATTTCGGCACCTCGAGCACCGTGGTGGCGATTTTCGACGGGCGCGAACCGCAGTTGTTGCGCATTGGCGCGCGCGACTTTTACTCGCCGGTGGAGCCGCAGCAGTTCGAGAACCCCACGGTGCTCGAATGTCTGGATTACGCCGCCTTTCACCGTGAATGGACGCGACAGGCCTATCGGCCGGAGCATGATTGGGATTGGATGCGCGTGGGCCATGAAGCCTTGGAGTCGTGGCGCGACAACAAGGGCGACATCCGGGTGCTGTCGAGCATTCTTCCGCGGCTGAAGGCCTGGGCCATGCGCGGCGACAAGCACCCGCCCTTGAAGCTGACGGACCGCAGCAAGGCCAAACGCGAGGTCGAGATTCCACCCCTGAGCGACCGGCGACCGGTGCGCGGGGAAGCGCTGAAGCTGAGCGCGGATGATCCGTTCGACCCGATCGAGTTCTACGCCTACCAATTGGGCATGGTCATCAACTGGCGGCGGCGCGGCATTTTCTTCGAGTACTACCTGAGCTTTCCCGTCAAGTTCGAACGTGCGGTGAAGGACAGGGTGGTCGCCAGCTTCATGCGCGGCTTGCAGCGCAGCTTTCCGCCGGCGCTGATCGCGCAGGGCGAGGTGCTGACGCGGCTGCGGGTGCAAGAACTGGCGAGCGAGCCTGCGGCCTATGCAGCCTCGGCCCTGCGCCACCTGGGTCTGCAGCCCACCGAAGGTGGCTTGGGCTATGCGGTGTTCGACTTTGGCGGCGGCACGGCTGACTTCGACTTCGGCCTGTGGCGCAGCGCGACGCCGCAGGAGGACGACGAGGGCTATGAGGAGGTGTTCGAGCATTTGGCCTCCAGCGGCGACAATTTTCTTGGTGGCGAGCAATTGCTGGAACATCTGGCTTACCGGGTGTTTTGCCAGAACCTGGATGCGCTGCGCGACAAGCGCATTCACTTCACGCGGCCGATCGATGCCGAACGCTTTGCCGGCGACGAAAGCTTTGTGCAGCCCACGCAAGCGGCGCAGACCAACACGGTGATACTGATCAACGTGCTGCGTCCGTTCTGGGAGGGTGGCGAGAAGAAGGCCATGGGCCAAACGCAGGTGCAGTTGCTCGACGCCGAAGGCAATAAGCAGAACGTGGCCTTGGCTGTGGATGCCGAGGCGCTGGATGCATTTCTGGCCGAGCGCATCGGTCGCGGGGCGCGGCTGTTCCTGCGTGAGATGGCGCGGGCGTTTGCCGATTGGTTGCCCGAGCGCGGGGCGCTGCATGTGCTGCTGGCGGGCAACGCCAGCCGCTCGCGTTATGTAAGCCAAGCCTTCGATGTCAAAGCGAAAACCTGGCCCAAGTTGTTGGCCGAAGCCTGGGGCGGTCGAGAGCCACCGCAAATCGAAGTGCATATGCCGCTGCCGATTGACCCGGCGCAGCCCTTTGCGCCGACCGCCAAAACCGGCGTGGCCCTGGGCCTGCTGCGCCTGGCGCCCGGCATGGGGGCCAAGCTGATCGACCATGTGCGCACGCGGCATGGCGACGAAGCGCCGTTTCAATACTTCGTTGGCCGCGTACGTCGCGGTGAGTTTCAGACGGCGCTGGACCCGGACAGCAACTATGGGCAGTGGCGCGAGCTGGGCTCCCTTGGGGACGGTGTGTTCAACCTGTACTACACCACCAGCAGCCGCGCTCGCGCCGGCATGAAGGAACGCGATGCCGAACTGTTCATGCAGCGCATCAGCCGGGTGGAGGCCGGGCACGGCGCTCGGCTGTGGGTGCGAGCGTTGGGGCCGACCAAGATTGAGCTGGCCCTGGGCATGGCCGGTGCGCCGCCAGCCGAGGGTGGCGATGTGCAGCCCCTCGACCTGAGTGCGAGCTGAAACACTATGAGCAAAAAGACTGCAGCCGAAAAGCGCCTTGACCAACTCGAGGAAGATTGGCGTAGTGAGCCGGGCAGAATTTCTTTGAGGATCTTTACCGCCGCCGACTTGCGTTTGTTGCTTGAATCGTCTGAAGAAGTTCGGGAGTTGATCCGTGCCATCGTGCAAGGCGGCGATGCCGGACGAGCAGGTGGAGACGAGCGCGCTGCGGATATGCCGGCCGTGCGACCGGCATTACCGTACGTTCTTGCGAGTACGGTAGAGAACGAGCTTCGCCGTCAGCTCGACGATGCGAATCGCACAATCAAGGAATTGCGTTCCGACAATGAACGGCTGGCGGACGAGGCTAGCGAAGAGCGTAAGCGCGCACGCGATGCCGAGCGCCAAATCGACAAGCTGCGCAAGCTGAACGCCTTTGGGTCTGCCGGCGAGGTGCTGGATGTGCTGGTGGGCAACCCGCAGCTGGCTAAGCGGCTTTCGCTGGCGGGGGTGAAGAAGGATGCGGAAAGCGCGATCCGCGTGGTGGCGGTGTTGGCACAGCGGCAGGGGTTGGAGCGGGTGTTCGAAGTCTTGGTCGATCTGGTGGACGGGCGGCCAGTAGGTTCGGGGCTTGATGAGGCGCAACGCGGCTTGCTGATGGCCGCGCTGGCGTGGCACAACCACAACTGGCCTGATTTGCCGTACCGGTTGTTCGAACCCAAGGTGGGCGGCGAGTTCAAGTTCGACCAGCACAAGCGCAGCGTTCACACCCCCACGGGCGAACGGGTCGCTCGGCTGCTCGTGCCGGGTTTATGCACCGCTAAGGGCAAGGTCGAAATCAAGCCGCTGGTGGCGACGGACTGAGCAAATGTTAGCTGCACCAAGTGTGCATCGGCGCGTCGCAGGGTCAGCCAAGATCGGGCGCCCAGCCCATTGCACGTGCCGATTGCGCATCGGGCGACTCAAATGCGCTAGCAAAATACAAGCAAGAAATCCAATGAAATTTGGGGAGTCGGATCAGATTGAGCTTCAAGGGCCACGGGAACTTTAGGGTAAGGCCTGGGCACCTTGCCTTAGCCCGACACTGACCCCGAACCCTGTTCGGGCCGATTGACCGGCGGCGCCTTGCGTGCGCCGCCCCGGCCCCGCAGCCAAGCCGCCGCTTGCGCCAGGCCGTGTTCCAGGTCGTCGAGGTAGGTGTAGACCACCGGGATGACCAGCAGCGACAGCAGGGTGCTGGTGATCAGGCCGCCGATGACGGCGATGGCCATGGGGCTGCGGAACGAGGCGTCGGCGGCGCCCCAGCCGATGGCCACCGGCAGCATGCCGGCGCCCATGGCGATGGTGGTCATGACGATCGGGCGGGCGCGCTTGTGGCAGGCGTCGAGCAGGGCGTCGACGCGGTCGAGCCCGCGGTTGCGCGCGACGATGGCGTATTCCACCAGCAGGATGGAGTTCTTGGTCGCAATGCCCATCAGCATGATCAGCCCGATCAGCGAGGGCATTGAGAAGCTCTTGCCCGTCAGCAGCAGGCCGACGAAGGCGCCGCCCAGGCTGAGCGGCAGCGCGGCCAGGATCGTCACCGGCTGGAACACGTCTTTGAACAGCAGCACCAGCACGATGAAGATGCACAGCACGCCCGTCAGCATTGCCAGGCCGAAGCTGGCGAATAGCTCGCCCATCACTTCGGCGTCGCCGATTTCGATCACGCGCACGCCGGCCGGCAGGCTCTTGACGCTCGGCAATTCGGCCACCTTCTTCGTCACCTCGCCCAGCGGCTGGCCCGACAGTTCGATCTCGAAATTGATGTTGCGCTGGCGGTCGTAGCGGTCGATGACGGCCGGGCCGCTGGCCAGTTGCAGATCGACCACCTGGCCGAGCGTGACCGGCCCTTTGCTGCCCGGCACCGTCAGACGCTCGATAACCGACAGATCGCCGCGCGCGCCGTCGGCCAGCTTGACGAGGATCGGCACCTGCCGTTCGGCCAGGTTGAGCTTGGACAGCGCGAAGTCGTAGTCGCCCAGCGTGGCGATGCGCAGCGTCTCGCCGATGGCGGCGGTGGTGACACCCAGGTCGGCAGCGCGCGCGGGATCGGGCCGCGCCTGAATCTCCGGCCGCACCAGCGCCGCGGTGCTGGCGATGCTGCCCAGGCCGGGGATGGTGCGCAGATCGCGCTCGACCGCGCGAGCGGCCTCGGCCAGCGCCTGCGGTTCGTCGCCGGCCAGCACCAGCACGTATTTTTCGCCCGAGCCGCCCAGGCCGACCTTGGTGCGCACGCCGGGCAGTTCGCGCAGCGCCTCGCGCATCTCCTGCTCGATCACCTGCTTGCGCACCGGCCGGCTGCGGCGCTCGGAGAGCTGGATCGTCAGCGTCGCCTTGCGCACCTCGCTGGCTTCGGGCGGCGCAAACGGGTCGCTGCCGGCCGCGCCGCCGCCGATGGTGGTGTAGACGCTTTCGACATGGCGCACCTGCGTCACCAGCTTGCGCGCCTGCTCGGCCGCCTGCACCGTTTGCTCGAGGGTGCTGCCG
>JAOAIO010000099.1 GCA_026414665.1 Azovibrio sp.
CGCCACGAGCCACAAGATCGACGAATGCATCGCGGTCGACGCCCTGCCCCAACTGACTGGCATCTATCAACGCATCCTGGAACGCATCCTCCATGTTTGACACCGCCCGCCACGAACTCTTCACGCTGCGCGACTGCCTGCGCTTTGCCGTCAGCCGCTTTGGCGAGGCCGGCCTCTATTTCGGGCATGGCTGCGACAACGCTTGGGACGAAGCCGTTTACCTGACGCTCGCCACCTTGCATTTACCCCTGGATCGGCTCGAACCTTTTCTCGATGCCCGGCTGTTGCCGCAAGAGCGCGACATCTTGCTCGACGTCTACCGGCGCCGGGTGGAAGAGCGCCTGCCCGCTGCCTATCTGACGCGCGAAGCCTGGCTCGGCGCACACCGCTTTTATGTCGATGAGCGGGTGATCGTGCCGCGTTCCTTCATCGCCGAATTGCTCGACGAGCAGCTCGCGCCCTGGATCGACGCTCCCGATCAGGTGACAGCCGTGCTCGACCTGTGCACCGGCTCGGGCTGCCTGGCCATTCTGGCTGCTTTGAACTTTCCCGCCGCCCATATCGACGCCGTCGACATTTCCCCGGACGCGCTCGCCGTGGCCCGCAAGAATGTCGATGACTACGGCTTACAGGCGCGCATCCGACTGCTCGAATCGGATGGCTTCGCCGCCCTCGCGGGCGCCGCGTACGACCTGATCGTTGCCAATCCGCCCTACGTCAATGCAGCCTCGATGGCCGCCCTGCCGCCCGAATATCGGCGCGAGCCGCAATTGGCCCTGGCCTCGGGCATCGATGGCCTCGACTTCACCCGCCGCATCTTGGCCGAAGCCAAGGCGCATCTCAAGCCGGGCGGCCTTCTAGTGGTCGAGATCGGCCACAACCGCGATGCGCTCGAGGCCGCCTATCCGCATCTACCGTTTACCTGGCTCGAAACCGCCGCCGGCGACCAATACGTGTTCATGCTGCCCCGCGAGGCGCTCTGACCCCGTGCCCGGGCCAAGCACAGGAAGTCCAGCCGACCTTACCCAGCGGCGGTCTATAACGAGCGCGTCGCCTGGCCGGCTACCCGGCGCAACAGGCGTGATTCCCCAGGAAATCCGCATCGCCGCCGACCACGTCGGCCTGCGCGGCAGCCTGGCGCTGCCCGAGGCGCCGCGTGGACTCGTGCTGCTCGCACAGGTAGATGGCGTGCATCCCGGCGACCGGCATGAGCGGGCCGCCCGCTTTCACGCGCAGCTTGGCTTCGCCACCTTGCGGGCGAGCCTCGTCAGCTTTCAAGACATGCCCGGTGTCGCCGAGCACGTTGCCCTATTGACCACGCGCCTGCTCGCCTGGCTCGCTTGGGTCAGTCAAGATGCCTGGCTCAACGTCTTGCCGTGCGGCATCCTGGCCACCGGCGCGAGCGTGCCGGCCGCCTTACGCGCCAGCGCCCAGCGCGATGTCCAGGTCAAGGCGCTCGTCTGCTGTGGCGGTCTGCCCGACCTGGCTGGCGCCTTTTACCTGAAAGCGCTCGCCTGTCCCACTTTGTTCCTATTCGCCGCCGCCGACGCGCCAGGTCTTGCTGCCGGCGCCCGCGCGCTGGCGCATAGCGCCGCTGTGGCGTGCTTGAACAGCATTCCCGCGGCGGATCGGGAATTCAAGCAAGCGAGAGCTTGCGACACCGTCGCGCAGCAATCCGGGGCCTGGCTGCTGCGTCATCTGCCATCCGCACCGCCCCAAGGCATCGCCGAAAGCTTGCCGCCTGGCGGCGACAGGGCTTAAGCTCTGAAAGAGTACAGCCACGCATCGCACGCCCGCGCAAAAACGCCATGACTCGCGCTCGCATCAACGCCCGCCGTCGGACCCTGCTCGGTGCCGTGCCCGCCTTGGCCTGGCTGGCCAGCGGTTGCGATTTTTCGGCGCCGGCCAGCTTGCGCCTGGGCTTCAACCCTTGGCCCGGCTACGAGCTCTTCATGCTCGCCGAGCAGCTCGGGTACTATCGCCAGCTCGGACTGGACGTGCAACTCGTCGAATTCACCTCGCTCGGCGACAGCCGCCGTGCGTTTGAGCGCCAGCAGATCGACGTGGCCGCCGGCACCGCGGTGGAATTGCTCACCGCCGCGCATACGTTAAAACAGCCGGTGCAAGCCTTCTTCCTCACCAACATTTCGGTTGGCGCCGACTATCTGATTGCCCAGCCGCAATTCGCCACGGCAGCCGATCTCAAGGGGCAGCGTGTCGCCGTCGAGCCGGGCAGCCTCAATCTGTTGCTCCTCGACCTCGCTTTGCAGGATGCAGCTCGATCCGGGACGGCGCTCAAGCTGCAAGACCTCGAACTCGTGCCGATGGCGCAAAACAGTATGCCCAGCGCCTTCGTGCGCCGCGAAGTCGAGGCGGTGGTGGTCTATCCGCCGGTCGCCGACGAATTGCTCCGCCTCGTGCCGGAACGGGCGCGCATTTTGTTCGATAGCGGGAAAACGCCGGATTTCATCCTCGATCTGCTCTACGCTAGCCGCGCCAGCCTCGAACAACGCGCTGGCGAGCTCGCGCGGCTGGTGCAAGGCTTCGAGATGGCGCGCCGATACACCCAAGCCCACCCGGATGACGCGCACGCCCGCATGGCCGCCCGCACCGGCAGAAAACGCGACGATTTCGAGCGCGACATGCAAGGCTTGAAGCTTGTCCCGCTCGTCGAGCAGAGCGAGCTACTCCGCCCCGGCGGCACGGTAGAACGAGTGCTGCGCGCATCCCTGCAAGCCCTGCGCCATGCCGGCATGCGCCTCGAGCTCGCCGCCCCCGACCTCGTCACTCCCGCCATCGTCAACGCCGCGTCTGCCCCGTGACCCCACCCGCCCCCCCGCAAAAAACCTTGCGGCACATCCTCTTGTGGCCGTTTCTACTGCTCGTCTGCCTGGCCTTTGTCGGCATCGCCGGCGTATCGACCCTGCAAAGCGGCCGGATGCTGGAAAAGCAGACCGAACACCAGGCGCAGACCATCCTCGAAGCCATCCAGGGTGCCCTGGAAGTATCCCGCGACCCGCTCGAACTACAGCGCCAGGTGACCGTGATCGGCGGCGAACGTCAGATCAAGAGCATTACCGTAGCGCTCGCCGTGCCGCCGCGCATCGTTGCTAGCACCCGTCACGCCTGGCAGGGGCGCCATCTCGACGACCTGCCGCCGGAGCCGGAGCACAACGCCTTGCGTCAGGTGCTGCGCGAGGGCGGGCGGCGCTTCGTCGAGCGGCATGACCCGCCGACCTGGCAATTCGTCGGCGAGATTTCGCTCACCAACACCCAAGCGGCGACGGGCCAGCCGATCCGGGCCGCCGTCTCGGTCGTGCTCGACGCCGCGCCGGCGCGGGCGCTACAGCAGCGGCAGCTGCTGTTCCTCTTATGGGCCATGGCCGTGGTGCTCGCTGGCGCCGCTTGGCTGATGTGGCGTCAACTCAAGCGGCACGTCATCACGCCACTGGAGACCATGGCGCGTGCCGTGGGCTTGCGCGCCCGCGGCGACGAAGCGGTGCGCATCCCGATCCTGGCCGATGACGAGATCGGCATGCTCGGCCGCGCCCTCAACGCGCTCTTTGCCGCCGAAGAGGCGGCGCAGGCGCACTCGTCCCGCGAGCAAGCCTTGGCGAGCCTTCTGTTCAAGCTGCATGCCGACGCGCATGGCCAGCCGGAAGCCGGCATTCTCGAACAGGCGCTGGTGGGCGCCCTACAGCTCACTGAAAGCACGAACGGAAGCATCGCGGTGGAACATGAGGATGCGCCCCTTTGCCGGGTCGAGCACGGCCATGGCGATATCGGCTGCCGCATCGAGATCCGCGAGGCGGAGCGGCTCTGCTTATACCTCGAGCTCGGCGGCAAGCCACAAGGCTATGACGAGGACGACGAGCGCCGGGCGCGCCACATCGCCAACGAGACTTGGCAAATCTTGCGCCGACAGCATCTCGATGAGGCCCTCAAGGCCGCCGATGCCCGTTTCCGGCGCTTGATCGAAACCACCCAAGAAGGCGTGTGGATTTTCGATGCGGAGCTGCGCGTCACTTACGCCAATCAACGCACCTGCGACATGCTCCACTATCCGCTCGAACGCATGTTGGGCCATCCGGTGAGCGAATTCATCCCGGCTAGCGAAGCAGAGGATCACCGGCAGCAGATGGAGCTGCGCCGACAAGGCGTGGCCACGGTCTATGAGCGGCGCTTCCTGCGCGGCGATGGCAGCCTGCTTTGGTGCCTGGTATCGGCCTCGCCCATGCTCGACGAGACCGGCCGCTTTGCCGGCTCGTTCGCCATGCTAAGCGACATCAGCAAACTAAAGCGTACCGAAGCGGAATTGCGGCTCGCCGCACACGTTTATGACGACAGCCCCAACGCCATCGCCATCATGGACGCGGAGTTCGTCGTACAGTCGGTGAATGCCGCATTCACCCAGATCACCGGCTTTGATGCGGCAGAAATCGTCGGCCGCCCGGCCAGCTTCATCGATGCGCGGCTGCGCCAGACGTGCGCCCAGCTCGGACCCGGCAAGCGCTGGCAAGGCGAGATTTGGAACCGGCGCAAGTCCGGCGAGACCTACCCGGAATGGCTGAGTCTGGCGCCGGTGACGAACGAGCAAGGACAGATCACCCACTTCGTCGCCATCATTGCCGATCTCACCGAGCGCAAGGAGGCGGAAGCGCGCATCGACTACCTGGCCAACCACGACCCGCTCACCGGCCTGCCGAATCGGCTCTTGTTCCAGAGCCGCACCGATCAAGCCCTGAGCATGGCGGCGGCGCAATCCCGCCAAGCCGCGCTGCTGCTGCTCAACATCGACCGCTTCAAGACCATCAACGACTCTCTTGGGCATCCGGTTGGCGATGCGCTGCTCGTCGAAGTGGCGCGCCGGCTGCAACGCGAGCTCGGCCCTGCTGATGTGCTCAGCCGCCAAGGCGGCGACGAATTCCTCATTCTCTTGAGCGAGGTCGATGGCGTCGATGCGGCCGCGCAGCGCACCCAAGCCCTCCTGGCCCGCTTGGCCGAGCCCTTTGTCCAGCGCCGCATGAGCTACAGATTTCGGCCTCCGCGGGGCTGGCGCTGTTTCCGCACGATGGCCAATCTTTCGCCGAGTTGCTGCCTCGTGCCGATTCGGCCATGCGCCAGGCCAAGGCGAGCGGCCGTAATACCTTGCGCTGCTACCAACGCGCGATGAGTTCGGATGCGCTCGCCCGCTTGCAGCTCGAAAACGCCTTGCGCGAGAGTTTGGCCCAGGGCCATTTCCAGTTGCACTACCAACCCCTCGTCGAATGCGACAGCGGCCGGGTCGTGAGTGTCGAGGCGCTGTTACGCTGGCCCCACCCGGAGCAAGGCATGATCGCGCCAGCGCGCTTCATTCCACTCGCCGAAGAAAGCGGCTTGATCGTGCCGCTTGGTGCCTGGGTGCTCACCGAGGCCTGCCGCCAGGCGCGCCTCTGGCTCGACCAGGGTCTCGCCCTGCGCATCGCGGTCAATCTGTCTTCGGTGCAATTCAAGCGCGGCGATCTGGTCGCCACGGTACGCGAGGCGCTCGCCCGCCATGCGCTGCCGGGCGCCTATCTGGAACTCGAACTGACCGAATCCATCCTCATCCAGGACGAGGAAGAGACGCTCGAAACCGTGCGCCAACTGCGCGAGCTAGGCATCTTCTTGTCCATCGACGATTTCGGTACCGGCTATTCCAGCCTCGCCTACCTGCGCCGTTTGCCGGTGCAAAAGCTCAAGATCGACCAGTCCTTCGTGCGCCAACTCACGGAAAGGCACGAAGATGCCGCCATCGTCAGCAC
>JAOAIO010000100.1 GCA_026414665.1 Azovibrio sp.
TCTTACGTCCAGGGCTTCGAGCCCTGGGGTTGGGTGATTGGCACCGGCATCTATATCGACGATGTCAATGCGGCGCTTTGGGAGCAAATCCAAGTCCAACTTGCCATCGCCGGCGGCATCATCCTAGTGCTGGCCGTCGTGGCGATTTCTGTCAGCCGCACCGTCAGCCATTCCATCCAACTTGCCGTCACCGCCTCGGAGAAATTGGCCGCAGGAAATTTTGAAGCGGGCCAAGACAAGCGGCTCGACAATGAAATGGGAGCGCTACTCGATGCTATCGCGCATATCCGCAATACCCTGGCCCACTTGGTGACGGACGCAACGGCTTTGACCCAAGCTGCTGTCGAAGGCCGGCTTGCGACCCGCGCCGATGCGGACAAGCACAAGGGCGATTTCCGCAAAATCGTCGAGGGCGTGAATGCCACCCTCGATGCCGTGATCGGCCCCTTGAACGTCGCCGCCAGCTACGTCGACCGCATCGCCCGCGGCGACATCCCCTCCCAAATCACCGATACCTACCACGGCGATTTCAACACCCTGAAAAACAACCTCAACACCTGCATCGACGCCATCAACAAACTCGTCGCCGATGCCCACATGCTCACCCAGGCCGCCGTCGAGGGCCGCCTCTCCACCCGCGCCGATGCCAGCGCCCATCAAGGCGACTTCCGCAAAATCGTCGAGGGCGTCAACACCACCCTCGACCTCGTCATCGGCCCCATCAACGACGTCAAACGCATCATGGCCGCCATGGAGCAAGGCGACCTCACCCAGTCCATCTCCGCCGACTATCAGGGCGACTTCAAAGTCCTCAAGGACGCCGTCAATAACACCCTCGCCCGCCTCGCCGAAACCGTCGCCCAGGTCAAAACCGCCGCCGACGCCCTCACCAACGCCGCCGCCCAGGTCTCCGCCACCGCGCAGTCCCTCTCCCAATCTTCTTCCGAGCAGGCCGCTTCCGTCGAGGAATCCTCCGCCTCCATCGAGCAGATGTCCGCCTCCATCAACCAAAACGCCGAAAACGCCAAAGTCACCGACAACATGGCCGCCAAAGCCGCCAAAGAGGCTACCGAAGGCGGCAAGGCCGTCAGCGAAACCGTCGGCGCCATGAAAAAAATCGCCGAAAAAATCGGCATCATCGACGACATCGCCTATCAAACCAACCTCCTCGCCTTGAACGCCGCCATCGAGGCCGCCCGCGCCGGCGAGCATGGCAAAGGCTTCGCCGTCGTCGCCGCCGAGGTCCGAAAACTCGCCGAGCGCTCTCAAGTCGCCGCACAGGAAATCGGCGAGCTCGCCAGCAACTCCGTCGGCATGGCCGAAAAAGCCGGCAAACTCCTCGACGAAATCGTCCCCTCCATCAACAAAACCTCCGACCTCGTCCAGGAAATCGCTTCCGCCTCACAAGAACAGTCCGCCGGCGTCGCACAAATCAACAACGCCATGAGCCAGCTCAACCAGGCTACCCAGCAAAACGCCTCCGCCTCCGAACAGCTCGCCGCCACCGCCGAAGAACTCGGCGGACAGGCCGAACAACTACAGGACATCATGGAATTCTTCCAGGTCGGCGCCCCACAGCCGGCTCAGGCTAGCCGGGTCGGGCAGCGTGTAGGCGCGCGCAGCGCGGCCCCCTATGACTTTCGTTCTTAAAGCCGAAAGCCCTTGAGTTACGCCCATCTGCCTAGCCGTGAGATCGAACGCATCGCCCGCAGCATTGCCCCGGGGGCTTGGGGCATCGAGGCGGAACAGCCGCTCTCGACCCTGCTCGGCTCGTGCGTTGCCGTGTGCCTGTATGATCCGGTGGCGCGCATCGGCGGCCTCAACCATTTCATGCTGCCCAATCTACAGCGCACGCCGCACAGCGAGGTGGATGCCCTGCTCGCCGGGGACTATTGCATGGAGGCTTTGCTGAACGGCCTACTCGCCAAGGGCGCCAAGAAGACGCGGCTGGAGGCCAAGGCGTTTGGCGGCGGCACCATCATTGAGAGCTTGGCCCGCGGCATGAACATCGGTCAGCGTAATGCCGATTTCGCGCGCGAATGGCTCGCACGCGAGCATATCCCGCTCGTCGCGTCTGACTTTCTCGGTCCCTGGTCGCGCAAGATCCTGTTCGTGCCCGATACCGGCGATGCCTATTGCCGCCGCATGGTAACGAGCATGGCCACCACGGCCTTGATCAAACGCGAGGCCGCCTATGCCGATGCCCTGGCGCGCCAGATCGCAAGCCGCGCCACGGACAAGAAGATCGAGCTCTTCTGACCCCACGGCCCAGACGCGAACATCATGTCCCCCCTCGACATTTCCGACCAGGAATTCGCCCTGTTTCAGCGCTTGATCTACAAGCTCGCCGGCATCCATCTTTCCGAAGCCAAGAAAGTGCTGCTCGTAGGGCGGCTTGGCAAACGTCTGAAAGCGCTTCAGCTCGCAAGTTTCGGCGAGTATTACCGCTTGCTCGCCAGCGGCCAGCACCCTGATGAGCTACAGACCATGGTGGATCTGCTCACCACCAACGAAACCTATTTCTTCCGCGAGCCCAAGCACTTCGAGTTCCTGCGCGATGAGATCCTGCTCAAGTACCGCGATACGGTGCCGTTTCGCATCTGGAGCGCGGCCAGCTCGACCGGCGAGGAGGCCTATACCCTGGCCATGCTGCTTGCCGAATACTTGCCCACGAACGATTGGCGGGTATTCGGTTCTGACATCAGCACCCAGGTGCTCGCCAAGGCCAGGCGTGGCCATTATCCGCTCGAACGCAACGAAGGCATCCCGCCTGCGTTTTTGAAAAAATACTGTCTTAAGGGCGTGCGTAGCCAGGCAGGAACGTTCTTGATCGCCGCAGCCTTGCGCGCCCGCGTCGAATTCCAGCAGATCAATCTGACCCAACCCATCGACCCGGCCATCGGCGAGTTTCAAGCGATTTTTCTGCGCAACGTGATGATTTATTTCGACCTGGCGACCAAGACCAAGGTGATTCACCACCTCTTGCCGCGCCTCATGCCGGGCGGCCACCTGTTCATCGGCCACTCGGAAACCCTGTCCGGCATCGCCACGCCGCTCGTGATGGTGCGCCCGACCATCTATCGCAAGCCATGACGCACAGCACCAACCAATCGCCGATCTTTCTCCAACCCGGCGAACTGTATTTTGGCCAAGCGCCATGCTTGATCGCCACCTTGCTCGGCGCTTGCGTCGCCATCGCCCTCTGGCATCCACGCCGGTATATCGGCGGCGTGTGCCACGATGTGCTGCGCAGTCGCCGACAGGCCGCTAGCGCCCAGGCCGACGAACGCTATGGCGATGTCGCGTTCGCCCTGCTGCTCGCGCAGATTGACGCCCACGTCGCCCGGCCCAGCGAATTCCAGGCCAAGCTATTCGGCGGCGGCGCCATGTATGCCACCCCCGAAGCCGTGCCCACGATCGGCCACGACAACATCCTCCAAGGCCTGTCTCTTGCGCTTGGCCGGCATTCCCCGCGTTTCCGAACACGTCGGCGGCAGCGGCCGCCGCAAACTGACTTTCGACCTCGCAACCGGCCAGGTCTGGCTGGCCTTTCCCGTCGGTCGAGGCGCACATCGCAGGAGAGCTCATGGCTGACAAAATCAAGGTGATGATCGTCGACGATTCGGCGCTGGTACGCCAGGTCGTATCGCAGGCCTTGGCCCAAGACCCGGGCATCGAAGTCATCGCCACCGCCTCGGACCCGCTGTTCGCTCTGGAAAAGATGAAGCACCGCTGGCCCGACGTGCTGGTGATCGACATCGAAATGCCGCGCATGGACGGCCTCTCCTTCTTAAAAAAAATCATGACCGAGCACCCGACCCCGACCATCGTGTGCTCTTCGCTCGCCGAACAAGGCGCCCAAGCCACCATGGAAGCCTTGGCTTCCGGCGCCGTCACCATCATCACCAAGCCCAAGGTAGGGCTCAAAAGCTTTCTCGAAGACAGCTCGAACGACATCGTTCAAGCCGTGCGCACCGCGGCGCGCGCCAATCTCAAAGCCCTGCCACGTGCCGCCGCGGCGCCAGGCATCGCGCTAACCCGGCCGAAATACTCGGCCGACGTGATGCTGTCGGCCAGCCAAGGCGGCAGCGCGGCCATGGCCCGCACCACCGATCAGATCGTCGCCATCGGCACGTCGACCGGCGGCACCCAGGCGCTCGAAGCCGTGCTCACCCGCCTGCCCGCGACTTGCCCTGGCATCGTCATCGTGCAGCACATGCCGGAGAAGTTCACCGCCATGTTCGCCCAGCGCCTGAACGGCATCTGCCAAGTCGAAGTGCGCGAAGCCGAGAACGGCGACCGCGTGATCCCAGGTCGGGCGCTAATCGCCCCAGGCGGCAAGCACATGATGCTCAAGCGTAGCGGCGCGCAGTACATCGTCGAAGTGGTGGACGGGCCGCTGGTGAACCGGCACAAGCCCTCGGTCGATGTGCTATTTCGCTCGGTGGCCAAGTTCGCCGGCGCCAACGCGCTTGGCATCATCATGACCGGCATGGGCGATGACGGCGCCCGCGGCTTGAAGGAAATGCACGACGCCGGCGCCAAGACCATCGCCCAAGATGAAGCAAGCTGCGTCGTGTTCGGCATGCCCAAAGAGGCGATCAAGCTAGGAGCAGCCGACCAGATCCTGCCGCTCGAGCAGATTCCCGGCGCCATCGTCGCCTATGGCCGCGCCATGGCTTGATGGGGCTGGCCTTCGCGCCTGGCCTTGCCCATAATGCCCGCATGTACCCGCTCGACGACCTGCAGCAAGACGCCCTGATCGAAGCCTTCAACGTCGGCATCGGCCAGGCCGCCGCCAGCCTCTCCGACATCGTCCGCGAACCCGTGCGGCTCTCGGTGCTGTCGGTGCGTCTCGTTCCCTTTCAAGCCGCCTGCCAGCAGCTTGGCGCAGGTAGCAACGAACGCATTTGCGCCGTCAGCCAGACCTTTTCCGGCGCTTTCGACGCCACTGGTCTGCTCATCTTTCCCGAGCCGCAGTCGCTCGAAGTGGTGCGCCTGATGCTCAATACGACGCTAAGCTTAGAAGCGCTCACCGAGCTCGAGCAAGATGCCATGAGCGAGATCGGCAATATCCTCCTCAATGCTTGCACCGGCGCCGTAGCGCAAATCTTCGCCAGCCGCCTCAATAGCTCACTGCCTCGCTACCAACTCGGCACGCCGGCAGAAATCCTGGCGCCACATGCCCGGGACGAGGCCGATCTGGTGATGCTGCTGCACATCGATCTCTTGCTCGAACGCCGCCAATTGCGCGGCGTCATCGCCTTCATGCTAAATGGCAGCGCCATGGAACGGCTGGTCGCGCAGATAGACCGCTACCTAGCCAGCCTACGGCTAGGCTAACCCAGCGCGATCGGTCCGCGCGTCCCGAGCATGAAAGCGGCGCGCCGCTCCCCGACCAGGAGAAGGGGCGAACGTGACGCGCTGATCGACTTGCACGCTCACCGCGCCTGGCTCAAGCCGGGTTGTCGAGATCGACGAACTCGCAATCGAGGCCTTTTTCCCGCTGCAAGAAGGCCGCCAAGGCACGCACCCCGAAACGTTCCGTGGCATGGTGGCCGCACGCCAGGTAAGCGATGCCATGCTCGCGCGCCAGATGGGTGG
>JAOAIO010000009.1 GCA_026414665.1 Azovibrio sp.
AGATGTGTATAAGAGACAGCCATGGAACCTGCGCCTCATCATCGATCAGGCGCGCGTGCCGGTGATCGTCGATGCCGGCGTCGGCACCGCCTCGGATGCGGCAATTGCCATGGAGCTCGGCTGCGATGGGGTGCTGATGAATACCGCCATCGCCCATGCCCGCAACCCGGTGCTCATGGCCACCGCCATGCAGAAAGCGGTACAGGCAGGACGCGCCGCTTACCTCGCCGGGCGTATGCCGAAGAAGTATTACAGCGCCGACCCTTCCTCCCCCACCACCGGCCTGATCGGAACCTAGGATGAACGACCGCGAAACGCCGCCCAGCGTCCCCACCCAGGGGCGCGCCGGCCATGCGCCCGCGGCGCATGGCCACATCCGTAGCTTCGTGCGCCGCGCTGGGCGCATGTCGGAAGCGCAGCAACGCTATTACGACATGATGCTGCCGCGCGTCGGCGTGCCTTACCAAAACGCGCGCATCGACCTAGACACCGTGTTTGGCCGCAGCGCGCCGAAAATCCTCGAAATCGGCTGCGGCATGGGCGAGACCACGGCAAGCATCGCCGCGGCCCACCCGGAGAACGATTATCTCGGCCTCGAAGTGCATGTGCCGGGTGTCGGCGCCCTGTGCAAGCGCATCGCCGAGTTAGGGCTCACCAATCTGCGCATCGGCAACCACGATGCGGTCGAAGTGGTGCGTGACATGCTGCCTGAGGCCAGCCTGGATGGCATCCACATCTTCTTCCCCGATCCTTGGCACAAGACCCGGCACAAAAAGCGCCGGCTGATCCAGCCGCCCTTCGTGGCGCTGCTCGCTGCGCGCCTCAAGCCCGGCGGCTATATCCACTGCGCCACGGATTGGGAAAACTACGCTTTGCAGATGCTCGACGTGCTTAGCCGCGAGCCGCGCCTGGAGAACAGCGTCGCCCCGCCTACGCCCGAGGCCCTCGCCGCGGCGCTAGAAGCCGACTCCACCGCTGGTCTCCCGGGCTTCGCGCCGCGTCCGGCCTATCGCCCCCTCACCAAGTTCGAGCAGCGTGGCTTAAGGCTTGGCCACGGCGTCTGGGACTTGATCTTCCGGCGCCGCGCCATCTAAGCGCGGCCGTCGTCTCATCAAGAAAGTCTGCGCATGTGGTTCAAGAATCTGCAACTGTATCGCCTGCCCGCCCCATGGGAGCTTACGCTCGCTCGCCTGACCGAGCAGCTCGCCCGCGGCGTCTTTCGCCCCTGCGCCAGCCAAGACAGCATGACCCGGGGCTGGGTGCCGCCCCGCGATGGCGAACTCGTGCACTCGGTCGGTGGCCAATGGCTGCTGATGCTCTGCGTCGAGCAACGCCTGCTGCCGGCCGCGGTCGTGCAACAGGAGGTCCATGCCCGCGCCGCGCAGCTGGCCGCCGCGCAAGGCTATCCGCCCGGACGCAAGGCGCTGCGCGAGCTCAAGGAGCAGGTCACGCAAGAATTGCTGCCCCGCGCCTTCACTCGGCGGCGCAAGACCCCGGTCTGGATCGACCCGGTCCGCGGCTGGCTAGGGGTCGATGCCGCCAGCCTGATGAAAGCCGAAGAGGCCTTGGAGCACCTGCGCCAATGCCTGGATGCCTTTCCGCTCGCCTTGGTGCAGACCCAGATGTCCCCCAGCGCCGCCATGGCTGACTGGCTAGCCAGCGGCATGGCGCCGGCCGGATTCTGCATCGACCGAGATTGCGAACTCAAGGCTGTAGACGAAGCCAAAGCCACGGTGCGCTATGTGCGTCACCCGCTCGGCGACGAAGTCCACGCCGAAATCAAGGCGCATCTCGCCGCCGGCAAGCAGCCCACCCGTCTAGCGCTCACCTGGGAAGACAAGATCAGCTTCGTGCTCACCGAGAAGGGCGAAATCAAGCGACTTGCCTTCCTCGACGTGCTCAAGGAAAACGCTGAGCAAGGCGCCGAGAACGCCGAGGAAATCTTCGATGCCGAGTTCGCCTTGATGACCGGCGAATTCGCCCATTTCATCCCGGCGCTCCTAGACGCCCTAGGCGGCGAGCGCGGCGACTTGGTCACCGGCTGACCGCAGTAGGGCACCGCGAACGACTGTCGCAAGCGGGCACGTTTGGTGCGCGGCGCCGCCTTTCCGCCAACCCCGCCCCCGCGAGAAGCGGGGAGCTTCGTGAGTCGCTTGGCGACTCGTCCGCTAAAACAAACGCGCGAGAAAGGCGCCTTCGACCTCGGCCGGGAGCGGCAGCCAAACCCGGTGGCCGCTGCCGGGGGCGGCTTCCACCGGCTCGCCTGCGGCGTTTTCCAGCCGATCCACCTGCACGACACGGTTGCCGGCGGGGTGCACGATCTCGAGCTGATCGCCACGAACGAATCGGTTTTTCACGTCCACTTCCATGAGCCCGCGCGCCCCATCGAAGCGGCAAGCATCGCCGACGTACTGGCTGCGGCTCGATTCGGAATACCCCTTCAGGTAGTTTTGGTACGCGGCGTCGTGGTGGCGCTGGTAAAAGCCGTCGGTGTAGCCACGGTTGGCCAGGCTTTCCAGCTCGGTAAGCAGCGCCGGGTTGAAAGGACGGCCGGCCACGGCATCGGCGATGGCGGCACGGTAGCTCTGACAGGTGCGCGCCACATAATAGGCGCTTTTGGTGCGCCCCTCGATCTTCAACGAATCGACACCAATCTCGACGAGCCGATGCACATGCTCGATGGCACGCAGATCACGGGAATTCATGATGTAGGTGCCGTGCTCGTCCTCCTCGATGGGCATCAACTCCCCGGGCCGGTGCTTTTCTTCCAGGAACCAAACCTTCTGCTCGGGCCTGGGCTGGAACAGGCCGGTCACGGCGTTCTCGGAAGGCGCGACGATGGGCCGCGCGATGCCGGCGGCGTCGGCTTCGGCCGGGCTCACCTTGTAGTCCCAGCGACAGGCATTGGTGCAGGTCCCCTGATTCGGGTCCCGGTGATTGAAATAGCCAGACAGTAGGCAACGGCCCGAGTAGGCGATGCAGAGGGCCCCGTGCACGAATACTTCGAGCTCCATGTCCGGACACTCCTGGCGGATTTCCGCCACCTCGTCGAGAGAGAGCTCGCGCGACAGGATCACCCGGGAAAGGCCCAGCTTCCGCCAAAATTTCACCGCCGCCCAATTCACCGTGTTGGCTTGCACCGAGAGATGGATGGGCATTTCCGGCCAGGCTTCGCGCACCATGTCGATCAGCCCCGGATCGGCCATGATCAGGGCATCGGGCTGCAGGGCCACCACCTCGGCCATGTCCTGTAGATAGGTATGCAGCTTGGCGTTGTGGGGAAAAATGTTGCTCACCACGTAAAACTTCTTGCCCGCAGCGTGCGCGGCCTGAATGCCCTGGGCCAGCGTCGCGAGATCGCCGAACGCGTTGTTGCGCACACGCAGCGAATAGCGCGGCTGTCCGGCGTATACGGCATCAGCGCCAAAGGCGAAGGCGGTCTGCATCATGGCCAGCGAACCAGCCGGGGCAAGGAGTTCAGGGCTTACGGAGGGCATCGGGTAGAATCGTGAGAAAACGCGCATTTTACCGATCCATGTCCGAAGAAATCCTGATCAATTTCACGCCTCAGGAAACCCGGGTGGCCGTCATGGCCCAGGGCGTCGTGCAGGAACTGCACATCGAGCGCACCGCAAGCCGCGGCCTCGTCGGCAACATCTATCTGGGCAAGGTGAGCCGCATCTTGCCGGGCATGCAGTCCGCCTTCATCGAGGTGGGCTTGGAACGCACCGCCTTCTTACATGTAGCCGACATCTGGCAGCCGCGCGAGACGGGCGGCGAACACGGCCGCGACGGACACAAGCCGATCGAGAAAATCCTCGCCGAAGGCCAAAGCCTCTTGGTGCAGGTCATCAAGGACCCGATCGGCACCAAAGGCGCCCGTCTGTCCACCCAGATTTCCCTGGCCGGGCGGATGCTCGTGTATCTGCCCCAGGACAAGCACATTGGCATTTCGCAGCGCATCGAGGACGAGGCAGAGCGCGAATCCCTGCGCGCCCGCCTCACCGCCCTGGTGCCCGAGGACGAGCCAGGCGGCTTCATCGTGCGCACCATGGCGGAAACGGCGACCGACGCCGAACTCGTCAATGACATCGCCTACTTGAGAAAGCTCTGGAGCGACATCCGCGACAAGGCCCGGGTGGCCGGCGCCCCCGCCTGCCTGTACCGGGAGCTGCACCTGGCGCAGCGGGTACTGCGCGACTTGGTCAATCCCGACACTAGCCGCATCGTCATCGACTCCCGCGAGAATTTCCAGAAACTCCAGTCCTTCGCGGCCGAATACACGCCGGCGGTCAGTCCCTTGCTCGAACACTACACCGGCCAGCGGCCGCTGTTCGATCTGTATGGCGTGGAGGACGAAATCGAAAAGGCGCTGGCCCGGCGGGTAGAACTCAAATCCGGCGGCTACCTGATCATCGACCAGACCGAGGCCATGACCACCATCGACGTGAATACCGGCGGTTTCGTGGGGCTGCGCAATTTCGACGACACCATCTTCAAGACCAATCTCGAAGCCACCCAGACCATCGCCCGGCAGCTGCGGCTGAGGAACCTGGGCGGCATCATCATCGTGGACTTCATCGACATGGAGAACCCGGAACACCGCCAGGCCGTGCTCTCCGAGTTCAACAAGGCCCTAGCCCGCGACCACACCCGCCTGACGGTCAACGGCTTCACCGCTCTCGGCCTCGTGGAAATGACGAGAAAGCGCACCCGCGAGTCGCTCGCGCACGTATTGTGCGAGACTTGCCCCACCTGCGGCGGCCGCGGCGAGGTCAAAACGGCGCGCACCGTTGCCTATGAGATTCTGCGCGAACTGCTGCGCGAAGCGCGACAATTCAACGCCCGGGAATACCGGGTGCTCGCCAGCCCGCAAGTCATCGATTTGTTTCTCGACGAAGAGTCGCAATCCCTCGCCATGCTTTCCGATTTCATCGGCAAGCCCGTCTCGCTCCAGGCCGAAGCCAGTTACGCCCAAGAACAGTACGACATCGTGCTGATGTGACCCTATGCCCATTGCCCCTTTGACTCCCGAACGGCTGCGGCAGCGCTGCGACCCCGCCAGCCTCGGCTTTGCCAGCACCGCCGAACTCGAACCCCTACCCGGCGGACTCGGCCAAGAACGGGCCGAAGAAGCCTTGCATTTCGGCCTGACCATGACGCATCCGGGCTACCACGTCTTCGTGCTCGGCGAGCCCGGCAGCAGCCGCCACACCACCGTCTTTCGGCGGGTCAAGGCCCTCGCCGCGCAAGGCCGCACCCCGCCCGATCTGTGCTATCTGCACAATTTCGACGAGCCGCGCACGCCGCGCCTCTTGCGCCTACCCGCGGGCCGCGGCGCCCGCCTCAAGGCCGACCTGCAGCAATTGGTGCGCGAGCTGCCCGCGGCCATCGATGCCGCCCTCGCGGCCGACACCCATGTAGACCGGGTCGAAGCCCTGCAAGCCAGCCACAAGCGCCGCGAGGAGGAGGCCATCGCCGCGCTCGGCAAGGCGGCGGAGGCCGAAGGACTGGGCCTCCTGAATACGCCCGAAGGCTTCGTGTTCGCGCCGATGCAAGCCGGCAAGCCGATGAGCCCTGAAGATTTCGAGGCGCTCTCGGAAGCCGAGCACCAGCGCATCGAGGCGCTGGTCGAAACCTGGAGCCTCAAGCTCGCCGACCTGCTTGCCGACTTCCCGAGCTGGCGCCAAGAACTGCAAGAAGCCATCGCCCGCGCCGAACGCCAGGCGCTGCGTCCGGTGTTGGCCCACCTGACGCGGGCGCTACGGCGCCACTACGCCGATCTCGCCGAGGTGCAAGCTTTCATCGATGCCATCCGCGACGACGTCATCAACAGCGTCGCGCAAGGCAACTTCGGCGAGGACGAAAGCAGCGAGGAAGGCGAGGCCGAAACCAGCAACAAGCCGTCGCTCTTGCGCTACCAAGTGAATCTCCTGGTCGATCACAGCGAAACGCGTGGCGCTCCGGTCGTCTGCGAGGACAACCCGGGCTTTGCCAACCTGATCGGCAGCATCGAACACCTGCCCGTAGCCGGCGGCCAAGCCACCCACTTCAACATGATCCGGCCTGGCGCCCTACACCGCGCCAGCGGCGGCTATCTGATCCTCGACGCCGGCCGCTTGCTCGCCCAGCCCTATGCCTGGGAGAGCTTAAAGCGCGCCCTACGCACCGGCCGCATCGCCATCGAACCGCCCGCTGAGGCGCAAGGCTGGAGCCACCAAGCTACCCTGCGCCCGGAAGCGGCGCCCTGCCAGGTGAAGGTCGTGCTGGTCGGAGAACGCGAGCTGTATTACCTGCTCATGGAAAACGACCCGGAATTCGGCGAGCTGTTCAAGGTAGCCGCCGATTTCGAGGACGACCTGCCGCGCACAGCGGCAAGCGAACGCCAGTTCGCCCGCTTGCTCGCCAATCTCGGACGCAGCGCCGGACTTCTGCCTTTCGATGCCGCAGCCACGGCCTTGTTGATCGAAGAAGCGGCGCGGCACGCCGAACATGCGAGCCGGCTTTCCCTGCACACCCGCCACCTCTCCAACCTGATGCGCGAAGCCGAATACCACGCGCGCCAAGCCGACGCGACCGCCAGCCAGGTCGGCGCCGCGGCCATCCATGCCGCGCTCGCCGCACGCGCCCGACGCGCCGACCGCTACCCGCGCCATGTACTCGCCGCCATGCTCGAAGGCAGCACCCTCATCTCCACCACCGGCGAACGCGCCGGGCAAGCCAATGCCCTGGTCGTCGTGGAGCTGGCCGGAGCGCGCTATGGCCACCCGGTGCGGGTCACGGCCACGGCCCGAGTCGGGGATGGCGATGTCGTCGATATCGAACGAGAAACCGAGCTAGGCGGCGCCATCCACTCCAAAGGCGTGCTCATTCTCACCGCCTTCCTCGCCGCCCGCTTCGCCCGGCACCAACCGCTATCGCTCGCCGCCAGCCTGGTGTTCGAGCAATCCTATGGCCAGGTGGAAGGCGACTCCGCCTCTCTGGCCGAGCTCTGCGCCCTGCTCTCGGCCTTGGCCCAGGCGCCGATCCGCCAAAGCCTGGCGCTCACCGGCTCGGTGAACCAATTTGGCGAAGTGCAGGTGATTGGCGGCGTCAATGAAAAAATCGAGGGCTTCTACGACCTTTGCCAAGCACGCGGCCTGACCGGAGAACAAGGCGTTCTCATCCCCGCCGCCAGCGTCGCCCACCTGATGCTACGCCCGGACGTGGTGGACGCGGCCCGGGCCGGTCGCTTCCACATCTGGCCCGTAGCCACGGTGGATGAGGCCATGGAGCTGCTCACCGGGCTACCCGCCGGCACTCCCGATGCCCGCGGCCACTTGCCCCAGGGCAGCCTGAACGAACGCGTAGCGCGCGCCCTGGCGGAAATGACAGCGGCGCTCCACCCGCCCGGCGAAGGCGAACGGCCTGCCTGGCGCAAGCGGCTGCGCCACAACCGCATCAGCAGCTAAGGCGGCGCGCTGCCACATTGGCCCAAGGCCCCTCCCTACCGTTCATCTAGCGCCGCAGCTATGATGCAGTGCTACCTCTGACAGGAGATGCCGACGATGACTCACCCCCCCGAATTCGACAGCCTCGTGCCGGGCCGTCCCCTGGAGCGCCCTTTGAGCCGCCGCGATTTCATTGCCGCCTCGGCCGGCGTCGGCTTTGCCCTCGCCACCCAGCCGATCATGGCGCAGACCGCCCTCCATACCGATAGCGCCGGCCTCGTGGCCGGCCGGGTGAAATTGCCCTCGCCCCAGGGCGAGGTGGAAGCCTACCAGGCCCGACCTGCCGGCCAGGAACGGCTGCCGGTGATTCTGGTGGTCTCCGAAATCTTCGGGGTGCATGAGTACATTGCCGATGTTTGCCGCCGCCTCGCCAAACTCGGCTATCTCGCCATCGCCCCGGAACTGTTCAGCCGCCAAGGCGACCCGCGCCAGCTCGCCAGCGTGGCGGACATCCTGGAGAAAATCACCGCCAAGACCCCGGATGCCCAGGTATTCTCCGACCTCGACGCCTGCGCCGCCTGGGCTTTCCAAAACGGTGGCGACCCGGGCCGGCTCGGCATCACCGGCTTTTGCTATGGTGGCCGCATCACCTGGCTCTACAGCGCCTATCGCGCCTCGCTCAAGGCCGGCGTAGCCTGGTATGGCCGTCTCGAAGGGACGGTGAGCGCCACCACCCCGCGCCATCCCATCACCATCGTCGACGATTTGAAAGCCCCGGTGCTCGGCCTCTATGGCGGCCTCGACAGCGGCATTCCTCTCGCATCGGTAGAACAGATGGAAGCCGCGCTCGCAGCCGCCGCCGCGCCAGCCGCCCGAGCCTCGCAGATCGTCATTTACGATCAGGCGCCCCACGCCTTCCACGCCGATTACCGCCCCAGCTACCGCAAGGACGCGGCAGAAGACGGCTGGAAGCGGATGCTGGCTTGGTTCCGTCAGCACGGCCTGTGAGCCCGGCCGCGCCGCACGCATGGACTTGGCCGGGCGGCGCGACTGCACATATACTGTGCGTCCTTACAGTAAATCGCGCTTCAGCAAAATTTATTCCACATCCGGGGCTTGTGCCATAATCCCCGCTCGACATTCAAGGTAATTGCCATGGACGACAACAAAGCCAAGGCGCTGGCGGCCGCGCTGGCCCAAATCGAAAAACAATTCGGCAAAGGCTCGATCATGAAAATGGGCGAAGCCGACATCGACGAGGCGCTACAAGTAGTCTCGACCGGTTCTCTCGGCCTCGATCTGGCCCTCGGCGTCGGCGGCCTGCCACGCGGCCGCGTGGTGGAAATCTACGGCCCCGAATCATCCGGCAAAACCACCCTCTGCCTGCAAGTGGTCGCCGAAATGCAAAAGCTGGGCGGCACCGCCGCCTTCATCGATGCCGAACACGCGCTCGACCCGCAGTATGCGCAAAAGCTGGGCGTGAATGTCGGCGAGCTGCTCATTTCCCAGCCCGATACCGGCGAACAGGCCCTAGAGATCGCC
This sequence comes from Azovibrio sp., assembly GCA_026414665.1. Taxonomy (GTDB): domain Bacteria; phylum Pseudomonadota; class Gammaproteobacteria; order Burkholderiales; family Rhodocyclaceae; genus Azovibrio. The sequence continues at coordinate 8,973 of JAOAIO010000009.1, forward strand.
GACATGCTGGTGCGTTCCGGCTCCGTCGATGTGATCGTCATCGACTCGGTGGCAGCCCTCACCCCCAAGGCCGAAATCGAAGGCGAGATGGGCGACTCGATGATGGGCCTGCACGCCCGCCTGATGAGCCAGGCCCTAAGAAAGCTCACCGCCAACATCAAGAAAACCAACACGCTCGTCATCTTCATCAACCAAATCCGCATGAAGATCGGTGTCATGTTCGGCAACCCGGAAACCACCACCGGCGGCAATGCCTTGAAATTCTACGCCTCGGTGCGCCTCGACATCCGTCGCATCGGCTCGATCAAGAAAGGCGACGAGGTGATTGGCAACGAGACCAAGGTGAAAGTGGTGAAGAACAAGGTCTCGCCACCGTTCCGGGAAGCCATTTTCGACATCCTCTACGGCGAAGGCATCTCGCGCGAAGGCGAGATCATCGAGCTGGGCGTGGCGCACAAGATCATCGAGAAATCCGGCGCCTGGTATGCCTACAAGGGCGACAAGATCGGCCAAGGCAAGGACAACGTGCGCGAATTCCTCAAGGCGCATCCCGACCTGGCCCAGGAAATCGAACGTCAGATCCGCGCCTGCGTCACGCCGAGCAAGGCCGTGGCCGCCGCGCCCAGCGATGCCTGACAGCCTCGCGGCCAGGGCCCTAGCCCTGTTGGCGCGGCGCGAGCATAGCCGCGCCGAGCTGCGCCGCAAGCTCGCCGCTTACGCTGAATCGGCCGAGCAGCTCGAGCAGCTGCTCGATGAATTAGAGCAGCAACGACGACTCTCGGATGTGCGTTACGCCGAAAATCGGGTTAGCATCCGCGGCCGCCGCTATGGCAATGCCCGCCTCGACCGAGAAATGCGCCAAGTCGGGGTGGCGCCGGAAACCATCGCCAGCGCCCTGGCCGCCGCCGGCGACGAAGTCGGGCGTTGCCGCGCGGTATGGCAGAAAAAATTCGGCCTGTTGCCCGACACCCCCGCGGAGCAGGCCAAGCAGCAACGTTTCCTGCAATACCGGGGCTTTTCCCAAGACAGCATCCGCCGGGTGCTGCAAGCCCAAAACGAAGAAGGCGAGCATGAATGAACAGCCGGGCTGCCTGAGCGCCCACCATCTCAAGAAACGCTACAAAAACCGCGACGTGGTGGCCGACGTCTCGTTCGCGGTCAAGAGCGGCGAGGTCGTCGGACTGCTCGGCCCCAACGGCGCGGGCAAGACCACTTGCTTTTACATGGTCGTGGGGCTGGTGGCCGCCGACGGCGGCGACATCTTCATCGACGACACCAGGCTCACCCACCTGCCCATCCACCAGCGCGCCCGGCTGGGGCTGTCCTACCTACCGCAAGAAGCCTCGGTCTTCAGAAAGCTGAACGTGGCGGAAAACATCCAGGCGGTGCTGGAATTGCAGGGGCTCTCGCCCGAAGCGGTGAACGAGCGGCTGGAGCACCTGCTCGACGAGCTACATATCGCCCATATCCGCCATACCCAAGCGGCCGCCCTGTCCGGCGGCGAACGGCGCCGGGTGGAAATCGCCCGGGCTTTGGCCACCAATCCCCGTTTCATCCTGCTGGATGAGCCCTTCGCCGGCGTAGACCCGATCGCCGTGCTCGACATCCAGAAGATCATCCGTTTCCTCAAGGAGCGCGGCATCGGCGTGCTCATCACCGACCACAACGTGCGCGAGACCCTCGGCATCTGCGACCATGCCTGGATCATCAACGCCGGCCAGGTCCTGGCCTCTGGCCCGCCGGAAGAGATCGTCTATAATGAAGATGTAAGAAAAGTCTATCTGGGTGAGCATTTCCGCCTTTGAGCCGCGGTTTCCCTGCAACACCCTGCCACCCCGCCCATGAAGCCCTCCCTCCAGCTCAAGCTTTCTCAACAACTGGCGCTCACTCCCCAGTTGCAGCAGGCCATCAAGCTTTTGCAACTTTCGACCCTGGAGATGAACCAGGAGATCGAACGTTATTTGCTGGAAAACCCGCTGCTCGAACGAGAAGACGAGCCGGACCGCGAAAACAGCTATTTTTTGGGTCCTGGCGGCGCACCGGCGCCAGGCGGCGAGGGTAGCACGCCGGCACCAGACGAGCGCGACGTAGCGCAGAACGAGCTAAGCCCGAACGAGCTGGAAGACGAACGCTGGATCCAAGATAGTGGCAGCTACGGCAACCCGCAGCGCGACCGTGAGGATGACGATGTCGACGCGCACGAGCTTCAAGCCGCGACGACCACCTTGCGCGAACACCTCGAGTGGCAGCTCGGACTTTCCCAGTTCTCCGACCGCGACCGGGCCTTGATCCGCTTTCTCATCGAGGCGCTCGACGACGATGGTTATCTGTCGGCACCGCTCGACGAGCTGCTCGCCACCCTCCCGGAAGCGCTCGCCATCGAGCTCGACGAACTGGAAATCGCCCTGCGCCAGCTGCAAAGTTTCGACCCAACCGGAATCGGGGCGCGCTCACCGCAAGAATGCCTGGCCCTGCAGCTCAAGGCCTTGCCGCAAGACCCGGTCCGCGACCTGGCCCTCGCGGTGGTCGAGGCGCACCTCGAACTTCTCGCGGCGCGGGACTTCAACAAGATCAAAAAAGCTTGCGGCTGCGACGACGCAGCACTGAAGGCGGCGCACGCCCTGATCGTCAGTCTCGACCCACGCCCCGGCGCCCGCTTTGCCGCCATCGATACGCGCTACATCATCCCCGACGTGATCGTGAAGCGGGTGCGCGGCAAGTGGACCGCGCAAATCAACCCGGATGCCTACCCCAAACTCAAGATCAACCGCCTTTATGCGGACATCCTCGCCAAGCAGCGCCGCGGCGAAAGCAATCTCAGCGCGCAACTGCAAGAGGCCCGCTGGCTGATCAAAAACGTGCAGCAGCGCTTCGACACCATCGCCCGGGTATCGCAAGCCATCGTCGATCGCCAGCGCCAATTCTTCGAGCACGGCGAGGTGGCGATGCGCCCGCTCGTGTTGCGCGAAATCGCCGACCTCATCGGCCTGCACGAATCCACCGTGTCACGGGTGACGAGCCAGAAATACATGGCCACGCCCCGGGGCATCTTCGAACTGAAGTACTTCTTCGGCAGCCATGTCTCCACCGATACCGGCGGAGCCTGTTCTGCCACGGCTATCCGAGCCTTGATCAAGCAATTGATCAGCGCCGAAGATGGCAAGAAGCCCTTGTCGGATAGTCAAATATCCGAAATACTAGGCCAGCAGGGAATCGTTGTGGCCCGGCGTACCGTGGCGAAATACCGCGAAGCGCTCAACATCCCGCCGGTCAATTTACGCAAGACCCTGTAAAAGAGGAGAAGAAAATGAATCTGCAAATCAGCGGTCACCATATCGAAGTGACTCCCGCCCTCCGCGAGTATGTGGAAACGAAGCTGGGCCCTGTCATCAACCACTTCGACCGCGTCACGGGCGTGAACGTCATCCTATCCGTCGAAAAATTGAAGCAGAAGGCCGAAGTCACGCTGCACGTGCCCGGCAAGGACATCTTCGTGGAAAGCAGCGAGGATGATCTCTACGCCGCCATCGACAGCATGTTCGACAAGCTCGACCGCCAAGTGCTCAAGCACAAGCAGAAGCTCCAGGATCATCACCGCGGCGACAAGGTCGCCAACCATCTCGCCGACTGACGTCGCGCCGGGCCGCGGCTAGCCGCTGCGGCCCGCCGGCCGCTCCGGTCGGTCGCTTCCCGAACCCCCGATCATGAAACTGATTGCCCAACTCCTGCCGGAGTCCCATGTCCTGCTCGACATCGACGCCGGCAGCAAGAAACGTGTTTTCGAGCAAGCCGGCCAGCTCTTCGAAAGCACGAGCGGCATTGCCGCCGCGCAGGTCTTCGAGAGCCTGTTCGCCCGGGAAAAGCTCGGTTCCACCGGACTTGGCCAGGGCATCGCCATTCCGCATGGCCGCATCAAAGGCCTCAAGCAAGCCACTGGCGCCTTCATCCGCCTAGCCGAGCCGATCGCCTTCGATGCCCCGGACGGCCGCCCGGTGTCCCAGCTTTTCATCCTGCTGGTGCCGGAACAGGCCACCGAGGAACACCTGCAGATCCTCTCCGAACTCGCCACTTGCTTTGCCGACCGGCAATTCCGCGAGCGCTTGGCCGCCGCCTCGGACGCTGCCCAGGTCGTCACGCTGTTTACCGCCTGATGCGCTTTCCGCGATGCAGGAAATCAGCCTAGTCCAATTGTTCGAGGATCACCGGGACAAGCTCGAACTGTCCTGGGAAGTGGCCGTAGGCGCCAACCGCCGCATCGGCCTGAAGGAATCGGGCAATTACGGCGCCGACGTGGTCGGCCACATGAATCTGATTCATCCCGAGCGCCTGCAAGTCATCGGCCCAGCCGAGATCGATTGGCTGCGGCGCATCAGCGAAGCCCAATTCGCCAACCAGGTCGGCGCGCTGCTCGCCGCCCAGCCGCCGGCCCTGATCGTCGCCGATGGCCGCCCGGTGCCCCCGGCCCTCGCGCAGATCTGCATCGCAACGCAAACCCCACTCCTGACCTCGGCCAAGCCCTGCGCCGCGGTCATCGACCTGTTGCGTATCTACCTCTCGCGCCGCCTGGCGGACACCACTTCGGTGCACGGGGTCTTCATGGACGTGCTCGGCATGGGCGTGCTGATCACCGGTGATTCCGGCGTCGGCAAGTCCGAGCTGGCGCTAGAGCTGATTTCGCGCGGCCACGGCCTCGTCGCCGATGACGTGGTGGAACTGGCGCGCATCGCTCCCACCACGCTGGAAGGCCGTTGTCCGGGCATGTTGCAGGACTACCTTGAAGTGCGCGGGCTAGGACTACTCAACATCCGCACCATCTTCGGCGAGACTGCCTCGCGCCGTAAGATGAAGCTCAAGCTCATCGTCTACCTGCAAAAGCCGGCCTCGGGCATCGATGCGCCACGTCTACCGCTCGATGCCCAGACACAAGAAATCCTGGGCGTGCCGATCCGCAAGGTAGTCATTCCGGTCGCGGCCGGACGCAACCTCGCCGTCCTGCTCGAAGCCGCGGTACGCAACACCATCTTGCAGCTACGCGGCATCGACAGTATGCAGGAATTCATTTCCCGGCAGCAGAAAGCACTAGCGCTCGACGAAGAGCTGTAACACAATGGCATTCCCGTTGTTGACGCCCGAAAGGAGGCGATGATGAAGCCGTTGATGCGTATGCTCACCCTAGCGCTCTGCCTGGGCGGCGCTGCCGCGCATGCCGAGAACGCCGCGCCTGCGAAAACACCTAGCCCCGCCCAACAAGCCCAGCAAGAGCGAATGAAGCACTGCAACCAGGAGGCCAAGAGCCAGGCCCTCAAGGGGGATGAGCGCAAAGCCTTCATGAAGGAATGCCTGTCCGGCAAGGCCACGGCAGCCGCCCCCGCGACACAACGAGACAAGATGAAGCTGTGCAACCAGAAAGCCAGCGAGGAGGGCCTCAAGGGTGATGCCCGCAAGGCTTTCATGAGCGAGTGTCTGAAAAACTAAAGCGCGCCCACACGCGCAAGCCCACATCCCGGCTGGCCTAGCCGGGATTTTTGCCTGCCGCGCCGTTTGTCCGCGTGCTCCGCGCCGGCAGAAGTCAGGCTGGAGCCTGTAGCTTCTGCCGCAATAGCGCGTTGACTTGTTGCGGATTGGCCTTGCCCTTCGCCGCTTTCATGACCTGTCCGACCAGCGCGTTGAAGGCTTTTTCCTTACCTGCCTTGAATTCGGCGACGTTGGCGGGATTGGCGGCCAACACCTCGTCTACCAGCCGCTCGATGGCGCCGCTATCGGTAATCTGCTTCAGCCCCTGCCGCTCGATGATCTCATCGGCACTCGCCCCCTCCCCGACCCACAGCGCCTCGAACACCTTCTTGGCGATGGCGTTGGAAATGGTGCCATCGGCGATGCGCGCCACCACCCCCCCCAGCTGCACGGCACTGACCGGCGCCTGGGCAATTTCCAGTCCCGCCTTGTTGAGTCGGGCGGCAAGATCGACCATCACCCAGTTGGCACAGAGCTTGGCCTGGTCCTTGCCCGCGGCGGCCACGGCCGCCTCGAAATAATCGGCCATCTCCAGGGATGCCGTCAGCGTCGTGGCATCATAAGCAGACAGGCCGTAATCGGCCATGAAACGTTGTTTCTTGGCCTCCGGTAGTTCCGGCAGCTCGGCCCGGGTACGTTCGATCCACTCCGAAGAAATGACCAGGGGCAGCAGGTCGGGATCGGGGAAGTAGCGGTAATCGTGCGCGTCCTCCTTGCTGCGCATGGCCCGCGTCGTACCGCTGGCAGGATCGAACAGCACCGTGGCCTGCTCGATCGTGCCCCCCTCTTCGAGCGTCTCGATCTGCCAACGGATTTCGTACTCGATGGCTTCCTTGAGAAAGCGGAAGGAGTTGAGATTCTTGATTTCCCGGCGCGTGCCGAACGGCGTGCCCGGCCGATGCACCGAGACATTGGCATCGCAACGGAAAGAGCCTTCCTGCATGTTACCGTCACAAATGCCAATCCAGCGCACCAAGGCGTGCAGGGCGCGCGCATAAGCCACGGCCTCATCAGCCGAGCGCATATCGGGTTCGGTGACGATTTCGAGGAGTGGCGTGCCGGCCCGGTTCAAGTCGATGCCGGTCTTGCCGTGGAAATCCTCGTGCAACGATTTTCCGGCATCCTCTTCAAGGTGCGCCCGGGTGAGGCGCACCGGTTTCTCGTAGGCTTTGTCACCCTGGCCGACGCTGATATGGATTTGCCCGCCCTGTACCACCGGCAGCTCGAACTGGCTAATCTGGTAGCCCTTGGGCAGATCCGGGTAAAAGTAGTTCTTGCGCGCGAAAACGGACCGCTCGGCGACTTTGGCGCCAACGGCAAGACCAAAACGAATGGCGCACTCGACCGCGCGCTTGTTGAGCACCGGCAGCACCCCGGGCAACGCCAGATCGACCGGCGCGGCCTGGGTATTAGGCGCGGCGCCGAAAGCGGTGGCGGCGCCGGAAAAGATCTTGGAGGCGGTCGCCAGCTGCACGTGGGTTTCGATCCCGATCACAACTTCCCACTGACTCATGTTCATTCCCGTCAGAAACAGCGGCCGGACTTGGCTTCTACCATGATCGGCCAAAGATAATCGAAGGCCTGCCCTTCGCAGGCAGCCGGACAATTGTTGAAAGCGATGGTGACGCGCGGCCCCTCTTCCCACATGCGCACGCTGCAATTCGAGCCATTCTTGGCTTCGAGCAGCACATTCGGCAGCGTCGCCACTTGCTTGAAATCCTTGAGACTGAAGCGGCAGGCACCGCGCTTGGGAATGTCCACCTGCGCTTCGAAGCGCTTGACTTCGGCCTGCTTCACGAGCAGGTCGAGACGGGTGCGCGTTCCCACGGCATCGCGGTGGGTGCAGCGCGAACGCACGTCGAGCGGCCGGGTGGGCTGCGGCGCCAAGGTGCGGCCCTTGAGATACTTCAAGGGTTGCGATTCGAACTTGCGCTCCGCTGGCGGCTCAGGCTGCGGCTCCGGCTCGGGTGCCGGCGGCTGCTGGGCGCAGGCCGCGAATAGGAGCGGCAGCAGCCAAACGGCCAGTCGCTTCACCAAGGGCTCACTCCAGACCCGCCGGGATGCGCTGATGCCAGTCGGTAGCGAGCTGATAGCCATGCGCCACATTGAGCAACCGCGCCTCGTCGAAATAATTGCCGATCAACTGCATCCCGATCGGCAGGCCCTGGGCATCGAACCCACAAGGCAGCGACATGCCGGGCAGGCCAGCGAGGTTCACCGCAATGGTGTAGATGTCGGACAAGTACATCTGCACCGGATCGGCGGCCTTCTCGCCTTGCTTGAAGGCGGTGCTGGGGCTCGTAGGCCCGAGTATCACGTCGCACCGCGCGAAGGCCCTGGCGAAATCATCGGCGATCAAGCGGCGGATGCGCTGCGCCTGTAGGTAGTAGGCGTCGTAATAGCCGTGCGAGAGCACATAGGTACCGATCAGGATGCGTCGCTTCACCTCGGCGCCAAAGCCCTGCGCGCGGGTCTTGGCATACATGTCGTTCAAGTCGGCATACTCAGGCGCCCGGTAGCCATAGCGCACCCCGTCGAAACGCGACAGATTCGAGCTCGCCTCGGCCGGCGCAATGACATAGTAGGCCGGCACGGCAAGATGCGAATTGGGCAGGCTCACTTCTACCATCTCGGCGCCCAGGCGCTGATATTCCGCAATCGCGGCCTGCACCGCCGCCATCACCTCGGCGCCGCAGCCGTCGCCGAAGAATTCCTTGGGCAAGCCGATCTTCAAGCCCTTCAGGGGCTGGCCCAGGCAGCGGCCGTAGTCCTCGGCGGGACGCTCTAAGCTGGTGGAATCCTGCGCGTCGAAACCCGCCATGGCCGTGAGCAGCAAGGCGCAATCCTCGGCCGAGCGCGCCATGGGGCCGGCCTGGTCGAGAGACGAGGCAAAGGCGATCATGCCATAGCGCGACACCACGCCGTAGGTAGGCTTCAAGCCGGTGAGATTGCAGAGCGCCGCCGGTTGGCGGATGGAGCCGCCGGTATCGGTGCCGGTCGCCGCCGGCGCCAGACGCGCCGCCACCGCCGCGGCCGAGCCGCCGGACGAGCCGCCCGGCACCCGGGCGCGATCCCAGGGATTGCGCACCGGACCGAAATAAGAGGTTTCGTTCGACGAGCCCATGGCGAATTCGTCCATGTTCGCCTTGCCGAGCGAAACCATCCCGGCTTCTCGTTCGAGCTTGACGACCACCGTCGCGTCGTAAGGGGACACGAAGTTCTCCAGCATCTTCGAGGCACAAGTCGTGCGCCAGCCTTCGGCGCAGAAGATGTCCTTCTGGGCGATGGGGATGCCGGTGAGGGGGCCGGCCTGGCCGGCGGCGATGCGAGCATCCGCAGCCCGGGCAGCCGCCAGGCTTTTTTCCTCATCCACCGTGATGAAAGCATTCAGCTCCGGGTTGAGACGGGCAATGCGGTCGAGGTAAAGGCGGGTCAGCTCGACGCTGGAAATGGACTTCGCGGCGAGCGCCGCGGCGAGTTCTTTGAGGCTGGCGTGAATCATGGTTTAGGCGGACGGCAGCGGCCGCTCCTCTTCATTCGATGACTTTGGGAACCAGATAGAGCCCGGCTTCGGTTTCCGGGGCAACGGCCTGGAACCGGTCGCGCCAGCGGCCGTCAGGATCATGGTGCGTGACCCGGTCCTCGCGCAAGCGCTGGCAGACATCCTGGGCATGCGCCATGGGTGGGACGCCGGCGGTATCGACTGCCTGCATCGCTTCGATCAGGGCAAAAATGCCGTTCAGCTGGTCGCGGCAGGCCTCGGCCTCCGCCGAGCCGATTTCGATGCGGGCTAAATGGGCGATGCGTTCTACCTCGGATAGGGTCAGCGACATGGCGCTCTCACAAAACAGGGGTTCGAATCGGCAAACAATCGGCGTCACGAGCATTCCGGCAGGCGCTGCGCGCGCCGCTGCTGCAACGCAAAAAGTCTTATACGCTAAAGCGTTATAAGGTATCATAAAAGCTTTACTTGCCGCATCCCCAAGCAGGATCTACACAGAATGTTCGGCTTACTCCGCAGCTATTTTTCCAACGATCTCGCCATCGACCTGGGCACTGCCAACACCCTGATCTACGCCCGCTCGCGTGGCATCGTTCTGGACGAACCCTCGGTGGTCGCCATCCGCCTCGAAGGCGGCCCCAATGCCAAGAAAACCATCCAGGCCGTAGGTAAGGAAGCCAAGGAAATGCTGGGCAAGGCGCCTGGTTCGATCACGGTCATCCGCCCCATGAAAGACGGCGTCATCGCCGATTTCACGGTCACCGAGCAGATGTTGAAGCAGTTCATCAAGAAGGCGCACGAATCGAAGCTGTTTTCTCCCAGCCCGCGCATCATCATCTGCGTGCCCTCCGGCTCCACCCAGGTGGAACGCCGCGCCATCCGCGAATCCGCCATCGGTGCCGGCGCCAGCCAGGTGTATTTGATCGAGGAACCGATGGCGGCCGCCATCGGCGCGGGGCTTCCGGTGGCCGAGGCCACCGGCTCCATGGTCGTCGATATCGGCGGCGGCACCACCGAGGTCGGCGTCATTTCTCTGGGCGGCATGGTCTATTCCGGCTCGGTCCGCGTCGGCGGCGACAAGCTCGACGAGGCGATCATCAACTACATCAGCCGCAACTACGGCATGTTGATCGGCGAGAACACCGCCGAGAACATCAAGAAGACCATCGGCTCCGCCTTCCCCGGGGCCGAGGTGAAGGAAATGGAAGTCTCCGGCATCAACAAGGCCGAGGGCATCCCACGCAAGTTCACCATTTCCTCGAACGAAATCCTGGAAGCCCTGACCGACCCCTTGAACCAGGTCGTCTCCGCAGTCAAGTCGGCGCTGGAGAAGACGCCCCCCGAACTCGGCGCCGACATCGCCGAAAAGGGCATGGTGCTGACCGGCGGCGGCGCCTTGCTGCGCGATCTGGACCGGCTGCTGATGGAAGAAACCGGCCTGCCGGTGATCGTCGCTGAGGATCCGCTCACCTGCGTCGCCCGGGGTTGCGGCTTGGCGCTCGAGAAGATGGACAAGATCGACTCCATCTTCGCCTCCGAGTAAGACCGCCGGACATGACCCGGGCGCCCCGCTACGGCACGGCCCGGGTCCGCCGCTTTTCCTCCACCTGCCTGTCGGACTAAAGCCCCGTGGCCGCTCTGGACCACGCCCCGCCCCCGTTCTTCAAGCGCGGCCCAGCACCGCTGGCGCTGCTGAGCTTCTACGTCGCCTTTGCCGTCGCTCTATTCGTGCTCGATCTGCGCTTTCATGCCTTGGATGCGCTGCGGCAAGCCATTTCGCTCGGCGTCGATCCCTTGCAGCGCCTAGCCCAAGCACCGCTGCGGATGCTCGCCGAGGGCTCGGAATACTTCGTCGCCCTAGAAACCTTGGAAAACGAAAACCGGGCGCTCAAGGCCGCCCAGCTCGAAGCCGCGCCCGATCTGCTGCGTCTGGCGCAGCTTGAAGCCGAAAACGAGCGGCTGCGCCGTCTGCTCGATCTGCAAGCGCGGGACAAGGCGGTGGGCCGCGCCGCACGCATCCTCTACACCGCCCGCGACCCCTTCAGCCGGCGCGTCTACCTCGATAAAGGCCAGCAGCAGAATCTGGTGCCGGGCCAGCCGGTGATCGACGAAAAAGGCATCGTCGGACAGGTGACACGGGTTTTCCCTTTTAGCGCCGAAGTGACCCTGATCACCGACAAGCAGCAAGCCGTGCCGGTGCAAATCCTACGCACCGGCCAACGCTCGGTGGTCTTCGGCCTGGGCAATGGCCAAGTCGAGCTGAAATACATCCCAGCCAATGCCGACGTGCAGGTCGGCGACCTACTCGTCACTTCCGGCCTGGACGGCATCTACCTACCCGGCTTCCCAGTCGCGCAAGTGGCCCATGTCGAGCGCGACAGCGCTTATGCCTTCGCCCGCATCGTGGCCACGCCCACCGCCGCCGTGGAGCATCACGGCGTGGTGATGGTGCTCGACCCGCATCCGCCACAAGCGCCACATCCCGAACCCTTGCCCGAGAAGAGCGGCCAAAAGACCAAGTCGGCGGCCTCTACCCGCAAGCACTAAGCCATGCAAGCCACCCACAAATCCTCGCGCATCTTGCAGCCGGTCCGGCCTTGGTTCATCGTTTTCAGCCTGTTCCTGGCGCTTTTGCTCAACATGCTACCCACCCGGCAATGGCTGTTCATGCCCGATTGGGTGCTGCTCACGTTGTGCTTTTGGCATGTGCGCGAATGGCGCAAGGTGGGCATGGGCTGGGCCTTCACGCTCGGTTTGGCGATGGATGTCGCCGATGGCGCCGCGCTCGGCCAGCACGCGCTCGCCTATGTGCTGGCGGCCTACGGCGCCATGACCTTGTCGCGGCGCATGCTCTGGTTCCCCCTGTCGCTCCAGGCCCTGCACGTATTGCCCCTGATGCTGCTGGCCCAAGCCATCCAGCTGCTGATCCGCAGCATGGCCGGCGGCGATTTCCCGGGCTGGGGCCAGTTCATCGCGCCGCTCATCGCCACCTTGCTGTGGGGACCGCTTAGCCTCTTGCTGCTCTTGCCGCAATACCAGCCGGTGGAGCGGGATGAGAACCGGCCCATTTGAGCCAACTGGAAACGATGGGCGATTTCCACCACAACGAAGCAGACCTGAAAACCTTCCGCAGCCGCATTCTGCTTGCGGGAGTCGTCGTACTGTTGGCGTTTTCCCTGCTGCTGGCCCGCTTCATTTATCTGCAAGTGGTGCAGCACGAGTATTACAGCACGCGCGCCGAGAGCAACCGCATTTCTCTGGTGCCGATCGTGCCCAATCGCGGCAACATCGTCGATCGCAACGGCATCGTGCTAGCACGCAATTACTCGGCCTTCACCCTGGAAATCACGCCCGCGAAAACCGTCGGTCTGGAAGCCACCATCGATGGCCTGGCCGAGATCATCGAAATTCAAACCAAGGACCGGCGGCGCTTCAAGCGCTTGCTGGAAGAGTCGAAAAATTTCGAATCGATCCCGATCCGCACCCGGCTGACCGACGAGGAGGTCGCCCGCTTTGCCGCCAACCGCTACCGCTTTCCCGGCGTCGAGGTGAAGGCGCGACTATTCCGGCAGTATCCCGAAGGCAGCTTGGCGGCGCACGCCATCGGCTACATCAGCCGCATCAACAGCAAGGACATGGAGTGGATCGAGGCCGAGGGCCACAGCGCCAACTACAAAGGCACTGAGCACATCGGCAAGATCGGCCTCGAACAGCATTACGAATTCGAGCTGCACGGCAAGACCGGTTATGAGCAGGTCGAAGTCGATGCCGGCGGCCGCGCCGTACGCATTCTCGCGCATACGCCGCCGACCCCGGGCAACGACCTGCATCTGACGCTGGATGCGCGTCTGCAACAGGTGGCGGAAGCTGCCTTCGGCGGACGGCGCGGCTCGCTCGTCGCGCTCGATCCAAGCAATGGCGCCGTGCTGGCGCTCGTCTCCTCGCCGGCTTTCGACCCCAACCTGTTCGTAGACGGCATCCGCTTCGACGACTGGGATGAACTCAACAACAATCCCGACAAGCCGATGCTCAACCGGGCCATTTACAGCGCCTACCCGCCTGGCTCGACCTTCAAGCCGCTCATGGCGCTCGCGGCCCTGACGCAAGGCAAGCGCACCCCCAACCAGGCCATGGCCGACCCGGGCTACTTCAACTTCGGCAACCACCGCTTCATGGACGACAAGGTGGGCGGACACGGCATGGTCGATTTGTACAAGTCCATCGTCGTGTCGTGCAACACCTACTATTACCAGCTGGCCAACGACATGGGCATCGACAACATCGCCCGCTTCATGGGCGAGCTGGGCCTAGGCAGCCGCACCGGCCTCGACATCCCCGGCGAAACGCCGGGCGTGCTGCCCTCACCGGAGTGGAAGCAGCGCCGCTTCAAGAAACGCGAGCAGCAAAAATGGTTCGCCGGCGAAACCATCTCGGTGGGTATCGGCCAAGGCTACAACGCTTATACCACCTTGCAGATGGCCCATGCGCTCGCCAACGTGCTCAACTATGGCAGCGTCTTCCGGCCGCACCTGGTCAACACCATCCGCGACCCGAGTACCGGCGAAGTACGCCAGGTCGAGCCTCAACCCATCCGCCAGATTCCGTTGAAACGCGAGCACGTCGATCTCATCAAGCGGGCCATGGCCGGCGTCAACAAGGAAGGCACCGGCGCCCGCGCCTTTGCCGGCGCCCCCTATGAATCAGGCGGCAAGACCGGCACGGCCCAGGTGTTCAGCCTCAAAGGCCAGAAATACGTCGCCGGCCAGGTCAAGGAAAGGCTGCGCGACCACTCCTGGTTCGTCGCGTTCGCGCCGGTGGACACCCCCAAGATCGTGGTGGCGGTGATGGTGGAAAACGGCGGCTTCGGCGCCCAGTCGGCAGCCCCCATCGCCCGCCAGGTGTTCGATTACTACCTGCTCGGCAAGCTCCCGGGTGGTCCGGCTCCCGAGGTGGAAGCGCCGGAAGACGGCCCCGAGACACAGGAGAACGGCAATGGACCGGATTAAGCGCTGGGCCCGGCAGATCCTCGCCCATCTCGACCTGCCGCTACTGACCATCGTCCTCATGCTAATGGGCATCGGCCTCGCGACCGTATACTCAGCCACTTCCGCCGACGGGTTTGCCAAGGTCGACAACCAGTTGGTCAATATGGCGGTGGCGCTCGGCATCATGGTGGCGGTATCGCAAACCCCGCCGCAGAAGCTGATGCGCTTTGCCGTGCCACTCTACGTGCTGGGCGTGATCCTGCTCATCGGCGTGGCCTTGTTCGGCAGCGTCGTAAATGGCTCGCGGCGCTGGCTATCGCTCGGCTTCGTGCGCATCCAGCCTTCAGAAATCATGAAGATCGCCATGCCCTTGATGCTGGCCTGGTACTTCCACAAATATGAATCGGTCTTGCAGCTCAGGCATTTCGCCATTGCCACGCTACTGCTGTTGGTGCCGGTGGCCTTCGTCTTAAAGCAACCCGACCTCGGCACCTCGGTGCTGATTGCCGCCTCCGGCTTCTTCGTCATCTTCTTCGCTGGGCTGCCCTGGAAAATCCTCCTCGGTCTGGGCGCCCTGGGCGCCGCTGCCTTGCCGTTTGCCTGGAACCTACTGCATGACTACCAGCGGCGCCGGGTGCTGACCTTACTCGACCCCTCGTCCGATCCTCTGGGGGCCGGCTACCACATCATCCAATCGACCATCGCCATCGGGTCCGGCGGCCCCTTCGGCAAGGGCTGGCTGCAAGGCACCCAGACCCACCTGGAATTCTTGCCGGAACGCCACACCGACTTCATCTTCGCCGTGTTCTCGGAAGAATGGGGCCTGGCCGGCAACGTCGTGCTGCTCATCCTCTTCAGCCTCCTGATCGGTCGCTGCCTGATGATCGCGGCCGCCGCGCCTACCTTGTTCTCGCGCCTCTTGGCCGCGGCCCTCACCGGCGTGCTATTCACCTATGCTTTCGTGAACATGGGCATGGTTTCCGGTATCCTGCCGGTTGTCGGCGTGCCGCTGCCGTTCATCAGCTACGGTGGCACCGCCCTCGTCACGTTGCTACTGGGTATCGGGATGCTCATGAGCATCCATACTCATCGTATGCTGGTCAAGAAATGATGCGCCCGCTGTCCGTTTTCCGCCTTGTCCTGTCCAGCCTCATGGCCGCGCTTTTGGTCGCCTGTGGCAGCACCCCGGGTCCCGCCCCGGCGCCGCACAAGGGCAGCGCGGCCAAAGCAGTCAAGACGGTGCCCGCGCCACGAGGCGGCGGCTACTATAAGGACGATGGTCCGGGCGACGAGATTCCCGCCAACCTCGACGACATCCCGGATGCGGAACCCCGTTGGGAACCGCTGCACCGCTGGGCCAACCGCCCCTACATGGTACTTGGCCGCCAATACGTGCCGCACACCAGCCTGCGCGAATTCCGCCAAGAAGGCATCGCCAGCTGGTATGGCCGCAAGTTTCACGGCCAAAAGACATCCACCGGCGAAACTTACGACATGTTCGCCATGACCGCCGCCCATCCGACACTGGCGATTCCTTCCTACGCGCGCGTGACCAACCCCGCCAACGGCCGCTCAGTCGTCGTGCGCATCAACGACCGGGGCCCCTTCCACGCCGACCGGATCATCGACCTCTCCTACACCGCGGCGCACAAGCTCGGCTATATCAACAGCGGCAGCGCGCGCGTGGTGGTAGAAGCCATTATCCCGGGCGATGCCATCGGCACGACTTACGCCACCGTTCTGCCGCCCCCCCCGCGCCGCGACGAAGAAGCGCTGGTGCGGCAGATATTGGAAGCCGAAAGCCCGCGCACGAGCACGCCGACGCCAGGCATCTACCTGCAACTCGGCGCTTTCGCCAACGCTGACAATGCCGAGAATTTGAAGAACCATCTCGCCCGCGACCTGGACTGGCTCACTGACCCCATCCGCATTCATGTCGCCGGCAATATTCACCGTCTGCACATGGGTCCCTACGCCAGCCGGGCCGAGGCGGAGCAGATGGCGCAGCGCATCGCGGCGGCGCTCGGCTACGCACCCACCATCGTCACGCGCTAAACCCCGATCACTGCCTTTGACCAAGGTCAAGGCAGACCGGGGGCGCCTGGCTATACTCGTCCCTTCCTTGCCAAGGGAACGCGATGCAGTCCGTCAAGACCCCCGATCTCATTTGCCCTGCCGGCAGCCTACCGGCGCTCAAGGCCGCCATCGACCACGGCGCCGATGCGGTCTATGCTGGCTTCAAGAACGCCACCAACGCCCGCAACTTCGCCGGCCTCAATTTCGACGACCAGGCGCTCGCCACGGGCATCGCATACGCACATGCGCGCGGCCGCCAGGTCTTGCTCGCCATCAACACATTCCCCCAGCCCGGGCGCGTCGCGGAATGGCGCCAGGCTGTGGATGCCGCCGCCGAGCTGGGCGCGGATGCGGTGATCCTCGCCGACGTAGGCCTACTCGCTTACGCCAGGCAGCGTCACCCCGATCTGCGCCTACACCTATCGGTGCAGGGCTCGGCCACCAACTATGAAGCCGTGAATTTCTGCCAGCGCGAATTCGGCATCCAACGCGTCGTGCTGCCGCGGGTGCTGACCTTGGCGCAAGTGGCGCATCTCATCCAGCACACCACAGTGGAAGTCGAAGTCTTCGGCTTCGGAAGCCTCTGCGTCATGAACGAAGGGCGCTGTTGGCTCTCCTCCTACGCCACGGGCGAATCGCCGAACACCGTCGGCGCCTGCTCTCCGGCCAAGTTCGTGCGCTGGGAAAAGCGCAGCCACCAGGCTGGCGAACCACCGGGCGAGCATATGGAGGCGCGCTTGAACGGCATCCTCATCGACACCTTCGCGCCGCAAGAATCAGCCGGCTACCCGACCCTGTGCAAAGGCCGTTTCGAGGTTCAGGGC
This sequence comes from Azovibrio sp., assembly GCA_026414665.1. Classification (GTDB taxonomy): domain Bacteria; phylum Pseudomonadota; class Gammaproteobacteria; order Burkholderiales; family Rhodocyclaceae; genus Azovibrio. The sequence continues at coordinate 25,874 of JAOAIO010000009.1, forward strand.
GACACCTACTACGCGCTCGAAGAGCCCACCAGCCTCAATGTGCTCGAAGTGCTGCCCGAGCTCCTCAAGATCGGGGTCGCTGCCATCAAGGTCGAAGGCCGGCAGCGCAGCCCGACCTACGTCGCCCAAGTCACCCGCACACTGCGCGCCGCGCTCGATCGGGCCGCCACGGCGGCGCCCGACTACCGGGTCGAGCCAGTCTGGCAGGCCGACCTGGCCAAAGTCTCGGAAGGCCGACAGGCAACCTTGGGCGCCTACAACCGCCCCTGGCGCTAAAGGCTGTGCCGATGCGGCAACTCTCTAACGGGCACATCGAAAAACCGTCGCAAGCGGACGAAGGGCAAGGCGCACGGAGCGCAGGATGCGAGACATATCAAGTGGATAGGCGAGCATCCGAGCACCGCGCAACGCAGCCATCCAGCCGCGCAGCAGGTTTTTCGAGGTGGCCTAACATTTAGCTGAGGTCTCAAAGATGAAGATTGCGCTCGGTCCCCTCCTCTGGTTCTGGCCCAAGGCCGAAGTGCTGGCGTTCTACGCGCGCATGGCGGAAATCCCCGCAGTCGAGCGCATCTACTTGGGCGAGGTGGTCTGCTCCCGCCGCCAGCAACTGCGCACGGCCGACTGGCTAGGCCTGGCGCAAGATCTAAGCGACGCTGGCAAGGAGGTCGTGCTCGCGGCGCAGGCCCTGCTCGAATCCGAATCGGACCTAAAAGCCCTGCGCCGCCTGCTCGATGCCGGCGCGCTTTGCATCGAGGCCAACGATCTCGGCGCTGTCAGCCTCGCCCATGCCCGCCGCTTGCCTTTCGTCTGCGGCCCACATCTGAACATCTACAACGAAGCCACGCTCGCCTGGTT